>DATBRN010000058.1:0-5590 GCA_036560225.1 Pyrinomonadaceae bacterium | reverse complement strand
CGTTGGCGTGAAGCGCTAGCCGGAGCGCGTCCGATACACGAGATTG
The DNA here is from genome assembly GCA_036560225.1 of Pyrinomonadaceae bacterium. GTDB lineage: Bacteria > Acidobacteriota > Blastocatellia > Pyrinomonadales > Pyrinomonadaceae > PSRF01. Next base: position 5,544 of record DATBRN010000058.1, on the reverse strand, counting down.
GCGACAAGCAAGCGTTGTTTAATTTCCTGCGTGAATCTAAGCCATCGGTTCTTCTTGTCGACTACGACAACGACCACTTCGGCACAATCTCGTTTCTCCGCGCCATAATTAAAACAAGCCCTTCTACCCGTGTCATAGTTTTCACGAGCGATCCAACAGCAAACGGAGCGGTTGCCGCGATCAAGTCAGGGGCAAAGGGATATGGCCCCAAAAATCTGAGCGGACCGCTCATCAGGAAAGCTGTCCATGCGGTTTGCGACGGTGAGATCTGGATTGGGCGTAAATATGTATCGATGCTTATCCAGGAACTAGCGAGCTTCAACCAAATTCGCAAAGAGGTGGATTTGAAATCAGGAAAAAATCGGCCCGCGCCGGTTCTAGACACATTGAGTGCCCGCCAACGTGAAATTATCTCGCTGATCGCTACAGGAAAGCCCAACAAGGCTATCTCAAGCCACCTTAGTATCAGCGAAAAAACGGTTAAGGCTCACCTGACGACAATTTTTAGAAAGTTCGGTGTATCGGGGCATACTCAGCTGGCGCTGTTTGTGAGTCAGCGCAATCCCTTGCATTACGATTCCAATCTCAAACCCCCGACTAAAGTCTCATTGCCCTTTAGTCCTATTGCAAATTAGAAAATAAGCGCCCAACGTCCTCAGACATTAACGGCCACTCAGCTGTGGCCAAAACCTTTCCCACGAAGGCTCGATGTCAGAGACAACCGTGATCATAGGCGATAGCACAAATTTCTACGCTACGTGCCGCGACGCGCTGAGCAAAGAAAGAGGAGTCAGAGTCTTAGCGTGCACCGAAAACATGATTGAAACGGTAAAAGCGGTGGTCACGCGGAAGCCGCGAATACTACTTATCGATCTTAATCTGATTCGCGAGCGCGGGCATCACGTGCTATCGATCTTTCGCTGGCGTAATCCTCGGACCAGGATCATTCTATTGTGCCAACGTGCGTCGACGACCGAAATCGTCGACGCTCTCTGCTACGGCGCCATCGGTTACCTCGAAAAGAAGGACATTCATACTCTTCTCGCAAAATCGGTTCGTGCCGTTGATCGCGGAGAAGCCTGGGTACCCCGCCGAATAACGACCGCGATTGCCGAACGTCTCCTCCGACAATCCATTCACTAACCAACGGGAAAAATGGTCCTCCGTCTCTCTGCCGGTCGAAACTCCAGTACTTTAAGAATCTTGTCCGACGAAGCTACACACTATTCTGCAACCAATACACGGAGCTCACCAGCTTGCTACTGACACAATATCCGTAGCGATTTCCGAACCACCGCGTTGCGCGACTACATCCAACTCCAGCCCGCCTCCCATGTAATTTCTACACTCGATCGAGCGATACCAGCAGAAATCGGGTAGTTATACCTTCTTTTCTCCCGTCGTATCGGTTGAGATGCGTTTCACCCTTAATGTCTCAGACTGGATCAGAGTTACTCCTCGCGAAAATCATCCTATAATTCAATGTCTTCGTTCTTGCGCGCCTCAAGCTTCTCCAGTGGCATACCGGTTGCTCACGAGTCACGGGAACGCGAATCTTTAATCCCAGACGAAGGAGGAATCGAAAAAAATCCCCCAGCCCCTCAAACCATATGTAGGTCATCAGCTGCGCGCTGACCGCAGGAAATAGCTCCGTAAAAAAATTAACTTCATGTGTCACACGCGCTTCGGGGCGCCCATTGCCGGGGGGCCTATTAGCATTGCTGAGGCGGCTTATGATCATGAGCCTGATCTAATGTCCGAAACAAATTTATGATTCTAATTGCAAGCCCATCAAAATCGCTTTGTCGCCGCTGGCGTGAAGCGCTAGCCGGAGCGCGTCCGATACACGAGATTGGCGACAAGCAAGCGTTGTTTCATTTCCTGAGTGAATTTAAGCCATCGGTTCTTCTTGTCGATTATGATACCAGCCACTTCGGCACAATCTCGTTTCTGCGCACCATAATAAAAGCAAGCCCTTCGACTCGTGTCGTAATTCTGACGAGCAATCCAACTTCAAAGGAGGCAGTTGCTGCTATCAGGGCGGGGGCGAAGGGTTATGCCCGCAAGGATCTCAGCACATCACTTCTTAAGAGAGCTGCACACGTCGTTTCAAAAGGTGAGATCTGGATTGGGCGTCAATTTGTATCCATGCTGATCGAGGAGCTAGGCGGCTTCAAGCCGCTTTCGAAGAACAGCAGTTTGAAATCGGCAGGCAGCGCGCACGGGCCCTACAATGCCTTGAACACATTGAGCGCCCGCCAACGTGAAATTGCCTCGCTGATCGCTATAGGGGAACCCAACAAGACGGTATCAAGTCAACTTGGTATCAGCGAAAAAACAGTTAAGGCTCACCTGACAACAATTTTTAGGAAACTCGATGTCTCGGGCCGTACTCAGCTGGCGCTGTTTGTGAGTCAAAGCCGCCCGTTGCAGAAAGATTCTACTCCCCGACCCTTAGCAAAGCCTCATCTCGAAGAAGTCCAGTGAAAATATAAATCTTACTCTCGTCGTTCGAATTAGAGCGAAGATTCGATGAATGCAGCTAGAGCAAAGTCCAATGGGCTTAAATCCAATAGAATGTGAGCTCTGATTTCCATTATATTGAATTACCGATAACCACTAGGTTTGACCGCTGGTATCTCTAACATCAGCTGCTCCGTTCAAGGCCGAAGTCACATTTTTAGATAACGGAGCGCGAACTCTGGAGGAAATACGAAATGAAACGGATCTTACTTTTCGTCGCAGTAATGCTTGGGTGGAGCCTGTTTTTTACCGCCTCTGGCTTTCCCAGGGCAGTAGTGACTTAAACGAATTGAAACGGGAGTCGAGGCGCTCAAAGCGAGCCAAACCGCAATCCAAAAAGATCTACAAACGCTTATAGAGATGCTCAAGCCAGGGCAGGCTCCGCCAGTTGCCGCCGGGCCCACACCAGAGAACCCTACTATTTGTCAGTATTGAGGGCGGTGCAACGAAGGGAAACAAAGACGCCAAGGTTACGCTCGTCGAGTTCACTGACTATCAGTGTCCTTTCTGTAGCCGTCACTTTCGTGACACCATGCCCCAGATTGACAACGATTACGTCAAGACCGCTAACATCAGATACGTGCTCCGTGAATTCCTCTAGCATCGATTCATCCGCTGGCATTCAAAGCCGCCGAGGCCGCCAACTGCTCGGGCGAGCAGGGCAAGTATTGGGAAATGCACGACCGGCTCTAGGATGCTATAGATACTCTACTCACGGCACAATGAGTTAGTCCCCACTTTACACCTAGGCCGCTATCACCAGTGCGGGTGGTTCACGGCTTTCAGCTCTCACCTGCACTGGGTCTACCCTTCTCACCCGTCCTCCCCGGCTCCCTTCTCGGCCAACTTTATAGGTCATTCAGTTCCGGCTGCTTTCCCTGAGCGGTCCCCCGCGCATTCTTCTGCTCGATTTTGTGGTTACCCCAACAAGACCAATGCGCCCCTTATCAGCATCAGCACACGGCGGTGAAAGACTCCTTGAAACCAAGTCAACCTCCTCTTTGATCGCCGCTCCGACGATCAACTGTGCAATCCGCCTGCGTGGTTCTCAAACCGATCTAACAACTCGGCGCGCGGAGTTAGACCAAAGTCCAATGAGACCAAAATCCAAAATTGATGAGCACGGCGGTTTCCTGTACAAACGCCGTCGCTTGCGAATGCTGCGTCCCGTGGTGGGTGCGTGGCCACGAACGTTTACAAACAGTCCCTCGTTAAATCACCGACGCAAGCACGCGGGCAAGAAACGGAAGGAGAAAATAAATGTGTAAAAAGAAAAGAAAGTGGGCCAGGCTCGGTATCTGTAGCCTGTTCCTCGGTGCCTTGGTGCTGGGAGGGCTACTCCTGGGACCCCAGCCGGCGTCTGCACTTGATCCGGTGAGCGTCTGTATGCAGACCAACTACACAAACCACGGCCTCACCCAGAGTCTTGGCTGTACGGCCAATGATGTCCGGGTTGCCCGAGCGACCAATATCGACATCACTTCCGGGGGCTCATGCACTGGCACGGGCGCGAACAGAAGGTGCACATGTAATGAGGGTGGGAATGTCACGTTCTCGGCGGATTATGAAGTGCTGCTGACCGCCCAGGCCCGCTATGACATCGGTATCTACTTCTCTACCGATGGCGATAGCAATGGCGACGGAGCGTTGACCGGGCAGTGTAAGCTCACTACGCTCGACGGAAATTCAAGCAACCCCATCAATCTTGATGCTATACCGGGTAAAAGCTTTCAGGCAGGCGATGTGTGCGGTGACATCGACGACGCTCATAACCCTCAACTCCTCCACCTTACACTGACCGTGAAGTGCGAACCGGACCCCATCACCGGCAAGCTCAAGTTGCCAAACTGCACGAGCTGGCGGCAATCGGGAGCGAACGAGGTGTGCAACGAGACGGAGGATGCCTTCCCAGGTTCGCCCTCGAAGTGTAACTGCGAACCCGGATTTACTGTCGACATCTTCACCGAGACGGCGACCATCGACGTTGCGAAGTCGGCGGACCCGAGCACCTTCCCCGAAACGGGTGGCGATGTGACCTATACCGTCACGGTGACGAACAACGCGGCGCAGGCCTCTGTGACGCTCGACAGCCTCACCGATGACAAGTTCGGCAACATCACCACGGCGCACGCCGCCGGTGGAGGTTTTCTACAAGTCGTGAGCACGACCTGCGCGCTGGTAACAATCCCGGCGGGTAACGTCGCGGGTAATCCCTACATCTGTACCTTTGTCGGGCGCCACACGAGTGGGGATACCGGTCAGCAGGTCAAGGACACTGTGACAGCCTGCGGAACCGATAGCTTCGGCCACACCAATCTCTGCGATACTGGTGACGCCACGGTTACGGTCGCGGACGTCGAGACAGCGCCATCACTGACCAAGACAGCAAAATCGGCGACGTTCACGGCAGACGTTAGCTACGAGGTCGTAGTGACCAACAATTCTACGATCGATACGATGACGGTGAACACCCTCAGCGATAATAAGTTCGGCGACATTTCCGCGACGCATGCCGCCGGGAACGGGTTCGAACAAGTCGTCAGCACGGACTGCGGCCCGCTGCCGATCAACATCGCACCGGATCACCACTTATCCTGCACGTTCGTGGGTAGGATCAATACCTCGCCGCACGTGAACAACGTGACGGGTGGTCTGACGGATGACGACGCCAAGACCTTTAGTGTGTCCGATCCCGATGGCGGCGCCACGGTGACCGTGACCATCACGTTTGGGCCGTAGGTTTCAATAGAGTAAGCCGTTGCGAGCGAGCGACCTGGCCGGAAACGCCCAGGTCGCCTGCCTCGCAGGCGTGTTAGGTACAGCTAATAGACCTCTCGCTCTGATCTGGTCTTTTCACACCAGATCAGCGGGAGGTCTGCATTTCCAGGATAGGCAATGAAGGCAAACTAAGGGTGACTTACTCCACCATGAAGATCGTGGCGGCGCTAGCGGACATCGCAGCCGCGTCGGCCTCATAGTTTCCGACCGGATCCTTCTTCGTCAGCCTGAGTTTGTAAACAG
>DATBRN010000057.1:0-12944 GCA_036560225.1 Pyrinomonadaceae bacterium | reverse complement strand
AGCCAGGTGTGTGAAATCTGAATCGACGTTCCCGGACGCAAGCGATTGCTGGGAATTGTCGGCAGTTGAGTAGTAATAAATGTGCCGAACGGATCGATCAGAACATTCTTGTCGTGGATGTACCGCCCGTACACGCTGTGTTTGGAATTGAACCGGTAGTCAAGGCGAATAAGGTCCTCACGGTAATCCAGTGGATTCGGTTGCTGAAAGGTAACATTGTTGGCAATGGGGCTGTTTGTAAAACCGCTGGCCAGGCCGATTGCCGTCCTGAAGACTTTGGCAATCGCGAGACCATCAACGGTGATCCGGTTGGTCGGAATGATGTTCCTCAGGCCAGCATTATTGCCGCCGAAACATCCGGTGCGGTTAGCAGGAGTTGTGACGACTCCATTCGTAATGACTGGCGCGACGCAAGTGTTGGCAGCAAAGTTCGGATCTCTGAGCACTCCATCGTCAGCCGTTCCCACAACTCCATCTGGACCACGCAGGCGGAATGAGAAGTCACCGTTAAGCTCTGCCAGAGTTGGCACTGTGCGCCGCTGGGCATTAGACAAACGCCGAATGTACTTCCACTCCTGACCGCCGAAGAAGAAAAACTTGTCTTTGATAATAGGGCCACCAAAGCTGTAGCCAAAATTGTTGAAGCGCAGAGTGGGTCTGACCGGAGCGAAAAACGGACGCGCGTCGAGCTTATCGTTGCGTATGAACTCGAAGGCGCTACCGTGAAAGTCATTGCCGCCACTCCTCGTGACAAGGCTTACCTGGGCCCCGGAGTTGCGTCCGTACTCGGCGGAGAAATTTGCAGTCTGTATTTTGACTTCCTGGATAAAGTCGATACCAAGATTGTTAATCTGGCTCGCATTGCTGCCGGATTGCAGGTTAAAGCCGCCGTCGATGGTTACGTTGTTGGTCTGACCGCGGTTTCCATTGATCGACTGGTTGCCGGTTGCTAAACTTGTCGTCAACTCCAGTTGGTCGTCGGTGGTCAGTGCTACACCGGGCACCAGCGAGAGAAGCTGGATGTAGTTGCGCCCATTGAGCGCAAGATTCTGCACTTGTTGCTTGTCGATTACCCGCGCCACTTCCCCCGACGTCGTGTTCACGGTCTCCCCGGAAGTGCTCACAACCTGGACCATCTCCGACACCAGGCCAGCCTCGAGCGTTAGGTTGACCGTCAGCTTGGCGTCCGCCGTCACGCTGACGCCTTCCAGAACAGCCTTCTTGAAATTCGTTTGTTCCGCGGTGACGACGTAAGTGCCGGCCGGTAAATTTGTTACCGTGAAGAAACCATCTTCGTCAGTGATGCCGCTACGCGCCAGGTTGGTGGCCGTGTTGGTAGCGGTAACAGTTGTGTTTGGAACTACAGCGCCAGAAGCGTCTTTCACAGTACCGGAAATTCGTCCAACCACTGTTTGGGCGCAAATGCTCGCAGCGCTGCACGCCGCGACCAGTAGAATGCCACACACAAATCTTAAAGAGGGACCGTGGAACCGGGTAGGCTTTTCGCTATTCATGTCTGGACCTCCAAAGGGGATTAGTAACGGGGCAGGCAAGACCAACTTCCGATCATTTTGTAAGAAGAATCCTGCAACGCCTCAACTGGAGTATTTCCGCGGCGTGCTAATAGACGCAGCGTCATAGACCTGGGAAACTGCTTGTTTCGGTTTACGCCACCATCGGCGCGGCGAATGCTGGAGCTGCCACCAGTGCCGCGGCTCCTCGCAATCGCGGATGTTCTTCGACTGATACTGTTCTAATCTCGGTTCGTGCGGCGAGGTCCGTCAGAGCTCGCTCTGCCAGAGCCGCTTTCACCGACGATTCGATCAAATCCCAAGCGGCGATGATTTCGCCGCCGATGTAAAGGCGCCCGGGATCAACTGCATTAATGATTGAAGCCAGGCCAAGACCAAGATAACGACCGGTAGATTGCAATGCAGCCAGGGCCTTTCCATCACCATTTCGAGCGCGCGAGATCAGGTCTTCGATGTTAAAGGTCGCCATTTCCGCTGACATTGGCTTCTGCTCGCTTTGATTGCGTCCAAAGTAACGAGACAGCGTCGCCAGATTTGAAACGTAGGCCTCCCAGCAGCCAGTCGCGCCACACGAACAGCGTGGTCCATCGATGTTGAGCGGGACGTGGCCAAACTCGCCGGCGATATTATGTTGCCCGCGCAGAATCTCTCCATTGACAACAATGCCCACGCCGACGCCGTCAGAGACGCTGACAAATGCCAGATCGCCGATATGTGCGTGTTCACGCGTGGCCCATACCTGGGCGAGAGCGCACGCTCGGCCCGAATTCTCTACATGGACCGGCAAATCAATTGCCGCGGCGAGTGGGTCCTTTAGGTTTACATTCCGCCAGCCGAGTGTTGGAGCATGGAGTATACGACCCGTTTTGGGGTCAGTCATGCCAGGCACGACCACACCGACTCCCTGACAGGTGGCGACCGCCTGATGGTCTGCGACAATGGATCTGATCTTCTGATTGAGATTGGAGATCAAAACTCCCAGCGTGCGGTTCGTTGCGAAGCTGGTGATACCGACGAGGGGTTTACCGAGCAAGTCAGTAGCCATGAGGTACGTGCGTGTTGCGCGTATGTCAACCGCAATGACGTAGCGCTCACGTGAGTCGATGTAAAGAAAGGTGGGTTTGCGTCCACGACCTCCACCCTGACCGGTCGCGCCTTCGAAGATGAGGCCCTCTGCCAGCAGTTCATTAACCAATATCGAAACGACTCCGCGCCTCGTACCCATAAGGCGGGCCAGATCCGCGCGAGAAACAGGCTGATGCGTCCGGATTAGGGTTAGGGCGATCTGCCGGTTAATTTCGCGGGACGTATGCCGTTTCGCGATCTTGAAGCGTTTAGGATCGATCTTGCGCATCAGAAGTCTACCTCCGAGGCGAACCAGAATCCCTGGGAACCAAGACAATCTGCCCTGCTGCTGGAAGCTTCCCTGGCACGGAGTTGGATTTCGCTAAAAGCTGCCGGAACTGGATTGAAGAATTTGTCCTAAGAAGAGACATATTACATGAAAACGTGTTATAAGCAAGCATTGTTTTTGCCGGGGCGGACCGGATTCCACCATGCCAATGGAGCTAAATGATGACAACTAAAGGCCAAACTCAACTTGCGCTTTTCTTCATTCTTGCCTCGATTTGCTGTTTTACGCTGTCCGGTCGAGCGATAAGAACCTCCGCCCACGCCGCTGTTGCACCTCGCAACCCCTGGGTCAGCGGCCCTGCGAAAGAAACCGGTATTTATGATGTGCGAGACTTTGGCGCGAAGGGTGATGGCAAGACTCTCGACACTCCGGCAATCAATAAAGCGATCACTACCGCAGCTTCCAAAGGCGGTGGCCAGGTACGCTTTCCCGCCGGCACCTATCTTTCAGTCTCAATTCATTTGAAGAGCAATGTCTCGCTGTACATCGATCAGGGCGCGACAATTGTGGCCGCCGAAACTTCAAGAGGCGTGAGCTATGATCCGCCTGAGCCTAATCAGTGGGACGCCTATCAGGACTTCGGGCACAGTCATTGGCACAACAGTCTGATCTGGGGCGAGAACCTGGAAAACATCTCAATACTTGGACCGGGAATGATCTGGGGAAAGGGACTGGTCCGTAGTGGTGGGCAGTCGCGAACGAAGGAACAGAATGACGCGTTGGAGAAAGCGCGCGCCAGCGAGCCCCAACGGCCCTTCGGTTATCCCAACCCGCGCGATGCGGTCGAATCCGGTTGGGGCAATAAATCAATCAGCCTGAAACTCTGCCGCAATGTTTTGATCCGCGACATCTCGATCCTGCACGGTGGACACTTCGCGATACTTGCAACCGGTGTCGACAATCTCACCATCGATAACGTCAAGATCGACACTAATCGCGATGGTATCGACATTGATGCTTGTCGCAATGTGCGCATCTCAAACTGCAGTGTCAACTCACCCTTCGATGATGGCATTTGTCCCAAGAGCAGTTTCGCGCTCGGTTACGCGCGCGCGACGGAAAACGTGACGATCACAAACTGTCAGGTCAGCGGTTATGACGAAGGCACATTCCTCGACGGCACGTACAAGCGCGAGTACAACAAGTACAGTCACAATAGTCCGACAGGTCGAATCAAGTTTGGCACTGAATCGAATGGCGGTTTCAAGAACATCACAATATCCAACTGCGTCTTCGACTATTCGCGAGGGTTTGCTCTCGAAAGCGTTGACGGTGGCTTTCTGGAAGACGTGACTATTACCAACATCACGATGCGCGACATCACAAACTCACCATTCTTTCTCCGGCTAGGCAATCGGGCAAGAGGACCAAAGGAAACGACCACTGTGGGCAAACTGCGGCGCGTGCTCATCAGCAATGTCGTTGTCTACAATGCCGATGCGAAATATGCCTCGATCATCAGCGGCATTCCGGAACATCCGATTGAAGATCTGAGATTGAGCAATATCCGCATCTACTACCAGGGCGGCGGCACGAAAGAGCAGGCCGCGCTTGACCCACCCGAGAAAGAGAAAGACTATCCGGAGCCGGTGATGTTTGGGGAGATGCCTGCGTACGGTTTCTTTATTCGCCACGTCAATGGCATAGAAATGGATAACGTCACGGTGAGCTATCTGAATGTCGACGTGCGCCCGGCGTTTGTACTGAAAGATGTTAGAGGCGCTGATTTTTACCGGCTGCGAGCGCAGCACGCTCCGGATGTTCCAACTTTTCTAATGAAGGACGTTGAGAACTTCAGCGTACAACAAAGCATGGAATTGCCGGACAAACGCATCGACCGCGTTAAGGAAGGGAAGTTTTGAAAAGGGCTTTTGGACTTTGGTCTTGGGTCTTTGATCTTTGAACTTGGGCCCTTTTTTGTTATCCGAAGGGTTTAGGTTGAAAAGCTAATTGCAAAGTTCGAAGCACAAAGCTCAAAGTACAAAAGTACAAAAAGCAAAGACCAAAGACCTATCTAGAAAGAAAACCTTCCGTAAAAAGCACTGTTCTCGCCGGATCGCTGCCACGCATCACCAATAACATCACCCGCGTATCGAGCCTTAGTTGTATAGCCGACTTTGCGGTTCTCCAGCGGTACGAGCGGCGAATACCAGACAAGATTAGGCATCTTGCAGCATAGATCGTTGGGCATGGCTTCAACGTCAATCGAAGCCACGTTGTTCGCAGTAACAGAGTAGGTCTTGCCCTGATGTTCGAAGCTCAGTGGCCCACGACGCACGGAGATGATCCTGCCAAGGGAAGTCGCGTACTTGCTCCTAACCGCCTCGAGAATCGCGCGCGACTGCTCGTCCGAGGCATTGTTTCCGATGACGATTTCAGACTGGCGGGCGGCGTCGTTGTCAGAAAGATTTGCGTCGGCGGTTACAATAGCGACAACTCTAACGCCCGCTAAATCTACTCCTCGCCACTGCCCCGAGTTCACGTTCCATGCCATCAGCGCATCACGTCCGGTGGTAGTGACCTCGCCATTGTAATGACAGGCTCCGGCAAAAACGCTGGCGGTCCGCACCTCAACGTAATCACCTCGAACGGCAACCGACTCACCTAATGAAGTGATAGTTATGGCGCCGGAAAACACTGCCAGAACTACCAGTAGAATCGGGAGAACCCATAATTTTCGCATCTTCGCACCTCCGTAATGCCGGGCGCTTCTAGTACAACTTCAGCCTAATCTTTCGAAAAGCAATAACGTTGAACTCTAGCCCTTTGTCTTCATAATCCCTGCTCCAGAGCAGAAGTGTAACACGATCGGCCGGGCGTGCAACGCTGAGGGGTGGCGCGGCCACCATCGGGGCCGATAACTTGCTGTGTTTCACGGCACCAACAATGATTGCTGGCATCGAGATACTGTTCAGCGTTGGTCGCCACTGAATCCAGCATAAAGAATTTCTTTGAACGGAGCGAACCGCAGAAAGCGGTTGGGAGTGCAGCCGGGCTTTCCGGAGCGCTCTCTCCTGGATTGGATAGTTCATCTGCCATTCGCTACCTCCCGCCTTCTATGGTTTCACTAAATCTATCGGGTAACCAGTCAACGCAAACTAACAGTTTGCTTTACATGGCCCGACGGTCGACTCGTTTCTTCCGCGGGCGCACAAGTGCGCTTTCTAAACGGAACGGCTGTTCTGCTTTCTAAACGGAACGGCTGTTTACGTTCAGCCCAACTAAGCTGTCACTCCACCTGCTTTCGCCAGCGCGCGACGAACAAGGGTTTGCGCCAGCGGGATCTTGTAGCCGTTCTTTTCTAGTGGCTCTGCCCCGGCAAGCGCCAGCTTTGCGGTTTCTTTGAGCACCTCGGCGTTCAAGGTCTTGCCGATCAGAAACTTCTCCGCCTCGGGTACGCGCCAGGGGACAGGAGCCACGCCACCCAACACAATGCGCGCCTGAGTTACGTTCTTATTCGCGCCAAGCTGGAGCGCTGCCGCTACGGAAGCTAGCGCAAAATCCAACGACTCGCGTTCTTTGAACTTCAAGTAAGTTGAGTGGGCCGCAAACAATGAAGCAGGCACGTGTATTTGTGTGATGATGTCGTCATTCTTAAGAACGTTTTCACGCCGAATACTTCCTTCGGAGGGCAACGTGAAGAACTTATCTAGCGGAATCGTCCGCGTGCCTGCGGCACCCGTGACGGAAACGCTGGCGCCCAGCGCGACCAGCATTGGCGCTAGATCCGACGGGTGGACTATGTACGATGGACCACCACCGAAAATCGCGTTGTACTTGTTCTCCCCTTTTGCGGCATAGCACTCGGAGCCACCCTTTTTCAGACAAATCACTTCTTCCAACCGGAAATACCAGCATCGTGGACGCTGGCAGAGATTTCCGCCGACCGTACCCAGGTTGCGAATCTGCGGCGTTGCGATCGAGTGTGCTGCTTCGGCAAGTCCTGGAAAGCTCGTGCGAATGACGGGATGTTCTTCCAATTGGCTCAGGGTGACCAACGCGCCAAAAGTCAATCCGCGCCGTGCGTTGCCCTGGATAAGATTAAGACCGCGAATGCTCTTGAGATTGACTACACGGACAGGTCGTGTGGTGTAGTCTTTCATGGTCGTCAGAAGATCCTGCCCGCCGGCAATGGGCCGCGGGGCCTCATCCATGTCGCGCGAGGTGGGAGCCGACGTTAATAATTGCACCGCCTCGCTAATACTACCGGCATTGACCCACTCAAATGCTTTCATGCGAGGTTCCTCCCATCCAACGTCCCCATGAGTATCTTGTCTGGCGTGATAGGCAACTCACGCACGCGCACGCCGCAGGCATTGAACACGGCGTTTGCCAGGGCACCCAGCGCCGGAATGATGCATGCTTCCGCAATGCCGATGACCACCTCGCGCTTATCGTCGTCGTCAATGATGGGCACCATTTCCGGAATCTCGAGCGACCCGGGCAATTTGTAATCACCGAAGCCAGGATTGAGTTGCATTCCAAGCACGGCATCCATCACTCGCCCTTCCCAAAACGCCATCCCGAGCGACTGAATCATCCCGCCATTAATCTGACTTTCCATTGTGAGCCGGTTGAGTGGAAGCCCTCCGTCCTGGACCTGGACCATCTTGATCGGCCGAATGTGCCCAGTTTCAACGTCTACTTCAACTTCGGCAAAGCAGACACCATGCACCCCTCTGGCTTGCAGATCCGAACGCCACACGCCGTGGGCCACCACGCCTGAGGCAGGAAGGGCGGCGCAGACTTGTTTCCATGCAAGCGATTTTCCGCCCGCGCTGGCCTGACCATTGGCAAAAATGATCTCTTCTGGTTTCACTCCTCCCAAAAGCGGCGCGATCTTTTCTGCGATCGCCAGGCGAGTCTTGATCGCAGCATCTTTGACTGAAGGAGACAGCGACGCTGCGGTGGTTGAACCACCGGATGGATTTGCTCCGCCCAGTTTTGAATTGCCAATCTTTTCGACGATGTCTTTGATTTGCAGTCCCAGCTCTTCAGCGACGATGGCGCGAGTGAAAGTGCGCGTGCCCGTTCCCAAATCCTGCGTTCCCACGGCGACCACCACGCCACCGTCACGTGCCACCGTAACCTCGACCTTGCACTGGTCGTTGCCACCACCTCCCCACGTACCCACAGCGCAACCCAGCCCGCGTTTCAATGGGCCGGGTCCTTCCGACGTCGGCTTGCGCCGGTCCCAGCCAATTTCGCGAGCGCCGCGATCCAGCTGCCGGTGGTAAACCTCGTCGCGCAGGTTCTTCTTGCGAAACGCAACCGGGTCCATGCCGACCTTGTATGCGAGCTCATCCATCAGAGATTCCATTGCGAAGGATGCCTGCGGGTGTCCGGGCGCACGCATGGCGATGGAAGAATCCTCGTTGGTATGAAGGGCGTAAACTTCACGGTAGGTATCACGCACTCGATAAACGTAAGGCTGTCCGGCCTGCGAGCCATCGCCGAGCCCGCCAAGGCGATATTGCGTGGCGCGCAAGGCAATGAGCGTCCCATCCTTCTTCACTCCCGCCTTGAATTTTTGCCACGAGCCAGAGCGATTACCCGCCATTACAAATTCGTCGTAGCGCGTGAGCATTAGCTTGACGGGGGCTTTTGTCTGTTTTGAAAGTTTGCAGGCCAGCATGCCCTCGACGCCGATACCAAACTTGGAACCAAACCCGCCACCCATGTGCTCAACGATAGAAGTTACCGCACTTTCAGGGAGCTCGAGGGCTTTGGCTGCGTCACCCGGAATAGTGAACGTTCCTTGCGTGGAAGCGTAAACAGTTGCAGTATCGCCGCCGCGATAGTCAACCGTCAGGCCGTGCGTCTCTAGACAGGCGTGATGAATGCGAGGTGTTTGGTATTCAGCTTCGACCACCGCATCGCATTCGGCGAAAGCAGCATCAGTTTTTTGGGCATCTCCGCGCTTTTCTTTCTCTTCAATATTAGTTTCATCGGGCAATGCCTTCGGAGATCCGGGCCTTAGGGATTCAGCAGCCTTGACGACGTGCGGAAGCACTTCATATTCCGCTTCGATTGCGTGCAGCGCGTCGGCTGCGATTTCTGGTGTAGTGGCTGCGACGGCCGCTACCGGCATCCCATGAAAAAGAAACTCCTTGAGCGATGTCTGAATAATGGCCTGAACTCCGGGAATCCGCGAGGCAGCGGCAGAATCGAATTTCGTTAGACGCGCGTGCGCGTGCGGGCAGCGAAGTACGCGACCGTAGAGCATTCCTGGTAGACGCATGTCATGCGTATACCGGGCGACACCCGAGACCTTGAGTGGACCGTCGACGCGGGTGAGACGATGATTCAATAGCGTGTGCTTGTCGTTTGGCCCCCAGCCCGGACCCGCATCATCGTCAACCTCTATCTCCACCATCTGCTCAACGCCGTTAACGACTTTGGGAACTCTAATTTTCTTTTTCTTTTTCGCAGGCGCCTGCTGCATAAAGTTTCTCCGATTAGTCCTGTAATAATCGTAAGAGGATCAACCGCGTTTCCTTGGCCAGATACTCCACTCAACAAACGAGCGCGGCTGTGCCGCCGCACAGTGCGGAAAGGCTCAGCCTTTCCGTCAGGTATTTATTTCTTTAATGAGGCTCCGCCTCATGAATCCAGAGGCGTAGCCTCAAGTCCATATCCGAGACTGCGGTAAGGCGCAGCCTTACCGCACTGTGCGGCGGCGAAGCCGCAGACTTGGATTGACTGATTCCACTTCGCAAACCAATAGTTCGCATTAAGCATTTCCGGCTCCTGCTTTTGCGGCCGCGAGGGCGGCCTCAAAAACTCTTGGATAAGTACCGCAGCGACAGAAATTTCCTTTGCACGCTTCTCGTACCTCGGCCAAACTTGGATTCGGATTCTTTTTCAGGTAGGCCGAGATCGTTGTTACGAAACCGGGCGTGCAGAAGCCACACATCAGAGCATCATTCTCAACGAAGGAATGTTGCACTTCGTTCAGCGCTTCCGGTGAACCAAGGCCTTCGACTGTGGTGATCTGCTTGTCAACAGCATCAACTCCGAGCACCAGACACGAATAGACCGGCTTGCCGTCCAGCAAAACGGTGCAAGCGCCGCACGTGCCCATGTCGCACACGAGTTTCGGTCCAGTGAGCGGTGGCTCGAGATGATTGCGTAACGCGTTTAAGAGCGTGGTGCGCGGTTCGATCCGAACCGTGCGCTTCTGGCCGTTGATTTGAAGCACCACGGGAACGTTGCCGATCAAGGCCTGGTCGGGCGCTGCCTGGATGCTTTCCGTTTCGATAAGAAGCTTATCGGCAAACGCAGCTCCGGCGCCGGCAATGCCGACTCCCTTTAAAAAACGACGGCGGCTGGGATCATAGGCACCATCACCCTTGTTCTTATTGTCATCAGAGTCTTCGGCCATGATTACTCCTGCTAATTTCCACTCAGAGCTTCGCCTTCAAAGTTCGATTTTGTTCTTTAAGAAGGCAATATGAATAAAAGCACAAATAACTGTCAAGCGCTTTTTGAGCTGTTCACGTTCAAAGTCCAAGCTTTAGCTTGCTGGTGAGACAAAGATAACTCCACCGAAACAGAGCAAGAAGTTCAGAGTCCAAGCTTTAGCTTGCTAGTTTCGAGAAAGTTAACTCCACCGAAACAGAGCAAGCTAAAGCTTGTACTCTAAACTTCAGCTTGTACTCTAAACTTCTCGTTTGGTTTACGGGCGGAGTTCTGAATTGATTTCAAATTCACCAGTTTGTCGAATGTCTGTAGAAGACGCCCCGATCATTACGCGAAACCTTCCCGGCTCAACGACGAACTGCATGTTCCGATCCCACAGCGCAAGGTCGGCAGCAGTCAGGGCAAACGCAACTTTTTTCGTTTCGCCCGCTTTGAGATGGATTCGCTCGAAGCCCCGAAGATTCTTCTCGTATGTCGTCACACTGCTTACCAGGTCTCGTGTGTAGAGTTGCACTACTTCATCACCCTCGCGCGTCCCAGTATTCTTGACATCGACCATGACGAACTCAACCACCCCAGCCGGGCTTGTCGTTGTACCGGCGGTGAGCGTTGGCGGACGAATACTCAAATTGCTATACGCAAAGGTGGTGTAGCTCAACCCATGGCCAAAGTAATAGAGTGCGCCGTTGACACGCGTCTTTTCGCCCTCCCACTGCGCGTTGGGTTTGGTGGGAAAATTGAACGGAATCTGGCCGACTGTCTTCGGAAATGTAAATGTTAACCTTCCAGCTGGATTGTAATCCCCAAACAGTACGTCGGCGATGGCGGTTCCACCCTGTGCGCCGGGAAACCAGGCTTCGAGTATGCCGGGAACATTCTTGTCAATCCAATTAATGCTGAGCGGACGGCCATTGAGCAAAACCAGGATAACTGGTTTTCCTGTCGCATAAATGGCCTGCACCAACTGTAGTTGGCGTCCCGGTAAATCCAGGCTGGTGCGGCTTGCACTTTCACCAACCGTTTTGGAAGAGTCGCCCAAGACGACGACGGCGACGTCCGAGTCTTTCGCGATAGCCACCGCCTGATCAATGCCACTTTGTTCTTCATTGGTCAGCGGGTCAGGCAGGACTTCACTATCTGGCCAGTGCGCATCAACGATCTCACAACCTTTGGCATAATTTATTTTCACTCGTTCGCCCAGCTTGTTCTTAATTCCCTGGAGTACAGTGACTCCATTTATGCCGTTTGGTCCATAACGATAGCGTGTCAAACTGTCGTCGTCTGCGTTTGGACCGATGACGGCGATCGAACGAATGCCTTTACTCAAGGGCAAAACATTTCGGTCGTTCTTTAGCAGAACAATACTTTCACGCGCAGCTCGTAAGGCTACTTCCTGATGAGCTGGGGAGTTGACGAGTCGTGCAGTAGCCTCAGGGTCAGCAACGTAAGGGTGATCGAAAATACCTACGAGAAACTTCACTCGGAGTACATCACGTACCCTCGCGTCCAGGGTCTGCAGCGAAATCTTCCCTTCTTTGACCAGCTCACGCAGCGGCAGAATGAAATCGTCCGGTGGCGTAAAGTTGGTTTTCACATTCAAGCCGGCCTCGATCGACTGGCGCACCGCCTCTTTCATATCTGCGGCAACTGCATGTTTGTTGTAGAGGTATTCAACCGCTGCGCTGTCGGAAACGACATAGCCCTTAAAACCAAAATCATTTCTCAGCCGCGTCGTCAACCAGTATTTGCTTCCAGTAAGCGGTATACCATCGTAGTCGTTATACGAACTCATGATGCCGAGCAGGCCGCCTTCTTTGATGGCGGCCTTGAACGGCGGCAGAAAGATATTTTCGACTTCACGCGGCGAAGTTTGCGGGTCTGTGCGGGCTTGGCCTTCCCGGGCGCCCTTGTTGTTTCCGTAAATCGCAAAGTGCTTTGCTGTGGAGGCTACCGTGTAGTCTTGTTGTAGGCCCTTGACCATCTCGACACCAAGCCGAGACGACAGATACGGTTCCTCGCTGTAAACGTCTTCAATGCGACCCCAACGTTGATCGCGCGCGACATCCAGAGTAGGCGCATATATGTTTGTGTAACCCAGCGATCGGGCTTCGGCGGCTGTAATCTGTCCGATCTCTCGCACCAGCTCTTTGTCCCAGGTATGTCCCTGGTTTAGTTCCGAAGGAAAACTTGTCGCCGTAAACGCCGCAACTCCACGAAGGCCTTCGTTTGTGAAGTCCACTGGAATACCCAGGCGAGTTTCTTCCACGAAAAACCGCTGCACTTCGTTCATTGCCCAGACGTGTTTCTTTACGTCACGTGCGTAGATACTGGAGGAGCCGCGTTCCCATCCGTTCAAGTGTTCATCGATATTCGCGATGCCATCTTTCCAGATTTGATGTTTCCATTCGGGTGTGGGTAGTTCATCCTTTAACACGCGATTGAAACCATAAAGCGTCGCTGTTTGGCAGGTTTTCTCTTCGAGCGTCATTTGTGAGAGCAAGTCGTCGAGGCGTTTCTCAATATCTGCGTGAGGGTCTTCATAGACGTCCAACTTGCCATTCTTGTTTAGATCGATC
>DATBRN010000056.1:0-6409 GCA_036560225.1 Pyrinomonadaceae bacterium | reverse complement strand
CGATAAGATGGAGAGCTTTTCTGAGCAGGTGCGAAACGGTGCGTGGAAAGGTCACACAGGCAAGCGTATTCGCAATGTCATCAACGTGGGTATCGGTGGTTCCGATCTTGGACCAGTAATGGCTTACGAGGCGCTTAAACATTACAGCGACCGATCGATGAGATTCAGGTTTGTCTCCAATGTCGATGGTACCGATATAGCCGAAAGTGTTGTCGATCTCGATCCGGCTGAGACCCTGTTCATCATTTCGTCGAAAACGTTCACAACGATCGAGACGATGACAAACGCACAAACCGCTCGGGAGTGGTTGCTTGCGAGTCTTGGAGGCGATCAAAGAGCAGTCGCCAGGCACTTTGTCGCTGTCTCAACCAATGCGCAGAAGGTTTCGGAGTTTGGCATCGACACTGCGAACATGTTCGAGTTTTGGGATTGGGTGGGTGGACGGTACTCGATGGACTCCGCCATCGGACTTTCCACGATGTTAGCCATCGGCCCGTACAGTTTCCGGGCAATGCTCGATGGTTTTCACGAGATGGACGAGCACTTTCGTACTGCACCGTTTGAGAGGAACCTGCCTGTGCTCATGGGTCTCCTGGCAATCTGTAACAACGATTTTTTGGGAGCCCAGACCGTTGCGGTATTGCCCTATGAACAGTACCTCAAGCGATTTCCTGCTTATCTCCAACAGTTGATCATGGAGAGCAACGGCAAGCGCGTGACTCTCGATGGGCAACCTGTGGACCTCGACACAAGTCCCGTTTATTGGGGCGAGCCGGGTACCAATGGCCAGCACTCCTTTTATCAGTTGATTCATCAGGGAACCCGACTCATCCCATGCGACTTCATCGCATTCAACCAACCGCTCAATCCGATTGGCAGGCATCATGACATGCTTTTGGCGAATGCCTTCGCTCAGGCGGAAGCGCTCGCTTTCGGTAAGACAGCGGAAGAGGTAAGAGCGGAGGGTACTGCGGAGTGGCTCGTACCTCATCGAGTCTTCGAGGGTAACCGCCCCTCGAATATTATTATCGCTGATCAGCTGACACCGGAAACGCTCGGCAAACTCATCTCGCTCTACGAACACTCGGTCTTCACGCAAGGCGTCATCTGGAATCTTGACTCGTTCGACCAGTGGGGCGTCGAGTTGGGCAAGGTGCTGGCGCAGCGAATCATTCCTGAACTTGAGAGCAAGACTGAGCCGATACTCAGTCATGACAGTTCGACCAACAACCTGATTCGGCGCTATCGAAATCGAAGAGCCCCAAAAGCGTCTTGAAATAGGAGAAAGGGAATTAGTCATGGCTATACGAATTGGTATTAACGGCTTTGGACGGATCGGCCGTCAGGTTTACAAGGCGATCCGTGAGCGCTACGACCAGGAGATCGATGTCGTCGCCGTCAATGATATTGGCCGAATCAAGATCATGACGCACTTACTAAAGTACGACACGAACTACGGTCGCTTTCCGGGAGAGGTCGTGGCGCGTGAAGACGGGTTCATCGCCAATGGTGACGAGGTCAGGATTTTTGCCGAAAGGGATCCGGCGCGTCTGCCCTGGGCCAAGCTGGGCGTTGACATTGTCATCGAATCGACCGGCCTGTTTCGGAAACGAGACAAAGCAAAATTGCACCTTGATGCCGGAGCAAAAAAGGTGATTATCACTGCGCCAGGCAAGGAGGAAGATCTGACCGTTGTCCTCGGCGTCAATGAGGAGATGTACGACCCGGCCAGGCACCACATTATCTCGAATGCCTCCTGCACGACTAATGGTCTGGCTCCAGTCGCAAAGGTGCTCTTCGACACTTTTGGCATTGGGAAGGGCATTCTGACCACCGTCCACGCCTACACAAACTCGCAACGGTTACTGGATCTCGAAGCTGAGGATCCTCGCGATGCACGCGCGGCTGCGCTGAATATCGTCCCTTCAGAAACGGGCGCGGCAAAAGCTGTCGGTCTTGTCATCCCACAACTAAAGGGCAAGTTTGCGGGCATGGCCTTCCGCGTACCGACAGCCACCGTATCAGTTGTCGACTTTACTGCTGTGTTGTCGAGAGACGCGACCGTCGATGAGATCAATGCCAGCATGAAGGAATATGCTGAAGGCCCAATGAAAGGAATTCTGGACTACTCCGAAGAACCCTTGGTTTCGAGCGACCTGAAAGGTGATGCGCACTCATCTATATTTAGTGCCCTCGATACGTTGGTCATCGGTGGCAACCTGGCCAAGGTTGTCGCCTGGTATGACAACGAGTGGGGCTACTCGATGCGAGTCGCGGACCTTATCCACTATCTGGCGACTAGAAACTAGGAAGTATCGGGTAGTGAGGTCATGGTGTCTGAGACTCATTTCGATCAAGTTGCGCCGAACCGGACGAAAATTGTTGCGACAATTGGCCCTGGCTCTCGTGAGCCTGCGGTTCTGCGTAAACTTATCGAGGTCGGCGTCGATGTGTTCCGCCTTAACTTCTCACACGGAACGCATGATGAACACTCTGCTGTCCTTGCCGACATTAGAACTCTGAGCCGGGAATTAGGTCAGCACGTAGCGATCTTGCAGGACCTTTGTGGGCCGAAGATAAGACTGGGGCCGGTTAACGGTGAGGTATTGAAGTGTCCACTGGGCGAAGAATTCACGCTTGTTGCCGAGCGGTCCTCAAACACAACGCATGAATTAACCTGCTCATATAGGGACTTGCCAAACGATCTCAAGCTCGGAGAGACCGTCCTTTTTGCCGATGGCACGGTCGCCATGGTCGTCACCAATACTGAGCCGGGTCGAGCGCGGTTGAAGGTAACGCTCGCCGGACAGCTCCGTTCGCGTCAGGGGCTGAACTTGCCCGGCTCGGAATTAGCGGTCAAATCGCTAACAGACAAGGATCTCAACGACCTCGACTGGACCAGGCAGCACGCACAGGATGTTGATTATGTTGGTTTGTCGTTCGTTCGTGCCGCGGACGATGTAGCTCGATTGCGGCGCGAGCTGCAAGCGAGGGAGTGTCCGGCGCGAGTCGTAGTCAAGATCGAAAAGCCGCAAGCGGTGCAGCATCTGGAAGAGATCATCGCCGTTACCGACTGCGTGATGGTAGCGCGGGGCGACCTGGGCGTGGAAATGGACGTGCAGCAGGTTCCTGCTACCCAGAAGCGGATCATCGCATTGTGCAACAACGCTCACCGTCCTGTAATCACTGCCACACAGATGCTCAACAGCATGGAGCACTCCAGCCGTCCTACTCGAGCCGAAGCCAGCGACGTGTTCAATGCCGTCCTCGACGGTACCGATGCTGTCATGCTCTCGGGCGAGAGCGCCGTTGGTGAATATCCCATCGAAGCAGTGGTCACCATGGGCCAGATTTGCTCGGAAGCGGAGGCATATCTGAAGTCGACCGGCCGTTCGCAACTCCATGAGTCGATTTCGTTGTCCGGTTTAATCGAACCAATTACCGAGGCTGCTGTGGATGCTGCACATCTGATGACGGAGCAATTGAACGCACCACTGATCGTCGTGGCGACCGACTCGGGTCGCACGGCGCTGGCGCTGAGCAATCGCAGGCCAACGGCGACGATTCTCGCCATGACTCGTACGGAGCAGTTAGCCAGAACTCTGGCGCTGTGCTGGGGCGTGATGCCGTTGGTCCGGCCCGATCCTTCGTCAGCAGAGCATGAATTGAAATTTGCTATCGACTGGGCCAAATCACACTCGCTAGTTCGCTCGGGCGAGTATGCAGTACTGCTTCGCGGCCAGGTTGCCGGTCAGCCCAAAACTCGGGCCGTGCTGGCGGGCGAAGTCACTTGAAATCCTCGGTTTTTCAGGAGGGGCTGGACAGTATGCACAAACTAGTTCTACTCCGTCACGGTTACGTCGGTGCTCAGTTCGAAGCCAAGTGGCTGAGGACCGCAGACCCGGTTGATAAAGCGGTGCGCGAAGCTACGGATTTTTCCGCAACGCTGGATCTCAACGGAGTG
Organism: Pyrinomonadaceae bacterium; assembly: GCA_036560225.1. Classification (GTDB taxonomy): domain Bacteria; phylum Acidobacteriota; class Blastocatellia; order Pyrinomonadales; family Pyrinomonadaceae; genus PSRF01. The sequence goes on along the minus strand of DATBRN010000056.1, from coordinate 2,445 downwards.
GCGGCAAGCGTGTACGACATGCGCGATGTGCCGTTTGGCCTAAGGATCTGATCGGTCTTTGTGCGGCGGGAATTGCGCCTTTCATCTCAGTGGCGCTGTTGGCTATACCTATCAGAATAATTGTCGACAGTTTACCAAAAGTGCTTTTGTAGAGGTTCAATACCGTGGAGATGTGGAAGATTTCGATCGGCAAATAAAGTGAAGCGCACTACTTAGATTACTGTTATCTGGTCGTTTAGGGGCAATCGCCTGGTAACAGCCGTGCTTCCGTTATCGGTGCTCAGGAGGACATCGGCAACGAATCACATACTGCCCCTTAAACGAAACTTAGAAGAACGCAATGTCTGAAATACCGCTATCACGAAAACTAGGAGCTGAATTCATCGGTACATTCTGGCTGGTACTGGGCGGTTGCGGTAGCGCTGTCCTAGCAGCGGCCTTTCCCAACGTTGGTATTGGCCTACTCGGAGTCTCGCTAGCTTTTGGTTTGACAGTGCTTACGATGGCCTTCGCAATTGGTCACGTATCTGGCTGTCATTTGAACCCGGCAGTTTCAGTTGGACTGTGGGTGAGTAAGAGATTCCCCGGAAGTGAATTGCTTCCGTATATCCTTGCTCAGGTGCTGGGAGCGATTGCTGGCGCTGCAGTCCTTTATATTATTGCCAGTGGCAAAGCGGGTTTCGACGTCTCAGCGGGATTTGCGTCGAATGGTTACGGCGCGCACTCGCCTGGCGGTTACACATTTGTGGCTGCGCTGGTGTGCGAAGTCGTAATGACTTTCATCTTCCTTTTTGTAATCCTCGGCGCGACCGATGCGCGTGCACCAAAAGGATTCGCGCCGATCGCGATCGGTTTATGTCTGACACTGATTCACCTCATCAGCATTCCGGTTACAAACACGTCAGTGAATCCGGCGCGCAGCACTGGACCAGCACTCTTCGTCGGTGGTTGGGCTATTGCCCAACTATGGTTGTTCTGGGTAGCGCCCATTGTCGGCGCAATTCTGGCGGGAGTCGTGTACCCATTGCTATCTGGCGCTGCAGAAAATGATTAATACCCCTCCGCAGACGACCATTGCGATGACATTCGACGGCCGCCCGTACAATACGCGTATATCGAAGAGCCTTAATCGGCCTAAACCATCCCAAGCTATCCTAAGTCGGCTGCGGCATAACCCTTTCACGTTCAGTGATATCCTTTGATTTCAAACCACTTCGGCAATTCGGTAAGCGGCCCTGAAAAGGCCGGCGTCGGCGGTTCGATTCCGTCCCTGGCCACCATTTCTTTCAACAACCTAGCGACACTCAAAAAGCGCGTAAAGAATTTCTCACGCGTCCAAGACACGTATATCGATTGCCTCAAATTCTACTTTTGGCCTCACTCGTCAAATAACTTCCAAATTTCCCGCGTCGTTTTGCTCACTCTGGCAATGTGTTGCCGCGGCGCCAGCTTTGAATAGCCGCTCCGTAATCTTGATGTTCAAGTGGTCCAAGATCTTTACAGCCCGTAAAGATTGTCGCCCTTCGTCATTCGCGATTTCCGAAAAGCTGATCGAGAGTTTCGCTATCAGTCAGTTTGTCTCATCGCCGACGAACAATACCTTAACTTTCCTTCGAACTGCACAACTGGAGGTCGGCTATTTCCCAAAAGAAAAATTGAATCTATGTAGAGTAGGCGAAGTGTTGATCTACTTCTTGAATCCAGAGTGCTAACCAGCGCAGTTTGACATGCTCGCACTCTTCAGACTGTATTCTCTTAAGAGCTTTGGTAAGCAGTCCGATCTAGTGTCAGTATTTGTCTCATCCTCTTTCGGAAAGTCCGGAGCGCTCAAGCTCAGATAAGCGAAGAGTTCCAGAACGTGATTTGCGTCAGCTTTTGTCATGTTCCTAGCTCGGCTTGAATGAAGGGCAACTCTAAACTTGATGGGAGATCTACTTCGAGTGAGCGAGCGACCCGCCCCATCCAAACGGATACGATCTCTATCTAAAAGGATAGACCTTCAGCCTCTCAGTTTCCTGCCCTGCTCAGTGATCTTTCAAGCACGAAACCCTCTATGACCACAGTATTTAAGGTGATGCAACAATAAACTTCCCTTCCGCAGCGCCCACTAGCAGACTACCGGCACGAGAATAGCAGCGACTAGAGGAAGGTCCTGCCGGCGGCGCTGTTGTTGGCCCGATCATCCAGGAATTCTCGCTTACATTGGCGGAGTCCTCGAAGTGATCCTTATTCGATCATGGTCATGGCGAAGTATTTAAGCCGGCTGCCTGACCGCAGTACGAGAATCCGAACGGTGACCGATCGTTCCTATTAGGAGTAACGCGGATATGTGGTCTGCTGCCTGGCACAAAATTGAACTGAGAGTTTTCCTTATCATCCTGTTTGCAGCCCTGGCCCAAACTGCGGCCCGTGCCCAGCACCTGGAATTCAGTGCACAACTTGGAG
>DATBRN010000055.1:0-23269 GCA_036560225.1 Pyrinomonadaceae bacterium | reverse complement strand
GGTTGGGGTTACGAGTATTTCAAGATTGATGGCCAGCCAATCGTTATTCGCGAGTACCGCAACAAAAAATCTTCGATGCAGCATCCAGCCGACGATCCGGATGAACTGTATCGGGGTACGTTGGCCAGCATCCGCGCCGCGATAGGACCAGACCGCTATCTGCTTGGCTGCTGGGTGATTCCCTTGGAAGGAATTGGCTTGATGAATGGTTCGCGCATCGGCGCTGACGTCTTGCCTAACTGGGACGGTTTCAAGTTTGCGCTGCGAGCCACCATGGAATATTACTTCCTTCACAATATCGCTTGGTACACAGATCCTGACGTCCTCGTAGTTCGCTCTCCGCTTCCGCTGGAGCAGGCACGCGCTTGGGCCACTCTTCAGGGTCTTACCGGACAGTCGTTGCTAACCAGTGACCGGCTCAGCGATCTGTCAGCGGAACGTGTTGAGCTTCTGCGACGCGTGTATCCTGCTGTCGACATCGTGCCGATGGATTTGTTTAGGTCGGAACGCAACAAGCGCATTTGGGATCTGAAGGTCAATCACTTGGGCCGCAACTACGACGTAGTGGGATTATTCAATTTCGACGAAACGAAGTCGGCGCCAACGCATGTACGTTGGAAAGATCTGGGGTTACCGGAAGACACGCCGGTCCACGTCTTCGATTTTTGGAATAGGGAATATCTGGGCGCCTTGGACAAAGGCGTGAGCGTCGAGCTTCCGCCTGCCAGTACTCGGGTGCTTACGCTTCTCCCTCAGGAAGACCATCCGCAACTGATCTCCACCAGCCGGCACCTGACACAAGGCTGGGTGGATCTGGTTTCCCAAACCTACAAACCGGCTAACAATTCTTACCAGGGCAGAAGCAAAGTCATCCGCAATGATCCGTATGAGCTTCGTTTTGTCTTTCCACGCGGAAAGAACTTCATTATTAAACAGGCGACGGCGCGCGATGCCAATCGGCGCCTCGGGTTGAGGATTTCAAATCATCAGGGCTGGGCCACAGTTCAGTTCAATTCTTCCCGCACGACCGAGGTGAGTTGGAATGTCTTGTTCGAGCCCGGCGAGATCTACCACTTTCCGGTGCGTGAACCACAAAACCTCTGGGCTGAGAGGGCCGGAATCGATGGTGTCAACTTGAGATGGACCGGGCAACACCAACCCGCCGTCGGATACCAAGTCTCGCTTAACGGAAAGTCGTTAGGCTTTGCCCCGGCACAGGTATTCGCTGTGCGGGAATTGGATCCGGCTGCGACTTACACGGCAGAAGTGAAGACAGTTGGGCCAGACGGCACCATTAGCGAAAAGAAAGCAGAGCTGACGTTTACATTGAAGCAACTTCTTCCGGATGAAGTGTACCTGTCCGAAGTCGATCCTTTGCGACAGACTCCGGGTTGGCGACAAGCCGAGTTCAATCGAAACTTCAATGGTGGCGGACTCTCCATCGGCGGCAGGCACTTCGAAAGAGGGATTGGCATGCCCACAAATTCCGAAATTGAGTTTGAACTTAACGGAACTTACAACAGTTTCTCGGCGCTCGTGGGCATTGATGACGAACATAACAACAAGGACTCGGTTGCCGAGTTTGTAGTGTTGGGAGATGGTAAGGAGCTCTGGCGCAGTGGTGGAATGAAGAAGACGGACGCCTTGAAATCAGTCAAGGTTGATGTGAAGAATCTTCGTAGGCTCATGCTTCGTGTCACGCGAGAGGGCGAGGGTGGTCGCATCCATGCAGACTGGGTAGAGACGAAACTTGTTAAGTGAGATGCTCACCATTCGACTGTTCATGCTAATTGCAATCGCTGTTTCTCCTGTTGCGGCGCAACAACCCCGTCTTGATGTTGCAAAGTTTGATCGGGCTCGAATTCTCAAAGCGGCGAATCAATACTTGAAAGAGGCGCCTATCACAATAACGGCCTCAAGAAGTTCACGCAGTGCTGGTGGACCGCATGATTTCTTTTCCGAAGGCGACTACTGGTGGCCCGACCCGCAAAATCCCGATGGCCCGTACATCCAGCGCGACGGTAAGTCTAACCCTGAGAACTTTCTGGATCACCGCCGGTATCTGATGAGGCTTAGTGTCCAGGTGCCTGCACTCGCTGCCGCCTGGAAGTTAACCGGGGACTCTCGTTATGCGAAGCACGCCGTGCTGCATCTTCGCGCTTGGTTCCTCGACCCCGAGACGCGTATGAATCCAAACCTGCAGTATGCGCAGGCGATTCATGGTCGCTTTACGGGCAGAGGAATCGGAATCATCGATACGATCCACCTTGTCGAAGTGGCACGCGCCATCGAAGTGCTGCAGAGTTCCCAGACGTTGACTGGTGCGGAAAGCAAATCGATCAAGCAGTGGTTTAGCGACTACCTCGAGTGGCTGACGACCAGCAAAAACGGCATTGAAGAGCGCGACGCAAAGAACAATCACGGCACGTGCTGGGTGATGCAGGTGGCTGAGTTTGCGAGGCTGACCGAAAACCGGGAGCTGCTGGCGTACTGCCGTGACCGTTTTAAGACGGTACTGGTGCCGAATCAGATTGCAGAGGATGGCAGTTTCCCGCAGGAGTTAAGACGAACTAAGCCTTATAGTTACTCGCTTTTCAATCTGGAAGCCATGGCCACCATTTGCCAGATCCTGGCCACTCCCGAACAAAACCTCTGGGCTTTTAGCCTTCCCGATGGTCGAGGCATCCGCAAGGCAGTTGCCTATATGTATCCATATATAAAGGACAAGAAGAGCTGGCCGCTGGCGAAGGACGTCATGTATGACGCGGAATGGCCCATGCGGCATAACAGTTTGCTATTTGCTGGTTTGGCACTCGGAAACACTGAATACCTTACTTTGTGGAAAACACTGAAAGCTGATTCCGATGTAGAAGAAGTAATTCGTAACTTCTTTGTGCGACAACCGGTGTTGTGGGTCTGAGCATGCGAAGGCAATCAGGTTCGATTCGATAACTGTGCTTTCTTTCAAGCATCGCGGACGAGTGATGATCATGACGTTGGGCCGATCAGTAGTTGTAACAATCGTTCTTGTGGGCGCCATTCCATTTGTCCTGGCTTCCCCCTGGTCGCGAGTTGAACGAAGCTCCTTTGAGTCCAACCTTGTTCCAACAACTGTTCCCAGGCTGGTGGAAACAAAAGCCGAGCGCGATCGGCGAATGAAGTGGTGGAGGGAAGCGCGCTTTGGCATGTTTATCCATTGGGGTCTCTATGCCGTGCCCGCAGGAGAATATAAAGGCAAACGGTCCGAAAGAATTGGGGAGTGGATCATGGAGTGGGCCAACATCCCACGCGCCGAGTATGAAAAGTTTGCGCTGCAATTCAATCCGGTAAAGTTCAATGCGGCCGAGTGGGTCCGCATCGCAAAAGATGCGGGAATGAAGTACATCGTCATCACCTCAAAACACCACGACGGGTTTTCCCTTTATGACAGCAAGGTCAGCAATTACGACATTGTTGACGCCACGCCATATCACAAGGACCCGATCAAGGCACTCTCGGTTGAGGCTAAGAGGCAAGGATTGAAATTCTGCTTCTACTATTCAATTCTCGACTGGCACTACCCCGCTGCGTATGTTGATGCGCCAGGAAAGGATCCCACCGCGGGTAACCGGACAACCAGGATGAAAGTCGGCGGCAAGGAAGAGTATGTCAAGTACATGAAAGCGCAATTACGCGAACTAATCACAACTTATGATCCGGCGGTGCTTTGGTTCGATGGCGAATGGCAGGATTGGTGGACTGAAGAGGATGGCCAGGATCTCTATAAGTTTGTGCGCGGCCTCAAGCCAAACATCATCATTAATAACCGGGTCGGCAAGGGTCGTCAGGGCATGCAGGGAATGAACAAGACCGACCGCGAATACTCTGGTGACTTCGGTACGCCCGAACAACAGATTCCCGCGAATGGTTTGCCAGGCGTTGATTGGGAAAGCTGTATGACGATGAACACCACTTGGGGATTCAAGTTTTACGATGACAAGTGGAAGACACCAGAGACAATTATCCGAAATCTTGTCGATGTGGCATCAAAAGGGGGTAATTATCTATTGAATGTCGGTCCCACGGCCGAGGGTCTGATTCCCCAACCGAGCGTCGAGCGTCTCGCGGTTGTCGGTAAATGGATGAAGGTGAATGGCGCAGCAATCTACGGGACGACTGCTAGCCCGTTTGTGACGCAACTCGCATTCGGTCGCGCAACCAGCAAACCGGGAAAGATCTTTCTGCATGTATTTGATTGGCCCACTGATGGAAGCCTGCACATACCCCCACCGGGCAAGATAGTGAAGAAGGCATACTCGCTGAGAACACCAGGCAGCCAGCTCAAATTCGCTCAGAGTTCGGCGGGGATCGACCTTGTTGTACCGAAGACAGCGCCCGAAGACATCGTTTCAGTGATCGTTTTGGAAACTGGCAGCTAACGGAGATTACGTGGCGAAAAGATTTACAGGTGGTACGACACGTCGAGAGATCTTGCGCCTCGCGCTCATGACTCCGGCGCTGTCGGCCTTGCCCAAGCTGGTCCAATCTCAGGGACGAAGTTCCAGCAGTTTTGGGCGGCCGTCACTATTAAGTTCGCCCGGATTTGTCGTTCCCGCTGGAGCACCGTCGTCAGCTCGGCAAGTAAAGGTGATCCGTCAGTGGCAAGGGTCACTCTGCCGCTCGCGGTTGATCAATCATGGGAAGGAGAGCGTGCCGGTAAAAGAGGTCGTTCTTTTCGACCTGACGCTTCCGCTGCCTCCTTCAACCAGGATCTACGGCGAGGGGTTTCAGATGTTGAGTCAGAACGGAGGCACGCTTGGTCAGCCCTTGGATCTTGGTAACTACGCGGATGCCAAACACTATCGGTTGCCCGTCCCAGAGGGTGCGAGGGCTTTCTACGGCATGATGACGTTAGCGGGACCTGATGGCCGGAATTTCCTGTTGGCCTTCACGTCATGCCGCCGTTTCATAGGCCAGTTTTACCTTCGCGGTTCATCCTTGCAGGTGGTTATCGATGCGGAAGGACGGGAAATCAGGCCGGGTGAGGTGTGGGAACTGGAGGAGTTTGTTTTTCGTTCTGGGCCGGATCGCGAGCAATTGCTTGCCGAGTTGGCCACGCGTCTCGTGCACAATCATCCGCCGCGCAGGGTCGCATCGCCACCGACAGGCTGGTGTTCCTGGTATTGCTTTGGGCCGCGGGTGACGGCCCAACAAGTCCTCGAAAATCTCGACTTCATCGCGAAAAATACGCCTGGCCTGAAGTACATTCAGATCGACGATGGGTATCAGCCGGCGATGGGCGACTGGCTTGAGACCGGAGCGGCCTTCGGTGGAAACGTCCAGGGCGTGCTGAAACAGATTCGTAAGCGAAACTTCGAACCGGCAATCTGGGTTGCGCCGTTTGTTGCGGAGGAGAAGTCTCACATTTTCGAAAGGCATCCTGATTGGTTCGTTAAAGACAGCGACGGCAAGCCATTGCGTTCAGACCTGGTGACATTCGGAGGTTGGAGACGTGGTCCATGGTACGTTCTCGACGGCACCCATCCGAAGGTTCAGGAGCACTTTGAGAATCTGTTCCGCACGATGCGTCGCGAATGGGGGTGCACCTATTTCAAGTTTGACGCGAACTTCTGGGGGGCAATCCACGGGGGTCACTTCAACGACCCGCGCGCCACTCGGATTGAGGCCTATCGCCGCGGGATGGAGGCCATTCTGCGAGGGACAGGCGATAGTTTCGTCCTCGGTTGCAATCATCCGATCTGGCCCTCGTTGGGCTTGATTCATGGCTCGCGCAGTTCAAACGACATCAAGCGAAGCTGGGATCGCTTTGCAACTACGGCGCGCCAAAACCTGCAACGCAACTGGCAGAACGGCCGGCTGTGGTGGAATGATCCGGACGCAGTCGTACTGACGGGTAATCTCACCGAAGACGAATTCCAGTTTCATGCCACGGCGATTTTTGCGAGTGGAGGAATGATTCTGTCGGGCGATGATCTAACCAAGATTAGCCAGCAAAAATTGGCGATGCTTCGTAAACTGCAACCACCAACAGGCGTCGCTGCGCGATTTGAAAACGACGCGTTGCGCATCGGCAGGATCAGATTGCCGGGTCGGGAAATGATTTGCTTGTTTAATTGGGATGATACTCCTCAGAAAGTTTCGTTTCGGCCCATTCGGACTAGCACCGTTACCGATTTCTGGAGCGGAGAGAATTTGGGGAGGAAACCGGAGTTCACGGTCGAGGCAATGCCGCCACACTCTGCCCGGCTGTTTGTCAGCAGTTGAAGACTTTGGAGTGCGGTTCAAGGTAATCTGTTCGATCTTCTCTTGAATCGTTTTCAACGCAAAGAATTGAAATTCAATTCCCATAATCTCAGGGTGAGGAAGGTGGGCCCAGCACTCCAGCGGGGATGCCCCGCTGGGGACCCCGCCTTGCCCCCGCTGATCCAATAACAGTCTTGTTAAGGGATGGAGAGTTCATAAGGCACAGGATGTTGTTAACTGACAAGACAGAATTGAAGTCCGAGCCAAGTAAGCCGGAGGCGCGCACCTTTCGTGCGCCCGGAAGAGTTAACCTGATCGGAGAGCACACTGACTATAACGAAGGATTCGTGATGCCGGCAGCGATCGGCTTTGCAACTATCGTCACAGTCACTCCACGCGATGATCGTACCGTATCAGTTTTCTCGACTAACTTTTCCGAAAGGATTGAGTTTGACCTCGACGATCGAAAGCTCAAGCCAAGGCGTCACTGGAGCGATTATGTTCTGGGCGTAGCAGTCACGCTGGAGCTGGCAGGTCACCGCCTCAAGGGAGCGACATTAACCGTGAACGGCGGGGTGCCGATTGGGTCGGGATTGAGTTCATCCGCAGCGATCGAGGTTGCCACTGCTCTTGCGCTGCTGGAGAACTCCGGCCTGAGCCTGGATAGAGTGGAACTTGCCCGTATCTGCCAGCGTGCGGAAAACGAATTTGTCGGTACCCGCTGCGGAATAATGGACCAGTTCATTTCCTGCTGCGGCCAGCAAGGGAAGGCGCTGCTGCTCGATTGCCGCTCGCTTGAGTACAAGTTGTTGCCCATACCTGAAAGAGTGCGGCTGGTTATCTGCAACACAATGGTTCGGCATGCATTGGCGACAGGGCAATACAACAAACGTCGCGCGGATTGCGAAAAGGGCGTCAACCACTTTGCGCGCAGTCGGCCCGATGTGCGTGCGCTGCGCGACGTCACTGAAGCCGAACTTGAAGCGGCGCGGAAAGATCTTCCGGAGGTGATTTATCGGCGATGCCGGCACGTGATTACGGAAAACGCTCGTGTGCTTGAAGCAGCCTCGGCATTGGAACAAGGCGATCTTGATCGCTTTGGTCGCCTGATGAATGAATCGCATCGCAGTTTGCGCGACGACTATGAAGTCAGTTGTACTGAACTGGACTTGATGGTGGAGCTTGCGCGGCGCGTTCCAGGAGTCATTGGCGCGCGGATGACTGGCGGCGGGTTTGGCGGGTGCACCATCAATCTGGTGAATGCGGAAAACGTCGAATTGTTTAAGCGACAGGTCGCGGACGGTTATCGAGCAGAGACTGGGCTCGCGCCCGAGATCTATGTTTGTAGCCCAGCGGCTGGAGCGGGAGAAACGACAGCCGATTTGCAATCGTCAATTCGTGACTAGTTATCCAGTGGGTATGTCTTTATTTGTACTAGTAAACCTACGTGCTTGATCTTAAGCAACATCCACACCGTCGCTACAACCCGCTCACGCGTGAGTGGGTCCTTGTATCGCCGCATCGTACGGATCGACCCTGGCAAGGTCAGGTGGAGGATGTTGCCTCAGAAGCTGAGCCTGAGTTTTCTCCCGACTGTTACCTGTGTCCGGGCAATGCGCGCGCTGGCGGTGTTCGCAATCCCAAATACGCGAGTACCTTTGTGTTTGAAAATGATTTTGCAGCGTTGCGGCCCGACACCCCGGACACGAGCGTGAACGAGGGCGGGTTGGTTGTTGCCGAGGGCGAGCCCGGAATCTGCCGCGTCGTGTGTTTTTCACCACGGCACGACCTGACAATTTCTCGCATGAGTGTCGACCAAATTAGACCGGTGATAGACACGTGGGTAACGCAGTATCAGGAGCTCGGAGCGCAGTCATTTATTAACTGGGTTCAGATTTTTGAGAATCGGGGGGCCCTGATGGGCGCAAGTAATCCGCACCCTCATGGACAGATCTGGGCCAATTCAAACCCGCCGAACGAATTGTGGAAGGAAGATAAGTCGCAGCAGGAACACTACGCGAGCCATCAGTCTTGCCTGCTCTGCGATTACCTCGCGCTTGAACTGAAGCTAGGAGAACGTTTGGTCGTGGAGAACGAAAGCTTTCACGCCTTAGTTCCGTTCTGGGCGGTCTGGCCCTTCGAGACAATACTGATTAGCAAACGACACGCAACTGGCCTGGATGAATTAAACGAAACCGAGCGCACCGCACTGGCCGACATTCTTAAGCGAGTGACGTCGGCCTACGACCGCTTATTCCAGGTGTCTTTCCCATACACGATGGGTTTCCACCAGCGACCCACTGACGACCGGACACACCCTGAGTGGCATTTGCACGCGCACTTCTATCCGCCACTGCTTCGTTCGGCCACGATTCGCAAATTCATGGTTGGTTACGAACTGCTTGCCATGCCACAACGCGACATAACGGCTGAGACTGCAGCAAGCGGACTTCGCGAGCTTGCCAATCGAAATTAAGGAAATTGAACGAGATTTTTCTAGCAATATAAACCTCGCTAAGGATGGAATCAGAAAATGATGAAGATAAATAGACGCAACTACCTGATGAGCATGGCGGCGATGGGTGCAGGCGCGACTACAATCGCTGGCGCTTCTACGTTTGACATCTTTGCGCAGGCGCCCTCTGACTCCGGCGCGCCTACCACTTCCACCATCGCTGATCGGACACGGCGCATGCAGTGGTGGCACGAGGCGAAGTTTGGCATGTTCATCCACTGGGGACTCTACAGCGTAGTTGGTCGGCATGAATGGGTGATGGAGATGGAAGGCATTCCGGTCAAAGACTATGAACCGCTTGCCGATCAGTTTAAGCCAAAGCCAAATGCGGCGCGTGCCTGGGCGCAACTCGCGAAGCAAGCGGGGATGAAATACATGGTGATGACGACCAAGCATCACGAGGGTTTTTGTAACTTCGATTCGAAGCTCACTGACTATTGCGCGCCCAAACGCGGTCCGGGCCGCGACCTCGTGCGAGAATACGTGAATGCGGCGCGTGCTGAAGGATTACGGTTTGGTTTCTACTATTCGCTGATGGATTGGCACCACCCTGATGGCGCGCGCTGTCTGACGGATGAGGCAGCTCGCCGGCGCTTTGTTGATTACATTCACGGTCAGGTAAAGGAGTTGATGACGAATTATGGGAAGGTGGACGTTCTCTGGTACGACGTGCCCTGGCCGCTGGATGCGAAAGGGTGGGAATCAGTCGAGATGAACCAGATGGTGAGAAAGCTGCAGCCAGATATCATCATCAATAACCGCTCTAAGATTCCTGAAGACTTCGACACACCCGAGCAGCGCATCGTGGCTTCAGCTGAACGTCCCTGGGAGTCATGCATGACGTTGAATGACAGTTGGGGATATCACGCCGCCGATGATGGCTGGAAGTCTCCGAAAACGGTTATCCGGAATCTCATCACTTGCGCTCACGACGGTGGTAACTATCTCTTGAATATTGGTCCTACCGGTGATGGCTCTATCCCGCCGGAATCGGTACGTATACTTTCGAATGTCGGGCAGTGGACACATAAAAACGGAATGGCCATTTACGGAGCTGATCGGTGTCAACCCACACGTTCGCGATTCGCAAGCTTCTCGCGGAACGGCAACACACTTTTCATGCACGTTCATTACTGGCCCGGCTCAACCGTGGTGCTTGGCAACCTGCTTAACAAGGTCAAATCTGTCAGAATGCTGGACACGAATCAGCCCGTGGAGTTTGATCAAAATGAATGGCGCATACGCATGACTGGCTTGCCTCGGACTGCGCCAGCGCTAGTCACGACTATAGCGCTCGAATGTGACGGTGAGCCAAGACAGGATCATGAGCTGAAGCGTGCGCAAAAACCGCGGGAAGGAAAGTATTAGTTTCGAATTCCGAGTTCCGAGTTCCGAGTTAGAAGTTTCGAGGTTAGTGTCTCCGAAATCGGAATTTGCGGCTCTGCCGCAGCACAGTGCGGAAAGGCTCCGCCTTTCCGTAGGCAATATTTAATATCTTGAGGCTATGCCTCAAACACTGGAGGCGCAGCCTCCAAAACCAAAAAGAGGTAAGCGGAAAGGCATAGCCTTTCCGAACTGTGCGGCGGCAAAGCCGCAGAAAGAGAACTCAGTACTGGGAACTCGGAACTCGAAACTCGGAACTCGGAACTCGAAACTATGATTGTTGATAGTCATCAACATTTCTGGCAGGTGGGGCGCTTCGATTATCCATGGATGAGTCCGGAACTTGGAGTGCTCTATCGCGACTATCTGCCACCTTACCTTGAGCCCATACTGAAAAGGTGTGATGTTGCCAAAACAGTTCTGGTGCAAGCCAGCAACAGCCTTGCCGAAACTAATTGGCTCCTGAGTTTGGCTGAGAGTAATACTTCGATCGCCGGGGTTGTGGGTTGGGTTGATCTGACTGACGCTGAAGTTGAACAGAAACTGAAGATCCTGACGGCAAAGTCGAAATTTAAGGGCGTGAGGCATTTGGTCGAGAGCGAACCAGCTGACGATTGGCTAGCAAAAGCGAGCGTGTTGCGCGGTCTGGGCGCGCTGGCTGCCTTCGACGTGTCATATGACTTGCTCGTGCACACGCGTCATTTGAAATATGCTAGAGCGGTCGCTGAACGTTGTCCTGAATTGCGTTTTGTCGTTGACCACATGGCCAAGCCCCCAATCAGAAGCGGTGAAATCCATGAGTGGGCGCAGGAGATTAAGGCTATCGCTGCCAATCCCAACGTTTACTGCAAACTTTCGGGACTGGTGACGGAAGCGGACCTGACCTCATGGCGTACCGACGATCTGCGCCCCTTCGTTGACCGCGCTCTTGAGTACTTCGGAGCGGACCGAATGATGTTTGGCAGCGACTGGCCGGTCTGTTTGTTGGCAGCCTCCTATGAGCAAGTATTGGAGTCGGCCCAACTACTCTTGGCGGGGTTGACCGAAAATGAGCGCAACGGAATCTTTGGAGAAAACGCTAGAGAGTTTTATCGACTACATCCCGTGGTTACTTCAGTTGAACATCAGGTCGCCACGGCTCTCAGCTCAAATAACGATTAGAGAAGCCCTTAACGCCGAAACATGGCTGAAACCTATTTCATTACCGGAGCGCAAGGTTGCATCGGCTCGTGGATAGTGAAAGCACTCGCCGAGCGCGGCGACACTGCAGTAGTTTTTGATCGCAGCGCTGATTCTCGCCGGTTGAGCGCAATCATGGAGCGTGCCGATCTCGAGCGTGTGCTCTTCATCACCGGGGACGTCACTAATGCGGCCTCGGTGCTATCGGCCTTACAAGAGTCATCCGCGCGGCGCGTGATTCACCTCGCAGGTTTACAGGTTCCGACCTGTCAGGCGGACCCGGCTGCCGGCGCGCTCGTGAATGTCGTGGGCACACTGAACGTCTTTGAGGCGGTGCGCCTGACGGGAGCCGAACGTGTGGTGTACGCAAGTTCAGCGGCTGTCTTCGGTATGAGCGAAGATGATAAACCGCTGGATGAAACTGCCGCTTGCGAACCAGGCACACACTACGGTGTGTTCAAGCGAACTAACGAGGGAAATGCTCGGGTTTACTTTCTAACTCATGGGCTCTCCAGCGTGGGCCTGAGGCCGCTGACCGTGTATGGTGTCAATCGCGACACCGGACTTACGAGCGATCCCACCAAAGCAATGAAAGCAGCAATCCTTGGTGTTCCGTTTCACATACGATTTGGCGGGGCGACGGATTTTCAGTATGTGCGGGACACAGCCGCCGCCTTCATTGCTTGTGCAGACAACGCGCCACCAGGGGCAAGTGTTTTCAATCTGCACGGTGAGACTGTCGAAGTAGCAAGGATCGTAAACATCATCAACAAAGTAGCGGGTCGTGAATTGGTTACATTTGGCGGTCCGCCAATCCCAATTGCTGCGGCGATCGATGCTGCCGCGATCCGGCAAGCGATTGGAGATTTACCATCGACGCCTTTGGAAGTTGGTATCAGTGAAACCATGCGACAGTTCGCTTCGCTGCGAGACGCGGGACGCCTCGACACCAGCGACATTGAAACCGAACTCGGCATCGGTAGGGGTAGTGAGGTCAGTACCACCTCGCGGTAGCGGGTGGGTATGCGCAGCATCTCAACTCGCACGATCAGAACAATCTGGACGAGGTCATAAATGAGCGCTCCAGCAAATACAGCAAACACATTTGACAGCGGCTCGACATCGCCGGACGTTAAGACGATGAAGGCGAGTGTGCTGGTCGATGTTGCGCGCCTTGAAGTCAGGGAGGTGCCGCGGCCGCAAATTTCCTCGCGCGACGTGCTGGTGCGTGTTGCGGCGGTCGGTATATGTGGCACCGATACACATATTTTTGCCGGCCACGCAAACTACAACACGGATGAGCGTGGACTACCTATTCCCTTAACTGTTGAGCCGCAGATTCTCGGGCATGAAGTCAACGGCTACGTTGCAGAGAAGGGAAGCGAAGTCTCAGATCTTGAGGTCGGCGATCATGTCGTCATCGATCAGGGCCTGAACTGCGTTAGCGTTGGACGAACGCCGCGTTGCGAATACTGCCAATCGGGAGACTCCCATCAATGCGAGTTTTATCGCGAACACGGCATTACCGGATTGCCCGGCGGGCTGGCTGAGTTTATTGCCGTGCCTGCGGTTAACGCCGTGCCGGTAAGATCCGGACTCGATCCGGCCGAAGCAGCGCTCGTCGAACCGTTGGGCTGCATAATCCATTCTTCTGAGTCAGTTGCACGCGCCCGAACTCGCTACCAGATAAACGCCGATTCGCCTGAGCGGCGCGTGCGCACGGTGCTGATTTGCGGAGCGGGGCCAGCAGGGTTGATGTTCACGCAATATCTGCGACGCGTGCTTCAGTATGACGGCCTGCTGCTGGTATCTGCTCCGAGTGAATGGAAAAGGAAGTTTGCAAGGGATTTCGGCGCGGATGAAACACTTGATTCGAGTGATCCCGACCTGGCTGAGCTAATAAAAGAGAAAAGCCACGGCAGGGCCGCAGAATACTTGATCGAAGCTTCCGGAGCTGGACAAGTGATTGCCAGCATGCCTGGGTTGATACGCAAGCAGGCAACGGTCCTGCTATACGGTCACGGCCACGCGGGAGTCGATATGAGTGTGCTGAACAACGTGATGTTTCGGGAGCCGGCGCTCATCACTCCAGTCGGTGCCTCGGGTGGCTTCGAGGGTAACGGCCGTCCGTCCGTTTATTCACGCGCGTTGGGGCTAATTGAGGAATGCACAATAGACGTTGCTCCGATAATTACACATCGGTACACATCTCTCGACGCGGTGCAGGGTGCGTTGGAGAAAGATATGCGCACTCCAAATTATCTTAAAGGGGTTGTGATGCAAGGAAGTTCAGAGTCCAACCTTTAGGTTGCTCGGTGACGGCAGCATTCAAGCCAAAGCTTGTACTCTAAACGTTCAGAGTCCAACCTTTAGGTTGCTTGGTTACGGTCGCATTCAAGCTAAAGCTTGTACTCTGAACTGCAATCGGAAATGACTATGAGAGTTGCCCTGTTCGTGACCTGTGTGGTCGATCAAATGTGGCCGTCGGTAGGCACAAGCACGGTGGAAGTGCTGCGACGCGTCGGTTGCACGGTCGAGTTTGACGAGCGCCAAACCTGCTGCGGTCAACCCGCTTTCAACACGGGCTATCGTGCCGAGGCCCGCAAACTAGCGGAGCGTTTTATCAAGATGTGTGAAGCGAGCACGGCGGAAGCGATTGTCAGTCCTTCCGGTTCATGCACCGCAATGGTGCATCATTATGTATCGCTGTTTCCGGGTGATGATCCGGTTGATGAAGAGTGGCGTCGCCGGGCACGAGCGATTGCCGCAAGCACTTTTGAGTTGAGTTCATTTCTCGTGCGGGTGCTAAAAGTTGAGGACGTCGGAGCCCGTTGGCCAGGACGAGTTACCTGGCACGATGCCTGCCACGCCTTGCGCGATCTGAATGTCCAAAGCGAGCCCCGAAGTTTACTTCGCAACGTGCGTGGGGCGGAGCTAGTGGAACTGGAAAATGCCGATGCTTGCTGCGGCTTTGGCGGAACCTTTTCAGTGAAGTATCCGGAGATCTCCGTCGCGATCCTCGACCAGAAGATCGAGGCCATCGAGCGAGCGGGCGTGAACGCTGTGGTTAGCGGTGATGCGAGTTGTTTGATGCAGATTGGAGGTCGCCTTTCGCGCCAGGGATCGAATGTGAGGGTCATGCATCTTGCGGAAGTGCTGGCCGCACGGTAGGACGGAGTAGAGGTCAGAGGTCAGAAGTTTAGAAGTAGAGGATGAATCATTGCGCCAAGACGCTGAGACGGCGAGTAGGAGCAGTTAGGGCAACTACTGATCCGATGGTCATTATTACCCTCTTGGCGACTTGGCGGCTGGACAGAGCCTTGATTCGACTATGGAGATCATAACTTTCACTACCGAGGAGAACGGTCGTTGGCGAGCGCCGCGGGTTGGCGCTCTTCTAAACAACCAGTATCTGCTCGATTTCGCGGCCGCCGTTGACGGCACAGACGGACCTGCCAATCACCTGCGGTGGCTCGATATGGATGGTCCATGGTTTCAGAAGTCGCGCGCGACTTATGAATCGCTTATGAACAATCTGGGTCTTTTGCCTCAGGCAAATGAAAAGGGTTGGTTAACTAAGCGAGCGGACGCTTACTGGCTTGCTCCAGTACCTCGCCCGGGGAAGGTTATTTGCATCGGACTCAACTACCGTGACCACGCGGCCGAAAGCAACATGCCGATTCCGGAAAGGCCGGTTGTGTTTTCAAAATTTGCCACAGCTGTGATCGCGCCAGGCGAGCCAGTCGTGCTACCACCGGCGAGCACGCAGGTAGATTACGAGGCTGAGCTTGCCGTTGTCATCGGACGACAAGCGAAAAATGTAAGCGCAACGCGAGCCCTCGACTATGTGCTCGGCTACACCGCGTTCAATGATGTCAGCGCCCGCGATTTCCAATTCGCGGATGGTCAGTGGCAGCGAGGGAAATCGTGCGATACGTTTGCGCCGATGGGTCCCAAAATCGTTACCACTGATGTGGTTCCCGACCCGCACAAGCTGTCAATCAAGTTAATACTAAACGGCCAGACAATGCAGGATTCGAATACAAACCAGTTAATTTTCGGAGTTCCTGAATTGATTGAATTCCTTTCTCAAACCATCACGCTGGAGCCGGGTGACGTGATAGCGACCGGAACGCCAGCCGGCGTCGGCTTCGCCCGCAAGCCACCAGTGTTTCTGCGTCCTGGAGATGTGATGGAGGTGGATATCGATAGGGTAGGCAAGTTAAACAGCCAGATTGTGGCAGGATAAAAGTTGTCGCCCGGCTGGTTTTAAAAAGTCCAGAACAGGAAAACAACCATCATGCGAAGAATCTTCGGTTTGTTTTTGGTGTTGATTGTCATCGGAGTAGGCACGCTCAGTTGCTCAAAGTCCGGCGGGCCCGGAGGATCAACGCCAGCCGGCAACAAGAAGTTAACCCTTGCCGTGATTCCAAAGGGCACGACGCACGAGTTTTGGAAGAGCATCCATGCAGGCACGTTGAAAGCTGCGCGCGAGTTGTCGTCTCAAGGACCTGAGGTAGAAGTTATTTGGAAAGGACCCTTGCGCGAAGACGATCGTGAACAACAGATCCAGGTGGTGGAAGGGTTTAGTTCGCAGGGCGTCGATGGAATCGTACTCGCTCCACTCGACAATCGCGCACTGGTCCGTCCAGTGGAGGAAGCGAAGCGCGCCGGCGTGCCGACCGTCATTATCGATTCGGCCCTTGAATCAAACGACATAATAAGTTTCGTGGCTACCGACAATCGGAAAGGTGGAATGCTGGCGGCCGACAAGATGGGTGAACTTCTTGGAGGAAAGGGCAAAGTGCTATTACTTCGCTACCAGGAAGGTTCGGCGAGTACGCAGGATCGAGAAGACGGATTTATGGAGGAGCTGAAGAAAATATACCCCGGCATGGAGTTGATCTCTTCTGATCAATATGCCGGCGCCACGCGCGACACCGCCAAGCGCGCTTCAGAAAATCTGCTGAACCGCTTTGGTGATGACGTACAAGGTATCTTCACGCCGAATGAGTCTTCGACGGCTGGAATGTTGCTGGCGCTTCAGGATATCGGCAAAGCAGGAAAGATTACTTTCATTGGTTTTGATACGAGCGAGACCTTTACTGAAGCGATGCGCAACAAGCAGTTACAGGGCTTCGTCGTGCAGAATCCCTTCAACATGGGTTACCTCGGCGTACGCACCATGGTCGAGTTTCTGCAAGGCAAGCCAATTCAGAAGCGAATTGATACCGGAGTGACGCTGATTACACCGGATAACTTGAATTCTGCTGAGATGCAAGCGCTTTTGCATCCACCGTTGGAGCAGTATTTGAAATAGATTTCGACGGCCGAGTTTTGAGTTAGGGGTAATTCGGATCGTTTAGAAAGCAGACTTGTCTGCCGGGCGCGGCGGGGCACAAGTGCCCTAACTAAACGGAACGTGACGAAGGACAAACGCGGAACTCGAAACTAATAAAAGATGGTTGCTGAAGTAACACAAAACCGGGCCTGGCAGTTTTCGGGCTCAATCCAAAAGTGGCTCAACTGGGTTGGGCCGCTGCTGGGGCTGGCGCTGGTCATCTTGATCTTCTCGATCCTGATGCAATCGCCAGGACGTTACCTATCGGCATTCAACCTGCGCATCGTGCTAGCGCAGACCGTCATCGTTGCGGTCGGTGCGATTGGTATGACGCTGATTATTATTAGTGGCGGCATCGATCTCTCAGTCGGATCGGCTATCGCGCTCACCGGAGTGATTACGGCGCTCGGTCTGCAGGGTGGCTGGTCGCCGGTGACCTCAGTCGCCGCGGGAATTCTGGTTGGAGGATTGGTTGGCGTCATTAACGGGTTGGTAATCACGCGTTTGCGCGTCATACCTTTTATTGCGACTCTCGGAATGTTGGGAGTCGCGCGAGGAATGGCTAAGTGGTTTGCGGGCCAGCAAACTGTCAACGTTCCCGACACGTGGGTTAACGGCTTGCTGGTGACTTTCCCTAATCCATCCTGGTTGCTGGTAGCACCGGGCGTCTGGGTGGCGATTGTCCTGGCAGTCATCGCGGCGTTGGTGTTGCGCAACACAGTCTTTGGGCGTCGTATCTTCGCTTTGGGTTCAAATGAGCTCGCGGCTAGAGCGTGTGGCATTTCGACCGACCGGCTCAAAGTGTCGATCTACGGGCTTGCCGGTTTGTTGTTTGGTTTGGCAGGCGTGATGCAGATGTCGCGTTTGCGTCAGGGCGACCCGACTGTCGCGGCTGGTTCGGAACTAGACATTATTGCAGCCGTCGTTATCGGTGGCGGAAGTTTGAGCGGCGGCGAGGGCAGCATCTTTGGTTCATTGATAGGTGCACTGATCATGGCTTTTTTGCGCAATGGTTGCCAACAGATCGGTTGGCCCAACTACATTCAGGAGATCATTATCGGTACTATAATAGTTGTTGCGGTTGCGGTTGATCGCTGGCGAAGTTCGCGCGCGACTACTTAAAACGGATACTTCAATAGCCCCGACTTCGGGATAGAGCTTAAATGCCAACTAAGTTTACAAATATTATCGTCCGTGACATCCGATTCCCAACCTCTCGTTCGCTCGCGGGATCGGATGCGATGAATAGAGATCCGGACTACTCGGCTGCTTATGTAATCCTGGAAACGGACAGTCCCGAGGGCCTCCAGGGGCATGGGCTGACCTTCACCATCGGACGCGGCAACGAGTTATGCGTCGCAGCGATTAATTCTCTGAAGCCACTGGTAGCTGGGCGCACCCTGGAGTGCGTGGTCGCAGACATGGGTCAATTCTGGAATCTTCTCACCGGCGATAGTCAGCTGCGTTGGGTGGGTCCGGAGAAGGGCGTGATTCATCTCGCGACCGCAGCTTTGGTTAATGCGGTGTGGGATCTCTATGCGAAGTCTTGTGGAAAACCACTTTGGAAATTGTTGGTGGACATGACGCCGGAGCAGCTTGTAGCTTGCGTCCCGTTTAGCTACATCACAGATGCTTTAACTCCCGAAGAGGCGCTCGAGATACTGCGACGCAACAGCGCGACCAAACAA
This sequence comes from Pyrinomonadaceae bacterium, assembly GCA_036560225.1. Classification (GTDB taxonomy): domain Bacteria; phylum Acidobacteriota; class Blastocatellia; order Pyrinomonadales; family Pyrinomonadaceae; genus PSRF01. Next base: position 4,920 of record DATBRN010000055.1, on the reverse strand, counting down.
TTGCGTGAACAGGAGATGCTCAAACACGGTTATCCGGCTTACACCACCTCGCCAGGATGGCTGGGATATTCCGATGGGAAACTGCGCGGCCTGGTGCGCGAGGGACTGGCCCAGGGTTGGACCCACTTCAAGATGAAAGTAGGGCGCGACCTGGAGGAAGACATGCGACGGGCGCAGGTCATCCGTGACGAGATCGGTTGGGATCGCACCTTGATGATGGATGCAAATCAGGTCTGGAACGTGGATGAAGCAATTCGCAGTGTCAAAGAGTTGGCAGTTTTTCGTCCTCACTGGGTCGAAGAGCCCACTTCCCCAGACGATGTGCTCGGACATGCAACCATCGCCCGCTCGATCGCGCCAATCGGCGTGGCCACCGGTGAACACTGCCACAGTCGGGTGATGTTCAAGCAACTTCTGCAAGCCGAAGCAATCAGCTTTTGTCAGATCGACAGCTGTCGGCTTGGTGGTGTCAATGAAGTACTTGCGGTGTTGCTGATGGCGGCAAAGTTTGGCGTGCCGGTTTGTCCGCACGCCGGCGGCGTAGGCCTCTGCGAGTATGTGCAACATCTATCTGTGTTCGACTACATTGCGGTGAGTGCTTCCCTGGAGAATCGAGTCCTGGAGTATGTCGATCATCTCCACGAGCACTTTGTCAATCCTGTGGTAATGAACGGCGCCCGCTACATGCCGCCGTCGGCCCCGGGATACAGCATTGAGATGAAAGCTGAGTCGCTCGACTACTTTGAGTTTCCCGGCGGCGCCGCCTGGCAAAAGGTCAACGGTGAGTAATTGGGGAGTAGCAACTGCTTAAGATTTTCCATTTATCATTTGTCATTTCTCATTTTTCATTTGCCATTCTGATCAATTGAGAGCGCATTTGATTGTGCCGTTTGTGGAAATGGAAAATGAAAACTGAGAAATGACAAATGGAAAATCTTTTCAAGAGCACTAGATGTCCACAAGGCTGTCGCTATCGAATGTGCAGAAAAGGTTCGGGCCAACCATTGCCCTGGATGGCGTGAATCTCGATCTGCGGCCTGGTGAAGTGCACGCCTTAATCGGTGAAAACGGCGCCGGTAAGAGTACGTTGATGAATGTGCTCGCCGGATCGCTTAGAGCCGACCGGGGCAAGATGGAAATCGAAGGTCGTCCTTACGCTCCCGCCACACCGCTTGATGGCCGGCTTCATGGAATCGCCCTCATCCATCAGGAACTCTCCTTGTGTTCTCACCTTTCAGTCGCGGAGAACATCATGATGGGGATGGAGCCTTCCCGATTCGGGTGGCTCAACCGTAGACGCCTGCGTGAACGCACGCGTGATGTGCTGGAAACTTTTCCACATAGCGAGATTCGTCCGGAAACGCGCGTCGCGGATCTGTCACTTGCCGCTCGTCAGATCGTGGAGATTTGCCGCGCCCTCGCCGCGCGCGCTCAGATCATCCTGATGGATGAGCCAACCAGCAGTTTGCAACGGGAAGACGTGGACCGGTTGTTCCAACTCATCCGCAGATTGAGAAGAGACGGGCTGAGCGTGATCTATATAAGCCATTTCCTTGAAGAGGTGCGCGAGATCGCGGATCGGTTCACTGTCCTGCGAGACGGTCACAGCGTTGCCAACGGAGAAATTGCGGGCGTTAGTGATGACGAATTGATCACTTATATGGTCGGGCGTCAAATGGAGAACCTTTTTGCGGGACGCTCAATACGAAGTTCACCATCAGCTCCGTCTTCAGCCGGCGTGGAGACAGCTCTGAACGACAGCTCGCAGTCGTCTTCAGATCCCGTCCTGGAAGTAAGCGATCTGGCGGCCCCGCCTCGTTTGGAGCGGGCAAGTTTGGCATTGCGCCGCGGTGAGATCCTTGGAGTTGCGGGCTTGATGGGTTCAGGTCGCACGGAACTTGTGCGTACCATCTTTGGTCTTGATCAGGCGAGGTCAGGAACCATCACGATAAAAGGCAAAGCTGTTTCCGCGCGTGGCGGCGGTCCTTCCATGCGACTGTTCCAGGGTTTTGGTTATTTGAGCGAGGATCGTAAGGGTGAAGGTTTAGGCGTGACCCTCTCCGTTGCTGACAATGTAACGTTGACTCGGTTTTCCTCATGCTCGCGTGGAGGTTGGCTCAATCTCTCGCGCCAGCGCAGGCAAGTAGAGAAGTTGGTTGCCATGCTGAGAGTCAAGGTTCGTGGAGTGGGGCAAATCGTGAGCACGCTTTCAGGCGGCAATCAACAAAAAGTTGCACTTGCGCGTCTGCTTCATCAGGACGCAGATATTCTTTTGCTTGATGAACCCACTCGCGGAATAGACATTGGCAGCAAAGCGCAAGTTTATGAAACGATTTTTCGTTGTGCCGAACAGAACAAGGCGATCCTGTTGGTCAGCTCCTATCTTCCAGAACTGTTCGGAATGTGTGATCGCCTGGCAGTGATGAGCCGAGGGCGCTTGTCTGAGGCACGACCGATCAATGAGTGGACTCCGGAATCGGTTATGCAGGCAGCCATTGGCTCTGATGATAACTAGAGTAATCAGGGAGGTTTAATCAAGAATGATCCGATCGCTTGCTTCAAGTCTCGTCCTATTTATCTGCGCAGTTGCCGGCTTGGCCCAATCAGTACCGTCATCTCCCCCACCGTCCACGGCCACTCCGGTTGAATCGGCAGAATGTACGCAGGCCAAGGCCACAGTTGCGCGGTTCGAAACAAGACTGCAGGACTGGCCAGCCATCGCGCGTTATCGGGATGACAATGCGAAGATTGCCCCGCCCGATAAGAAAGAGAAGCGGGTGGTTTTCATGGGGGATTCAATCACTGACTCCTGGGACAATCCCGTGCATGGTGGCTTTTTTCCGGGCAAGTCATACATCAATCGCGGCATTAGTGGACAAACCACGCCTCAGATGCTGATTAGATTTCGTCCTGATGTGATTGCTTTGAAACCGGAGGTTGTTGTGATTCTTGCGGGGACCAACGACATTGCCGGCAATACCGGACCAATGCCGTTGCCGGCGATCGAAGGTAATCTTGCGTCCATGGCTGAACTCGCTCACGCTCACGGCATACGCGTCGTTTTGTCGGCCTTGCTTCCGGTGAGTGACTATGAGAAGACTCCAGACGGACAGCCGCGAATTCAGACAGCACGGCGACCGCCGGAGCAAATCAAAGCCCTAAACGATTGGATGAAGAAGTACGCTCTTGAAAATAAACTCGTTTATCTCGACTACTACTCCGCGATGATAGACGAGAAGGGATTTCTAAGAGATGAATTGAGTGACGACGGTCTTCATCCAAACACAAAAGGGTATGCGGTGATGGCCCCGCTTGCGGAAAAAGCGATTGAGCAGGCGCTGAAGAGGAAGTAATCGTCGATAGCTGGGTGAGGCTGCTGCATCACCTGGAAGGTGGTTTCGTCGGGGGCATTCCCTCGGCGTACACCTTAATCAAGATCATCGTGAAGTCCTTGCCGGCAGTGGAGCGTTGATGCGGCGTACCTCGCGGCACAATGATCAGGTCTCCCTTTTTAACCTCAAACGACTGGCCTCCAACGATGTGGGCGCTTCGCCATTCCCCCGGCTGCGCTTCGCGTGGCGCGTCCAGCTTGCCACCGAGCGTAAGCATAGCCGCGCCATCAAGCACGTAGTAAACATCATCAGACGCGTCGTGCAACTCGGCTGCGGCATCCGTCTTATTCTTTTCATGCTGGATAGCGACACGCAACTGGATCCCTTCGCCGCCAGTTAACTCCTCCGTCTTGTTCTCCGCATGCAGCTTGCGCTGAACTTCGCTGAGCGATTGATTCGGCAGCACCACAAAAGGACGAGTTGCAACTGTTGGTGACTTTTGCGCTGAACTCGACTCCGACTGCGCGGAGACAGTTGCGACTAGCCCGAGTATTGGGACAAGAGCGAGTACACCTCCAAGACGCCAGGGATGCCAAGAACGCCCAGAAAGAAGGGCGAAAGACTGCAGAGTGTTGGCTTCCAAGAATCGGATCGGGAATTTCGTTTTGGACAACATGAATCAGGCCTCTCAATCAAAGCGCCAAGGCGCCAAATATGCCAAGCAAGGCAGCGGACAAAGTGGCAAATGTTTTCTGAAATTAGTCCTTCGAGCCTTCAATTCTTACAACTATGCCTTGGCGTCCGTGGCGCCTTGGCGGTTTAGCCCGGCGCGTGCTTCCCGCACAGCAATCACGTAGTCGCGCGCGGCCGCAACCACGCTCATACGGTCACCCGCTTGAATTGCCTTGGTATCGACCAGATCTGAGCCGACGCCCAACGCCCAGGCACCGGCGGCGATAAAGTCCTTCGCAGTCGCCAGCGAAACACCTCCGGTAGGAATCAGTTTGATCTGCGGTAACGGCGCCTTTAAAGCGCGCAGATATTTTGCCCCGCCAACAGCGCTGCAAGGGAATACCTTTATCGCATCAGCGCCTGCTTGCCAGGCAGTAACAACCTCAGTCGGCGTCAAAGCTCCAGGAAAGACGGCAATCTCCTGGTCCTTACAGCGTTCGATCGTTTTGAGGTTCAGCGACGGACTGACGATGAATTGCGCACCGGCTTCAATGCAGGCACGAGCCGCATCGGGATTGAGCACCGTTCCCGCCCCCACTAGAACTTTCTGGTCATAACGCTTCCTTAGTTCAGCGATGACTCCGACAGCGCCCGGGACAGTCATCGTGATTTCCAACAGAGGAATGCCGCCCTCGCTAATTGCGTCAGCAACAGCGATTGCTTCATCGCTGGAGGCAGCGCGCACGACCGGGATTACCCCGACTTCCTCAATACATTTTAGGACCTCAGCCTTTGCCATCGAAGTCTAGCGCGCCACACGCGCAGTTCCACCTTTCATCACGCGTTCAACTTCCGCGAGCGTAGCCGTCGTCGTATCTCCAGGAGTGGTCATCGCCAGAGCGCCGTGTGCCGCACC
>DATBRN010000054.1:0-11104 GCA_036560225.1 Pyrinomonadaceae bacterium | reverse complement strand
TTTGATCGAGTTAGAGCGAAGCGAGCCTGAGTTACTGATGTCTCCTGGTGAGACGTTGTCGACGTATAAGTCTCTTGTTGGGTCGAGGGGATTAACTGTGAGTGGCATTTTGTCATATGCGCGGGCGTTTGAGTCCTTTGGCATGGATGAAGAAGCGGTCGGTGCTTATGATGAAGCTCTTGTGCGCGACAGTCTTTGCTGGGAAGCGTACTTGCGTCGTGGGGAAGCCGTGCTGGGAATGTTTGTTGCTCGAGACGAAGAGGGGAGTGCTAGTGATTTGGGTGCAAGGGTTGTTGGGGATTTCGAGAGGGCTTTCTCGTTGGCTGGAAGCGCGCGTGGTCAGATCCTTCGGTCATTTGCGACTGCGCTTCTTGTTATTGGCGATTATGCGAGGTGTGAAAATCTCGTTGAGTCGTGGGTTGGACAAGGTCATGAGCAGGAACTCGACGCGCGATCCGATCTTTTCTATGTGTTAGGCTTTGCTCGCCTGTTTTCCGGGCATGCAGACAAGGGGATTGAGGCGTTTTTGGAGATGGAGAAACTCGGAAGATCGATAGAAGATTCGTTATTTGGTCGAGGAGTTTGTTTTCTCGTAATGAGGAAGATGGATCTAGTTCGTGAGATCCAGTCTCAGTTAAGAGCGGAGTTGTCTGAGGCGATTCGTATTCTTGGTGAATCGGGTTGTAATAGTTTTCTTGATGTTGCGCGTGTGTTGATGTTGGTCGGATAAGTATGCCGGCCCGGCCGCCGGGATTTGAAATCGCGCCTTCAGCTCTCACTTGGAATCCGAAATCGCCAACTCCCGCATCCGATCCGTAAGACCCTGGCGAGTCATGCCAAGAAACTCTGCCGCGTGTTTGCGATTTCCTTTACAGAACTCGAGTGCATAACGGATATGAAGGCCATCTTCCTTTTGACGCCTGGTTTTTAACGTCTCGCCTTTTTCCAACGGACGAAACCTGGGCCCACCGATCTCAGCTACAACGATGCTTGCGCCCTCTTCATCCGCGGATCGTTGAAATAAATCGAGACTCAAATCGTCACCAGATTTCACAACCGCGCATGATCGCTCAACCACGTTCTGCAACTGCCTGACATTGCCAGGCCATTCCAGCCTTTCCAAAAAAGCAAGCACTGCATCTGGCAATGCATAACCGCACTGACCGGCAAACATCTCGGCCATCGGACGAATATCGCCGCGACGCTCACGTAAAGGCGGTACCCTGACTTCTAGAAATCGATCGCGTAGGTCTCGCTTAATAGTGCTCTCGGGGCCCACTACGTTCGTCGCCGCCACGAAACGCACGTCCGCTTGGAATTCATCGGGGCTACCAACCGCATTAAAGGTTCCAAACTGGACAACCCGTTTTAATAGCGCCTGCACCGTATCTCCGGCCTCGTCCAACTCATCCAAAAACAGAGTGCCTCCGTCAGCCTCCTGAATGTAACCACGGCGATCACGATCCGCTCCCGTATACGCGCCCTTCTTCGCTCCAAACACCTCTGCCGCCGCTAGGTCCTTGCTGATGGCGCCAAAATTTACGGCCCTGAAAATGTTTTCACTGCGGCCCGACCAACTATGAATGGCCTTTGCGAGTAGTTCTTTTCCGACGCCACGTTCTCCCGTCAAGAGCAAATGTTTGAGTCTCTGATTCGAACCATCAAGCAATGCGAAGTCCCGCAGCGTACTAAGCAGCGCCTGCGTAACCAGATCCTCAGCCACAAATCCTGAAATCTCAACGCGATGGTTCAAAGATTGTCCCGGCATGGTCCTCAAACGTTGGGCAGCTCCGTTCAAAACCAACTGGACCGACTCCGCACAATCAACAACAAAGCCTTTCGGGAAACTGACACTCACGGTCAGGGAACCGGCTTCACATTTTCCCCACAATTCATAAGAAGCTACAGCCGGCATCAAATCGAGAAGTGACTGGCCCGATTCGTTTACGGTAATGTCGACTACCGCAGTCTCGAACCCAAGACTCGAAAAACACGCTCGGAGGAATTCATGAAGAGCCGGCACGGAATTAGCCTCCGTCACGCCCAGCAAGCTCTGAAGAAACGAAACGTTTTTGCCTGCCTCGCCATCACAAACGCCAACATGATTCACGTTTACTTCCGATAAACTCAACGAGCGGTTTGCATGATTGCCATTTCCATTTGAACTTGCGTCATCAGGAGTCGGAGCCCACGAGGCTAACGCACTGTCAATCTCGAACTCGTCAAGATCACTAAGACATCCGCCCGATTTCATGTGATCGAGCCGCCTCATTAAATCAATATTGAATTTGTTCGGCCGCAAGTTAATAACTTCCGGAATGCGAGCTGCGGCAGGGCCAGCGGAGTACTGACGCCCACAAGCCCCTGGCAATCCGGCCATGCTGATCCGAAACAATTCGAAAATCACCTCGACAGTGGGTATTTCACCAACACTACTAATGTCCCCGTCAAAACAAGCGTCGACGTAAGCACCGTTATTGAAGTAGATGATGCCGCGCTGACAAAAACGAGCGGCCTCTGAAATCGCTCCACCTTCAATTGCTTCAGCAATCATGTCTGGCTTACAGCCCGACCAGTCGATCACCAAAGGGCCTGTCTTTAAGTTGTAATCAAAGTGCGTTGCGATTTCTTCCAAGCCGTGCGCTTCAAACAAAAAAGACATTGGAAACGTCGAGAACCGATCATCCAACGACGATTCAACATCTTTACGTTCGTCAGCAATCTCACTGATACCAACAACCGGCTCTTGAAACGCTTGCGTCAAAGGTAGGCGATTCACCAAATCGGCGGGAGGGATTAACGGCAGCTCCTCGCCTAAGAACCTTCTAACCAAGGCCACATCCGGGCCGTAACTTCTCCATCGCGTTGTCTCTGTGTCGCTGATCCCGGCAGTACGATCCATGTCTCCAGCGGCCGCAGCGATCCTGGCTCTAACAGCAGCCTCGACGGTTGATTCGCCCACACTGCTTACATGAACACGATACAAATAAGCGAGCGCTGGAATTCCAGCATCATCTCCCAGCGCGGCGCAAACCAGCGCCGACAGTAACTCGAAGATGGCAACCTCGTCCGCAGTCTTTACACCCGACTGCATACAACGAAGCGCGTTCGCCAAAGACTGCAGGGCCTCATTCAATTTCCTCTCCGCTAAAGAAACTTCAGCCGACAATAACCAGGTTGAGGTTGTGACCAGGGAGAGATCCGATCGGTCGACAACTTCTTTTACCAGTCCAAACCCCTCGCTCGTTTCGGTAATGTCGCATTCAATCCGGTCCACCTCCCAGCGAGCGCTTGCCAGGTCGCCTCCATTCAATGCCAATCGGGTCCGAAACCTTCTCAGATCCCAATAAGACTTTCCTCTGAGCGTGTCCTTGCCAGCCAACAACGTGCCGATGATCCGACGCGCTCGTCGCGTCTGACCCGCACCTTCCAGAAACTTCGCAGCAAGTAACAAAAGACCTCGCTCATACTCGGGCTCCAATAGATGCCGGTTGGCCAACTCTTGAATACGCTCGACACGAGTTTCTAAATTCGAGAAATCTCCGCGTCTAAGGTCGTTCTCGACCATCTGCTTTACCATCGCGGCCGAACTCAGAGCTTGGTTGATCACCCAACGCGAACCTTGAGCAGTTTGGAAACCATGCGGAATCAGTGCTGTCATTAGTCTGTTACCTGCAAGCTCGATGTTATCGGCGCGGCCCAAGATCCCGTCTTCGGAGCCGTGGCCTCGTGGTCTCACTTACACTCTGAGAATGAGCTACCACCGGAGGCCATTGTTGGTTCTCTGGTTCGTACAAGCGCCAGGGATATCGCCGTTACATTCCCCGATGTATGCGCCTCTGCCGTAAACGGGCACTGGTGGCGGACTATCGCCGGGGAATTTAGTGTCGTCGGGCTGGGTAGTATCGATGGTTGCATGCAGGGTTTCGGTGTAGACTCGGTTGTAGACCGTTCCCGTCAGCTCAGCCCACATCGTTACTGGTCCTGAACCCGCTGGGACTTGCGAGGCTGGTATTTCAAAGACAGTTGGACTCGCATATGGCACGGCCGGCGTATGCTCGTAGGAGTAGCGTATGTCTTTGAACGGCACGCCATCTCTGCTCAGGATGATGTGGTAATCGTAAGTCGTCTTAATCCAGAATCCATTAACGATCTCATTCCCCATACCTCCTGTGGAGGCGTCGGCCCTGATATGACCGTCCGCGAAAGTCTGCACGAAGCCAGTGATGTACATATTGTTATGGGGCGCCACAACTTCATTTTTTGCACCCTCATTGTTGTAGTACTCGGTGCAGCCGAACGAACTTTCCTGGGCCGCGACCGGCGTGTCTAAGGCTTGGCCGCTTCCGTTCTGATCAAACGCCCTCACGGTCAATGCCGCGACACCGACCTTATCAACAGCGGCGTCGAAACCTGAGTAGGGAACAACGACATCACCATCAGCGGTGGTGATGTCAAACCCTTTCATGACGTAGATGTTCTGCGACCCGTTGTTACTGATGTTTTCGAACGGGATTATCTGCACCAAGCTGTCGCTGCTGTCATAGAGTTCAATGCCTCGTATCGCGTTGAATGAGCTGAAGAAGGACGAATACTGGCCCATGTAGAATTTGAATTTGTACTTGCCGAAATAGCCGTGATAGCCGCCAGTCAGAACTTGTGGCGTTTGGAACATGAACGGGTCGTTGCCGTTGGAGATCGTCAGCTTCATGTTGATCCCCATAGTGTCGTTCTGGTAGTGCCGCGCTACTAGTTGAATATTGACTATCGAGTACGGGTTCGGAGGTGCGAAAACTGCTCCGTTAGCATTTACGTTGGCAACATAGTCGGGGGCGCCTGCGACCAGGACCGGACAAGAGACCACGGGAGGCGGGTTTACTGTAACCTGTGCTTGAGCGGGGGCTGCCAGTGCTCCGCATCCGTTATTGGCGGTAAGGGAGTAAGTGGTGGTTGCTGCCGGCTGCAGAATGTCCACAAACCCGTTCGCGACACTGAAGGTTCCCACACCAGGACTGATCGTCACGGTAACGCCTGTACCTGACGAATCGTTGATGGCCCATGACAGTCGGACCATTTGATTCCCGCCCTGGGTTACAGAATTTGGATTGGCGGCAAAGGACGTAACCTGAGGAGCAGGACAAGCCGAGACGTTGACCGTCACGAATTGATCTAAGTCGCAGGTTCCGTTTGTGCTTCGCGCAGTTAAGCGGTACGTAGTTGTGACTGCTGGCGTCACGACCTGGCTGCCGGAGGAAGCAACGGGATTACCATTGAGGAGAACTGATGCCGCATTTGCTACGCTCCACTGCAGAGTTGAATTGCTGCCTGCGATGATGCTTGACGGATTGGCTGTGAAGGAATTGATAGTCGGGCAGAGTCCGACGTTCACTGTAACTTGTGCTTGAGCTTGCTGTGGGTTGCATCCGCCGCTGGTCGCCGTGATCGTGTAGGTCGTGGTGCTTGCAGGTGAGACGGTAAGACTGTTGCCTCCGGGGAAGTACGAGGATCCATCCGTTCCAGTAATTCGGACACTAGCTGTATTGGAGGCGCTCCACTGTAGAGTAGTGCTCTGGCCGGCGTTTATGGTGCCGGGAGACGCGGTGAATGAATTCACCGTAGGAACGTCGGCGATGTTCACAGTCACGGTTGCCGACTTTGGCGCGCATCCAGTTCTCGCCGCCGTTAACGTGTACGTAGTCGGTGATGAAGGCGAGACGACGAGTGAGCCCGAGCCAGTCAGGTAGGTGTTATTGATTCCGCCGCCAGAAATTGTAATGGTGTCAAAATCGATTACATTCCACTGGAGCGTTGCGTTACCTCCTGGAAGAATACACGAGTCTGCAACGAATGAATTGATCGTAGGACATGGAGGCGGGACCGGGACGGGGTCAACTATGACAGTGGCAGTTTGCTGCGCCTGCTGTGTTGAGCAGCCTGTGCTCGTAGCTGTAAATGAATACGTGTAAGTTCCGAGCTGAGTCGGAGTGACGGATAGAGATCCGGACGGCACGGGCGTTACACTTGTTGGACCACTTAATCCCGAGCCTACAGTGGGCGATGGTGTGATGTTTGCGCTGGTTGCGTCTGTCGTTGTCCACTGTAGCGAAGTGCTTTGGCCAAGCTCAATGCGCGCTGGATTGGCGCTAAAGGTGGCAGTAGGTACCGGCACGACGGAGACCGTGATGGCCCGTGTAATTGTCTCCGGTCCAGAACATCCCGCGCGTGTGGCGCTGAGGGTATAAGTTGTCGTTGCTGTCGGATTGACTCGCAGCGTGCCGCCAGCGTTACTTACAGCAGTGCCGTTGATGTTGGCACTTTCTGCATTAGTGATGGCCCAAGAGAGATCAACATTAGCGCCGGGCGTCACGCAGTATGTGCTGGCGCCAAACGAATCAATCGTGAAGGGTTGCTTGACCGTGACCGTTGTTTGAGCCTGCGCGCTTCCGCCCGGCCCTGTCGCCGTCAGGGTGTAGGTAGTATCGACTACGGGGCTGACAGCGAGCGTTCCTGAAATAACTCCGGTAGGCGAACCTGAAAATGACTGATTAAGTCCGCCCCCTGTAATCGTCACATTACTTGCATATCTCACCGACCAGGAGAGCGTAGCGGATTGACCTCTGTTGATGCAGGACGGATTAATCCCAAAGCTTGTGATCTCAGGCGGCGGAAAAGTTACGGTGACAGTTCTTTCGCCGGAGACAGCTACACATCCTCCAGAGCCGGTTGCTTCGGCGCGATACGTTGTTGTTGCAGTCGGCGAGACAGTAAAGGTTATTGTCTGCGGCGCCGCGGTTTCATTAAGACCCGACCGAGTGTCAATAGTGTTCCCGTTGGAATCTTTCAAGACAACAGTATTGGCCCACTCATAAGTGGCGGTTAGCGATGATGAACCGCCTATCAGGATTGAAGTGGGATTGGCTTCCAGGGAGACGCTTGTTTCACAGCCCACCTGTGACGGGCTCAGCATGATTGTCCCTGAGGGTCTAATGCGGCCTTGGTCGCTGGCTATCGCATCGATCTGGAATTCGAGGACATAGGCTGGCTCGGTGGAAGAGGTCCCCACCATCTGTTGTCTCATGTATTCTCGAAGCACGGCCACGCGCGCTCGCGTTGGACCATAGCCGCGGTTGGTAGCGTAGTTTTCGGCTAAAGGTATTCCTCTTTGCTGTGCCCAGGCGTCGATATTTCCCAAAAGGCTTGTGCATTCGCTGGTTGGATACGGTGTTCGGCCCCCGTCTGGGTTCATAACCGGCTTGCTGGTGCAGGACGGGGAGTAACAGGGTGGATCGAAGGCCGTCAGGGTAGAGGCTCCGGCCATTCCACGTGCTCGAATCAGATCAGCGTTGAATGCTACCGGAACATCAGTGAGAAGTGACGCCTGGACCGTCGCTGCGCCAGATCGAGCATCCCAGTATGCGCTTTGTTGCGCATTCTGATCCTCAGTGTCCTTGGCACTCGCCACACGCACCTTAGCGGCGGCAAGTGTGATGGCAAAAAGAACAACCATAAACATGATTGCGACGATGAGCGCTGAACCGCGTTCACCTTTTCGCGATCTAACCAGTGTCTTCTGTTGGGGGACGTCGCTTTTCATGGGAATCTCCTGGCGGGAATTCTTTGCTTATAGACTCAACCTACTAGAGAGCGGCCGTGATGCGGCGGGCAGATGAAGATGTGTCACTCCTGCTTCTGAGGTACCAATCAGATCTTTCAAGTCGCTAGTGTCTGCTGAACATTGCATGGCCGCATCAAATGAGATCCGGCCAGCGTTGTAGAGTCTGGCGAGCGACTGATTGAGCGTCTGCATCTGATGTTCGTCTTGACCTGTGGTCATCAAACCGGGAAGTTGATGAACTTTATCTTCGCGGATCAAATTTCTGACGGCGGGTGTGGGCAGTAGAATCTCAAGCGCCATCGCTCGGCCTGGTCCTTCTGTGAAGGGCAGGAGTTGTTGGCACAAGACACCCTCCAGCACCATGCTCAGTTGCGTACGAATTTGTGCTTGCTGATTGGCCGGAAAGATGTCGATGACGCGGGTGATCGTCGAAGCTGCTGTATTGGTGTGCAGCGTCGCAAAAGTTAAGTGTCCGGTTTCGGCGATCCGCAGAGCTGATTCAACGGTTTCCAAGTCACGGAGCTCACCGATCAGAACGACATCCGGGTCCTGTCTCAAAGCCGTTCTTAATGCATTAGCAAAGCCGTGAGTGTTTACGCGCACTTCGCGCTGATTGACGACGCAGTTTTTGTGGTTATGAAGGAATTCGATCGGGTCTTCGATGGTGATAATGTGGGCGCGCCGCTCACGATTGATCTTATCGATCATCGCAGCGAGCGTTGTTGATTTACCTGATCCCGTAGGGCCTGTGACCAGCACGAGACCGCGGGGTTTCTTGCACAGGTTCTCTACGACGGGCGGCAGTCCGAGTTCGTCAAAGGATTTGACATCAAACGGAATGGCGCGAAATACAGCACCGATCCCGCCTCGTCCGTCAAAGACATTGAGGCGGAACCGTGAGACATTCACGATCCCAAATGAGAGGTCCAACTCTAAATCGTCTTGAAACTTCTGCTTTTGCGCATCGGACAGTACGCTATAGACGAGACGCTGAGTGTCGTCGCGACCAAGGGGCGGATAGTCATCGAGCGGTCGTAGCTCGCCGTCAATGCGCACCTGCGGCGGGGTACCCGTCGTTAAGTGCAGGTCCGAACCATTAAGTTCGATCAGCTTCTTCAGCAGCTCGTGAAGTTTTACGTCGGGTTCTTTGTCGTATTGTTCCATGATTATTTTCAGTAGGGACTTTAAGTTAATTGCGGATCGCTCTCTGTCGCGCACACGATGCGGATCATCTCCCAGTCAACGGGAGGGATTAGAGTGAAAGCGGCAACGACGCGTGGGTCGAACTGTGTTCCTGACGCAGCGGTGATTCTGCGAAGTGCCTCTTCGTAAGGTGCGCCGCGACGATAGACTCGGTCGGATGTGATCGCGTCAAAAGCGTCGATAACGGAGAAGACACGTGCCGGCAAGGAGATCTCTTCACCGACCAGACGATTCGGGTAGCCGGTTCCGTCCCACCTCTCGTGATGTTGGGCGACGACGAGCGCCGCGCCTTCCGGGAGTCTTAACTTGCGCACCATCGCCGCGCCGCGCGCCGGGTGTTGGCGCATCTTCTGCCATTCTTCAGAGTCTAATTCTGCCGGCTTGTGCAGGATCGAGTCGGGAACTGCAATCTTCCCAATATCGTGGAGGCGGGCTCCGAGTTCGAGCGCAGCTATTTCTAATCTTGATAGGCCCACCTTGCGACCGAGTCTCTGACTAAAGCTGACAACTCGTTCGGCATGCCCGCTGGTTTCATCGTCCTTCGCTCCGAGCGCGGCCATTAACGCGTCGGCAGTGGCAACCCAACTGGGATTTCGTTGCAGCAGATCGAGCGCATTGTCAGCTGAACACGCTTCGCTGCAGAGCTGGTTAGAAGTCTCTGGCGAAGATGGATCCTGCCCGAACTGGCAGACGGGGGGCTCGCAATCAGATATGAGAAAGCCCGTTCGTTCTTCGTCGCCTCTTGATTCTTGTGCGTAAGTTCCTGGCATCGCTTGATCTCTCCTTGCGTCTTCTTCTGAAGAGTGAAATTGCTATTGATAAAGAATGGGTACGGCCAATCAGTTTCGCTGCACTGCTTCGGTCTGCAGCACACTCAACGGCTCGCCATTGCCGGCAGGGAATACTGCGATGGTTGCTCGACGTAGACCTTTCGCTCCGTCAAGCGTTTGCACTGCCCACGCACGTGTGTAGATTGCTTGACTCCCGGTAGGCAGGCTCGCCCCCCATCCGATCGTGACTAGATCAGTGCCTGTGCCAGAGGGCTGTGGTACAGCGATGATTTGGTCGCAATAGGCATTCGAGCAGTTGAGGGACACCGTATTGTCTGAGTTCCTTATTGGGTTGCCACTTTGGTCCACTACGAATGCGCCGCCGTCGGACAGTTCGGAGCGCTTCTTCGAGACCAGATTGTTCAGGCCTGCTTCGGCTTGCTTACCAGCTTTTCGCTGCCGCTCACCCATTAAGAGAGTCTCGACGTGGACTCGCATGAGTTGGCCGGCGACCAGCATCAGGATGGTGAAGACCAGGAGGCCAATCATGGATTCGACGAGCCCGATTCCAGCCTCACCTCTCCTTTTGCTCGCGCGCGCTCTTACGTTGCTTCTTACCTGTCTTTCTTTTCTTATCTTCTTCATTGCTTTCATAACCTCACCGGGACGATGGCCGTCGTCGGCCGCCGCCGCCGCTCTCGGTCCTGTCATTTCTTGTTGGCTAACTCGCCCACAAGAGTGAAGAGCGGAAGATAGGCGGCTACTACAATCAGACCTATGACTAGGCCTGCGATTATGAGAGTCAGCGGCTCGACCAGCTTCGATACTCTGGAGATAGATTCCTGGACGCGGCGGTCAAGCAACTTGGCATAGTTGCCTAACTGCCTATCGATACGACCAGTTTTCTCACCTGTCGCGAGCGCCGGTTGAAACTCATCACCGAATAGAAAGGCATAAGGAGCGAAGGCAGTCTTAAGATCCAAACCGCCTTTGCGAAAGGATTCCCTAATGGCTTCGAGCTTTTCGCGGTAGATGATGTTGAGTGAAGCAGCGGCCGCTTCTTTTAGAAATTCATTTGGCGTGACGACGGCAGCGAGGATCGCGATTAGATGAACCGTATAGGCTGCATGAAAGTCACGCAGTAGCCTGCCTACTAACGGCCAGTGCAGACTCTTGCGCGCGATCAACTCGCTACCCGTTGGCCCCTTGAGCCACTTGACGGCGTAAATCATAAGTCCGGTAAAGAGAGCAAGAGAGACGATACCGGGAAGACTCACGAGGAAGCTGCTGAATCCCAGGAGCATCCGTGTCAGGAACGGGAGCTGTCCGCCCGTTGCTTCGAGCAGAGCGCTATACATCTCGGCCATTTTCGGGAGGATAAATCCCGTGAGCACACCCACTACAATCGAGGCGAGCGCCATGATGACAGCCGGGTAATAAAGGGCGCCTTTGAGACGACTGATGTTTTCAGCTGTCCTCAGTTGAGTCTCGCCGTATTCCTTCAGCATGTCTGATG
>DATBRN010000053.1:0-20479 GCA_036560225.1 Pyrinomonadaceae bacterium | reverse complement strand
TGCCTTTATCGCCCTGATACTGAACGTCAAGCGTCTTCGCGAGCATCTTACCAACCACATCGTGGTATTTATCGTAGTGAATGCGCAGTGTCTTGCTCGCTGGATCAAACGTGAGCAATCCATTTTCCAGGAAGAAATTCCATTGCATGAGCTGCATTGTGTTGTAGGGCTGGTCGCGGCGCGGTTTATTGTTTTGCAAAACGCGCAATATCCCACCCGCGTAAACGCTCTTGAGTTGAGCATCGGTATAGTAGCCCTGTTTCCGCAACGCCTCGGCGACAAACAGCGAAACAAGATCGGCTTTCATCTCTTCCAGCACGCTTGAATCTTCCTGGAGCGCCTCATCGAGGTCGCGATTGTCCTTTGTCCGATCGACACCGAGGTAATGCCCAACCTCGTGCCAGAGCGTCCGGTAAAAGTTTCCATCCGAGGTGAGCGCCTTGGCTTGTTCTGGGCCAATTGCTGCCTGAAGCGTGCTGGAGGTTGACTCAAAGATATTTGGATCACGCATGATGTTTGCGCGAAGTAGAATTGTTCGTCCATATCGGCGTGCCAGATAGCTTTCATTCGGTAGGATGGTGGCCGTGTTGCCGCCGCGCGTCTGGCCGAAATCCGCGACCACGTCGTAAACACCAACCGGTATGTCTTCACGTACACGTTTGTGATGATTGTAGGGTAGCGAATCCTCGAGTGCCTGCAATCCTCGCATCGCCTGCCGCAGCGCCGTAGTTTCTTGCTGACGTGTAGACAGCAAACTAAAACCAAAGAAAGTTTTGACTCCGTAAAGTTCGTCGTCATAGGTCTCATATGAACCGATCTGTGCATTGAGATTCTTGAAATGACCGGTTACCCAGGCGGCATCTCCGGATTCGTAATCATCCGACAGGAGATCACGGGCGCGGTTGCGCAAATACTTAGCAAATTCTTCGTCATCCTTTTGCACATCATCGGCCGCTCCATTCAGCAGTGTATATGCCCGCATCAATTTCTCGGCGTACGAGACTGCGTAAGGAACTGCGTAGAAACCCCATTGTGAAGCCGGCAAGGTCGCGCGAAATATGTGGCGTTGCTTTTCCGCTTGAAGCCTTTCCAGGTCTTGATGCAGACCGGGATGCAAGGTATCCAGCACCGGATAAACTCGCAGGCTGGAAGAATCCTCATGCAAGTTTTTAAGAATCGCGGCACGCACTCGAGTTCGGAGGTCCATAAACGATTCACGTTGGTCGGGATGCGCCGTAAGAAAAGCTTCAATCTCTTCTTTAGTCACACCCCACGGAAAAACATTTTTTCCCGGCTTTACGCTGTCCACCGGTAGGAAGGCCTCGCGCTTGTTATCCAGTGTCGTCGCGATTGGTCCCTGATTCAGGCGATAAAGCGTGAGAAGGTTTTGAGTAGTCGCTGACGAGCCCATTTCCTTGTCGAGCTGCACCAGCTTGCTGAATGATGTCAGCGCTTGCGGGTGGCGCTGATCTTCATAAAGGACCTGAAAGAGTTTTCCAACTTCTAACAACTTGGCCACAGCTTTGCGTTCTCCGTCGCTCAGGTGTGACAACTCAGGCGCCAGCCGGATGGTTTGTGTCTTGTCTAAGATCGGCTGACTTTTTTCGAGCGGCCAGTAACCCGGCGGCAGATTTTTCGGAGACTTCAGGCGCGATCCGGTTTGTGCGAGTGTGCTCACAAGAAAACTCATAGAGATGGCAATCACTAGTAGTTGTTTCCACATGACTTGATCAGTTTGGCTCCTTAAGGTGGTCGAGAAGTATACCTCCGCTGCCTCTTCCACGCGATGATCCAAAGTAATGGATCAATTTGAGGGATTGCACGAAAAAGTAGGTCGACTAGTCCGCTTTGCGGACGAATGACAATAGCCCAGCAGTTCACTGCTGGGAAGGTTAAAGAGACATCCTAGTCCGTGAAGCGGACGGCTGAGGGTCCGGTGTGCCTACCAGTCCATTCAGTCGTCCGTTTCACGGACTTTGCGACGAACTTCCTGCATCCTAGCGATGAATCGTTGGGCTATTACCATCCGTCCGCCAAAACGCGGACTGAGACGGATGGTCTTCAACCGGCGGCGAATTGTCCCTCTGTGGCCGAGTTTTGTCTTACGGTGAGGTCTGTCGTGTATTGCAGACAGTCGTCGCCAAAATCTCGCGCCAGAACCAAATCCTTGTTGTCTTTTTCAGCAAATTGCTTATCCTTGGGATTCGGCATCACGATTGCAAATTCTCACGGGCATGTTTGAACCATCAGCGTCAATCTCACGCCAATCCATCTCCTGTGTCGAAGAATCCTTTGCTCAGGAGGGAACTTTTCTTGTTCACGATAGGGCTCCGAATGTTCTGTTAAACGGCATTCAGCGCCGCTGGCAGCGTGCACGCAGGCGCCGCAAGGTAGGGCGCGCTTATGACATGGCGCTGGAAATCGCACGTGTGATTCCAGCGAATTCACGTGTGCTTGACGTCGGCTGTGGTAACGGTTTCATTGCCCACCACCTTGCTGCGCGTATTGACGCTAACGTTATTGGAATCGATCTGGATGCGACTACCGAAGCGGCCATTGATTATCGACAATTCGATGGCAGGGTTTTTCCGGTCGGGGACTCTTCGTTCGAGGCAGTGTTGCTCTGCTATGTGCTGCATCACGCTCAGGATCTTGGCATAGTCATGAAGGAGCTGCGTCGTGTCTTAATCGATGGCGGTCGGGCCGTCATTTATGAAGACATCCCTGATGGCTGGTGGGATCGACTTGTCTGCTGGACACATGATCTGAAGTGGCGGAAACGAACCGGTCCCTGCACTTTTCGCAGCGAATCCGAATGGTTCAAGTTGTTTCAGGCAGCAGGATTTGAGGTCGTCAGCGAGCGCCCACTCTCACGCTGGCGCAATTTGACGCATCCTGTTCGGCGAAGGTTTTACGTGCTGAGATTGAACGGTAGTGACGGGCCCAACGTACACTAGTCCAGTTTGAGTGAGAGCTGAAAGCGGTAGCAGCGCGACTCCATCTTACATAATCCCAATCTGCTTATTCATTTTCATGAAGTCGAAGTTGTTCCATGCCTCCACAATCTTCCCATCTCTGATCCGCGCGATAGTCATCCCAGCAAAGTCCACCGAGGCGTTGGAGGGCGCAACGCCGAGGTGGGCGCCGGTATGTTTACCTCGAACCGAGCAACGCGCCGCAACCTTGTCTCCTTCAGCGATCGTGTCTTCAACAACCACTTCGATGTCGGGAAAAGCGCCACGAAACATCTCGTGAAATGGTTTGAAGTCACGAGGGCCCTGAATCGGATTTCCCGCATCCTCCGAAAGTCCGTGGGCGATACCATCCGCGGCAAACATCTCATCGATGGCCTCCGCTCGCCCTTTGTTCCAGACTTCTTCAAACCAGCGTCGCACCAGAGCTTTGTTTGCATCCAGAGTGTTTTGTTCCTGCATGGGGTTTCTCCAAGTTCGTCTATTATCGTTGCCTTCTCACTCTTCAACTAAGTCAGCCGAAATGGGCTCGGCGCCGGGTCCCGCTTCTTGCGCAATGCGCAACAGCCACTTAAGCTTCTCTGTTTGTTCCTCGTTAAGGTCTACAAACTGAACACCAAACCCATTCGAGCTATGGTGTCTCACTTCGCCTTCGAGATAAAGCCAATCTTCGTCAGGCAGCAGTACGCGAAATCCGACAATCTCCCCACGTCTAACCTCGCCAACGGAGTCAAGGTAGCAACCTCCTTCGGACAGATCTGTAATTCGAGCACTATGGGTTTCTTGTGGACTGTCCCAGGTTGCGTTCAGGCTGACGTTTAGTCGAGGTGTGTCTCTTCGGTCATCCATGTTGGTTTGCGTTCTCGATTCAGACTCAAGTTGCTTCTCCAGGGTGAAAAACATGGCACGACATATTGTTCGCGTTTGTGTCTGAGCAGGAGGCGTCGACATTCAGACGATCGACAGGTCTATCTTACACCGGTGATGGTCCTATTCCACATGAAACTTGTGCAAAATTCGATGGACCACAGGCGTGAGTACGATGCCCATGACGCCGATAAAGACCAGGCCGCTAAAAAGCGCGTAGGCAGAGGCGAAGATTTTGGCCCCCGTTGTCTTGAGAGGATTGATGGGGCCCATACCTCCAAGAATCATTGAAGCTTCCAGCAGCGAATCAACCCAATCGAATCCGGCGAGCCAATGGTAGCCTGAGATTCCAATGAATAAGACAAGTCCGACGATGCAGCCCGCGAGGCCCACAGCCACCGCGAGTCTCTGGGCAAATACCGAGAAGGGCGCTAGCTTTTCATGACTTCTTTCAAGCCCAGCGAGAAGTTTCATGAGCTTTACGCGCTGGCAAACTGCGTTATCTCACCTGGCCTGCGTAGCATCTTATTCACTTCACCAAGATGAGTCTCTTCTTCAGCTATCATTTCGCGGGCAAATTCTTCAAGCAGAACAGACCGATCCTTCACCAAATCAAGTAGCTTCTTATATAACTCCAGGCCCGCCTTCTCCGCTTCGAGCGACTCGAGCAGAATGTCGTTGATGCCATGCTTGTGGGTTTCGAGCAGCGCGCCAATCTTCAGTGATGGATGTTCTCCGAAGTGTGTCACCAGTTCACCGGCTGCATTCGCGTGGGTGAGGCAGTTGTTGGCCTCGTTGCGAAGCCAACTCACGATGGGAATGCGGCTATGGCCAAAAACCATGAGCGCGTAGTGGGTGTATCTAACGACACCAGCAAGTTCAGTTTCCAGAATCTCATTCAACAATGCTACTGCTGCGGCCTTATTCAAGTCTCCGTCTGACATATCGTCTCCTGCTTTCATTCAAGACTGGTAATTTCGTTTATTTCCAAACCCCACCTTGTGCTTACGAATGACAACTAGACTAATATATTGCGATAGACCGTGGTCCCAGCTTCCTTGACCAATATGCAAACCGCTTCAGCAAAAGCTCACGTTGTCATATACACGCGTCCGGGTTGTCATCTCTGCGATGAAGCTAGACAAGCTATTGAAGCAGCACATTGTATTGACGAATATACCCTCGAAGAGATCAACATTGAAAGCGACCCGGGCTTACTCAGTCGTTATCAGTATGACATTCCGATCGTTACCATTAACGGCGTAGAAGCATTCAGGCACCGGCTAACTTCCCAAGCGTTTCGCGAAAAACTGAAACAGGCATTTTGAGAGCACAGTTAGGAAGCATGGCGTACCCGCGACTCAGCAGCATTTAGATTCAACTGACAGGAATACTCTTCAATCGACTCGAACAGTCGTTCGCGTTCCGGTTCGCTGTTGGACTGTCGATACGACATCAAGAGGTCCTTAAGCGTAGCAAGGTCACGATAAAGCCCGGCATTCTCGATTGGGGGCGTTAGATAGGAGATTAACTCGGCGTAAGAACGTCGCTTGGCAATTGAGCCCTCTGACGGGTTGTTTACGCTGTAGATGTAAATGTTAGGCAACTCGCCAATCAGCCTGTCGGGCCAGCACTCGCCGGAAAGGCCAATCTGTTTACCCGGCATGAACTCCATCGCCCCATGTGTCCCGACATGGACAACTGCATCGACATTCAAAACCTGAGAGAGATACGTGTAGAAAGCCATAAAGCCATGATGGGGCGCGCCACTCCGCGCCATCATTAACCTCATCGGGTCACCCTCGTAGCCAAATGTTGGTTGAACGCCGACGAAAACATTCCCGAGCTGTAGACCCTGAATCAACAAGTCGCGTCCAAATGAATTAACCCGACCCGGTGCTGGTCCCCACTCCTTCTCAACTTCATCCACAAATGGGCAGAGCCGTCGATACTCCTCAACGCTCATTCGATACGCCACGTTAGCGGTGGCTGCAAAGTTTTCCGCGTTTCCACCTATTAACTGCTCTCTGAGGACATCAGCCGAGGCAGGGAGCTCGACATCGTAGCCGTCACTTTTAAGTTTAATTAGAGTGTCGAAGATGCTGGGAAACACATCGAGATCTGCCGCTGTGCCGATGTTTCCTTTGTTTGGCGGAAAACAAAAAACCGTTACTGCGAGTTTGAGTTCGCTCCGCCGCGCTGTACGCAAGCGATTCCAGCGTTTCAAGCGCCGCGCAAACCTGAGGCAGCGATCCTCAAGTGCTAACGGTTCAATCCCGTTTCCTGGTATGCCGCCGTAGATGAACGGCTCAGTTGCGCCATCGATTTCTGGAATAGCAATCTGCATTCCCGCCTGTACCGGATTGAGTCCAGTTTGCGACTCGCGCCAGGAATCGATAGTTTGCGTGTCCAGGCTCACCGCCGAACGATACGGACGGTTCAAATGCTGCAGGAACTCAGCCGCAGCCTCGCTGTCATTCATTGCCGGCCCGCCGACAAAACTAAATCCGGTCAATGAGACGATTTGACTTACTCTGGAATGATCAGTCGTGAGTGATGCGAAGTTAGGTGTTTGACTCCTGGTCTTCGGTCTTTGGCCTTTGGCCTTTGATGTCTTGTCGTTCGACTTAGTGTTGGACGTCGACTGTTGGGTCTTGGACCAAAGGTCGTTGACAAAGAATTTGCCGACCGCATCCCGGTTATCCATTAGCGTCGACAGTGCGGGAATTACGGACAGATCCTCTGCTTCGATGGCACGAATAAGTGCATCGTAATGTTTCGTTGTCTGACTAATTACCTGCGGCCGCATCAGCAACAGGCCGATGGTTGATTCTGGATCGAGGAGCACACGTCCAGACTTCACACCAGGGTCTCTGGACTTTCGCCTTCTGGCGGCGTACCACTTCTCGTATTCAGAAAATGTCTCGAAGAATCTCGGCGCATCTGGATGATAGATTGCGACCGACGGCAGTTGTTCTGGGGTCGGTACTTTGATCGAGGCCTTCTTCAGACGCTCGTCAGGCAAGTATTCTTTGAGCGCATAGAGAATCATCGAGCGAACGTTCACCGGAGTTGGTTGGAGGAAGTAAGAAAAGATGTTGAGATAGTTCTTTACGTCACGCAACGCGCCCGCCGTCGGCACGAACCTCAAGATACCTGGTAATCGGGAGATCAGTTTCAAGTACTGGTTATGCCCGTGCTTGGAGTTGTTCTTCTTTCCGTCTGCATTAGGTGCTCGTCTGCGAACCTGACGGTCGACCCAGGAACCAGCAACCGCTAAGAATCGGACCGCCTTGCGGCTGAACCTGCGGTCTGCGTCCGTTCTTCTGCGCGCCCCAGTTTCTCCCTGTCTCCGAGTCTCATCGTTACCGTCTCCAATCAAGCCATTGATATCAAGCCGGCCCATGCGCGTTCGGCGCATTAAGTCAGGCATGCAGTTAATGACGATCACTGCCGCATGGCGTCCTTTGTAGTTCTCCAGTGCTGGAATCAGCCGAGCGGCGTTTTCGCCGTCCATCACGTGGATCACAAAAACTATGTCGGCCTCGCTGAGCTGTTTATCCACTTCCTGCCATTCGCCATCGCTCAATGGCGAGCCAAAGTTGCAGGCGGTTAGGCGCAGCCCCAGTTTGTGGTCACGATTAAGCTCGTGCTCAGCATTCCGGAGCGGGGAAAGCAAACTGGAACCGACGTAGAGTACGGTTATGTTCATACAAGCTTGGCTACTTTCTTTTTACCTGCGTCTGGACCAACCGCCGCAATCTCCTTATAGATCCGCACAGCCACATCTTGTGCTTCCTCGTCAAACTTTGCCGGGGCTACGGGTCTGATTTGAATTCCCTTCCTTAGCTTGCTCAGCACTTCCGCTCTGTTGACTTTGCTGCTGGCTATAATGACCGGAATAATTGGAATTTTGTGTTCGGTGGCAGCCTCGATCTCACGGTTCATCCAAGCAGTGAGTTCCTCGGAGATGATGAATACAGCAAAATCAACTTGTTCAAGTAACCGGTTGATGGAAGCTTCCCATGGGAGCCCGGCGGGTTGATCTGCGGCCATAAGGACGCGTGCGCCTTTTGCGATCAAGGCCTTGCTCAAGGCATTAGCAAAGAGTGAATCAGCAATATTGCAAGACAGGAAAAGCACGGGCGGTGAAGCGTCAGCCGCCGCGTCCTTCTCTTCCGCTCTAGTCTTTCCTTCGTCGGGGTATTGCAACTCGAGGCGGTGACGGAGGTGCTTCTTTTCCCCATCCTTGTTGACCACAGTGGCGCGAATCGTAAACTCACCCCATCCAGAAGAATCTAAACGGAACTTTGAGCTACGATCTTCTATCCTTCGAACCGGTTCCGGAAATGAGGAATGTAAGTTGTATTCCACATAATCGATCTGTTTGAGCTCTTCTTTGTCTCCCTCGACCCAGACAGACCATTCCCACCAATTGTCCGAGGCATACGTAGCTTTCTGTTCGAGCCTCATCTTGCATTCTCCTGAATCTGACTCAACTCAATTTGCACCCATTGTGGAGAGGCGATCGATTGCCATTTTGCGTTCTGCAGTTTGACCTCAAGCTGAATGGTATGGTCATCGCGCACGCCTACCAGATACACGAAAGTTCCACCAACCTCTCGCACGGGATCAGTTTCACTCCATTTCGTCATCTTGCCTTCAGCAGAAAACCGGTAACGGCATCTGACTTCATCCTGGCCGACCTGGCGGGCGAGTTCGGGCGGCAATATAAGCACTTTGATGGTACGGCCAACCTCGCGTTTCCATTGGCCGATCGTATCGGAGAGCCTGAGAAAAGCGAGCAGCGGCTTTCGACTGTCGAAAGGGATAAACTCGTTCGCGGCGTACATCCCACCGACATCTACACCTTTCTCAATCAGAGCAATCGCGCGCTTTTGAGTATCGCGGGCGTAGTTTAATTCCTCGCGAACCCATTGGTGGGTTGTGAACTTGCTCCTCGATTTTCCGATCTTGTCACGTCGAGTCAACAGCGCGATCAAACCGTCCGATTCACTTATGCGTTCCTTCACGGCGGGACTGAGTTCCTCACCACCCAGGTTTTCCCCGGTCACTACGGGTACGTCGTGACTGCCAAGCAACTGTTGGACCTGGTTAGCCAGAGCTCGATCCGGATCTCTGAATGCGAATGCAAGAAATATTCTCTTCATATCTCGACTCCGATGAGTGTTTGTGAAGACAGAACCGGATATTTTGAATGCTTATCTCAGGACGCATTTCCCTTCTTAAACTCTTATCTCACGTTGCCCGTCAGGCTACTCCCTCCAATTGATCTTCAATTTCGCTTATGATTTCGCGCAGTTGATCAAGAGTCTCTGGCTCTGCATCCCAGTAACCCCGACCCTGCGCTTCCAGGAGCCTGCCGACTAAGGAATGGAGCGAATGAGGATTCAGCTCGCGCAGGCGTTTCAGCATTGCATCGTCAAGGACGAACGTCCTGGCCACTTCGGTGTAGACCCAGTCATCGACCGCATCAGCCGTCGCGCTCCAGCCGAAGGTATTGGAGACGTGGCCTTCTATTTCGGCAACCCCGCGAAAACCATGCTTCAACATTCCCTCGTACCATTTTGGATTGAGGGTTTTTGCCCGCGTCTCCAGTCGTACGGTTTCCGCAAGTGATCGAATCTTCGCGTCGTTCGAAAGCGTGTCTGACAAATAGATCGCTGGTCTGCTGCGCGCACGCTTCTCGACGGCTTTGGAAATCCCACCAAGATATTCGAAGTAGTGATCGACGTCGGTTATGCCAATCTCAAACGTATCGATATTCTGGTAGGTCGCCTCCACGCGCGCCAGCGCCCGATCCATTGCGGTGCGCGCCTCGATGCCTTCGATCGTTCGTCCGCTGGAATCTCGCCCATAAGCAAAGCACTTGCGCGTCACGAAAAGATCGCCGAGCGTCTCTTCACGCTCCCACTGCGAATCCATCACCATGAAGTTTAGGTTGGTGCCGTAATTGCCCGGCGCATTGGAAAACACGCGAATCATCGCCGCATCTCTGTCGCAGTCTTCCTCACTGACTTGCTGCGTCACGTGAGCACGAACGTAGTTCATCTCTTCCGGTTCATTCAGTTGGGCCACCAGACGAACCGCCTTATCTAACAGCTGAACGGTTGGGCTAAACAGATCGCGAAAGATGCCGGAGACCGTCATCACGACGTCGATCCGCGGCCGGCCAAGTTGTTCAAGAGGGATGGGCTCAACACCGGTGACGCGATTTAGCGCATCGGCTACCGGCCGAACCCCGAGGAGCCACAAAGCCTGCGCAACGCCTTCGCCCTGTGTCTTAATGTTGTCTAAACCCCACAAAACGAGCGCCATGGAGCGCGGAAACCGGTCGTGCTCAGCCCGGTATCTTTCGAGTAGTTGCTGGGTCACTCTTTCCGCCCGCGCAAAGGCGAGTGTGGAAGGGACTGCGTAAGGGTTGATCGCATGAGTGTTTCGTCCAGTCGGCAGAATTGCCGGATTCTGGACAATGTCAGCACCCGGTCCGGGCTCGATATATTCCCCACGTAGCGCGCACATCAGCGCATCGAGTTCACTATTTGTCTCGAGTTGTTTGGAGATCTCTTTCAGCAGCGTGAACACGGCTCGAGACTGCTCCTGGGAAACATTAGCGTCTTGCTCCAGCGCTGATGTCGCCGCTTCGATGCCATTTAATTCGAACTGTTTGATCGCTTTAGAAACAATCGCATCAATCAGATCGCGGTGGCGCATCTCAACTTCCCTGGGGTTGGGCGAGCTTGCATCAAGAAGGTTGGCGAGCTCTTCATCGCAACCACCTAGACCTTCAGCCACTAGATCCCGCAAGCTGCGCGTACCGGCTTCCGGGCGCGCAAAAGACGCAATCATCTTCAGCATGTCAGCTCGCTCACCTGCTTGCGAAGGTCGCCCAAAGACATGCAAGCCGGTAGGAATCAATCGCTGTTCGATTTCGAGCAGTTGTTCGTAGAGTTGCAGCACGCGACGGTCGCGTTGTTCAGCGGAGGTCATGCTTTGACTCCTGCGACCGTGGTGGCAGCTTCCCATTGAAGAGACTCATACTCAGCGCCTAGCGTTCGCGCGAGCGCATAGGCTTCAGGGTTGGCAGTGAAGCGTTTCTGCGTGTCTATAAGGACTGTTCTTACGCCGGCGCTATTTAATGCGGCGCCCAGCAGTTCGACTTCCGACGCGATCAGTTCGCGACGTTGCTCTCGATCAGCATTACCTTTTGCACCCAGGGAAACGTTCGGGTGGCCGTCAGTGAAAAGCAGCAGCGTCAACTGCCCCTGGCCCGCAAGCGATCGCTTTGCCAGCCGCA
Organism: Pyrinomonadaceae bacterium; assembly: GCA_036560225.1. Taxonomy (GTDB): domain Bacteria; phylum Acidobacteriota; class Blastocatellia; order Pyrinomonadales; family Pyrinomonadaceae; genus PSRF01. The sequence goes on along the minus strand of DATBRN010000053.1, from coordinate 9,322 downwards.
AAGCACATTCAAGACCCGCTGAAAGTGGGGTGCCGCCGCCCACGCCCAAGGAGTCGAGTACTCGCCGGGCACGCAGAATGCTTCGTGAGGGCGGCAGTAGAAGCTTGGCGGAACTGCCATGGAAAGCGATAATCGCGACGCTATCGCGTTTGATGTAAGACTGGCGAAGCAGTCTGAGCATTGCTCGTTTCGCCTGAGCTATTCGATTCAACGCCATGCTGCCGGACAAGTCGAGCGCAAAAATGAAGAGCCTGCCTTGCTTCCGCTTGAAGAGTTTGAAACGCAGCGAGTCGGAGGAAACGGGTGTGAGCTGGCGATGCTGGCGGTTTACAAACGGAGACGAGCTTCGTCTGAGCGCTTGTAGCTGGGAACTCATTAGCGCTCGCAGGGTCGCATCCAGTGCGATTCTGGAAGATCCATTTCGAGAGCTAACAGATCTTGCATACCTTCCCCGTTCAGGATCGTAAACAGTTTTCGCCAAGGTTTTCTGACGACTTTGTAAGCGCGACTTTGTCGGATTGGATCCTCGAGCGGACTTCTTTTCAAACTTGAGCCGAGCAGGATCCTCTTCACCGAAAGCCGATGTCACAGGCGTAGTTTCCGCATCTGCTCCGGTACCCACATCGCGACTAACAGCCTCGCGGTTGCCTTCGCCAGACCTCTTTGCGCTTTTTGCGCGTTTGCCATCAACAACATCCCGCGGCCAACGATCCTGCCCGCGCCCATCGTCGCCACCGCCTTCGTAGTTTCCTCTGGTTGCACCGTGTGCTTTTGCGAAGACTTTTTCTAACGCTCGCTCTATTTGTTCGGAGCCTGCTGCCTCCTCAAGATCGCCGCGGCGAAGGCGGTGACGCAACGCCATGGCTGCAATCAGTCTTACATCCGAGACACTGGCCTTCTTGCGTCCTTCAAAGGCGGCCAGAGCTTTCGCCGCACGAGTAATAGTTAATTCACCGCGATGGCCGTCCACCTTGAGTTCGGAACAAAGCCGGACAATGTCCTTTAATAGTCTTCGTTCTACATCTGTCCTGGCAAGGTTTCTTCTCGCGCGTACAATCTTCTTCCGCAAGCGTTCTTGCTCATCGGCATATGCAAGGCGAAACGCTTCCGGGTCACGTTCAAATGCGTTACGGCGCTCAACAATTTCTACCCGCTGGTCAAGTTTCTCTTCTGTTCTTACTTCTACACAGAGTCCAAAACGGTCAAGAAGTTGTGGTCTCAGCTCGCCCTCTTCCGGATTGCCCGATCCGATCAGCACAAATCGGGCTGGGTGCTCCACGGAGATACTTTCGCGCTCGACCTTGTTGACTCCGGTGACTGCAACATCGAGCAGAAGATCAACGAGATGGTCTTCAAGTAGATTGACTTCGTCAATGTAAATGAAGCCGCGATTCGCGCGTGCAAGCAATCCGGGCTCAAATCGTTTCACACCGCTACCAAGAGCCTGTTCCAGATCAATAGTTCCGCAAACACGATCCTCAGTGGCTCCTAAAGGCAGTTCCACAACCGGAACCGGACGACTTTGCCGGCTAAGTCTCTTTCTTAAACGTACCGTCTCCTTGCACTCGGAGCATCGGCTCAGCTCTGAATCTGGATCGCAGTGATAGGAGCACGTGGAAACTGTGATCTGCGGTAACAGGTCAGGCAGCGCTCTGACAGCAGTAGATTTCCCGGTTCCGCGATGTCCCATGATGAGGACTCCGCCAATTGACGGGTCTATCACGTTGAGGATAAGCGCCAGCTTCATCTCTTCCTGGCCGACGACCGCGGCGAACGGGTAGGCAAAGGGACCCTCTGAATTTCTCTCATGAGAATCCGGCTTTTTCGGCATTTTTCGCGGCTTGGCGTTGCGGTTAGTCATTTGCGAATGCAACCCTTTTAACTGAAAAGCGGGACGTGGGCAAGCTCGCCGTCCTATCGAAGCCGGGATCTTTCAATTCCTTGAATCGATGTAATTTCCAGCCTCGCAGCCCTCATTCTTTTTTGTTGACACGAGACCTGTTTTGTAATAGATTCCGCGCACCTCATTAGTGCTCCCGACTTTGCTCCCGACATTTTAACTCTTGCCCAGGCACTTTGACTTGCTCAGTGTTCTGGGAGACGTCCACCTGCGGGTGGCATCTCCCTCTAACTCACAATCCACTGCCTGGTCGTGATGAACAGATTCCACCTACCTCGTCTCGGCCAGACTTCCCGAACCTAGGGTTTCCAGCGGGTTCCAGCAGAAAAGAGGAACGGGCGACGTTTGCTGACGGGCAAATTCCCCCCCTTCCTGTCCCACACAAAGTACGTTCAGGACTCCAGGAGGGAGACTAAAATGTTAAAGCTCATGAAGGTTTTAGCGCTAGTTCTATTTGTGACGGCGCTCGCATTGCCCATGTGGCTGGCGAGCTCCGTCGAGGGCCAGTCCGGGACGGAGGCTCTAACCACTGACATGGATGCCAAGACCGATGACTTGTTCAATAATTTTGGCGCCAGAGGCACCCCCATTGATGAGTGCGTGGCTGAGCCCCAGCCGCCCACGGCCCGTGGCAATGGTAGATTCGAAGACAATAAGTTCATCTTCAGCGAACGGGAAGCTGTCGCCGATGGACTTGGACCCACTTACAACGACACCGGCTGCTCCGAATGCCATCAGTCCATTGATACTGGAGGATTCGCGCAACAGATGGAGTTCAGAGCCGGCCATCTCACGAATGGCAATTTCGTTGATGCGCCCGGCGGTCAACTTATTCATGCACGAGGAACCGATTCGGATATCGTCGAGCACATTTCCACGGCCGAAACTGAAAAGGCCTTCAGAATTGTTACCAGCGCTATCGGCGACGGCTTCGTGGAGTGTATTGCCAACGGGACGCTGCAAAATAACGTAGCGGCACAGCCCTCTGGTCAGCGGGGCACATTGACTGCTGTGCCGGTGACTGAGGCGAACAATACGCTACGAAATGGTCGGTTCGGTTGGAAAGCTCAACAGGCAAGTCTTTTGTCATTTGCCGGTGATGCCTACCTTAACGAAATGGGCATAACCAATAAATTTGATGGATTCGGCGGCAGAAGTTCCTCGGCCGCTGACGCAGGAACACATGAGAATCCATGCAGTACTGCTGAGGGTGTTCAGAACTGCACCGGTCCTCCATTCGATCCAGTACCTGATCCGGAGGATGATGGCGGAGACGTGTTGGCATTTGCAGATTTCATGGCTGCCACACGGGCACCTGGTCGTCAAAATCCAATTCCAGCGGCTGCCGTACGTGGCGATCCGCTGTTTACACAGGTAGGCTGCGCCGTATGTCATACGCGCACCTTCCAAACCGCGGATCCAGGAACATCCATCAATGGTGGGGCGTTCACGGTGCCAACGGCTTTGGGCAATAAGATAATCCACCCGTTCAGCGACTTTGCGCTGCATGACATCGGCACTGGCGATGGCATCGTTCAAAACGGTGGCCAGGGATCAAGGAACCAGATGCGAACCGCGCCACTTTGGGGCATACGAGCACGCAACAGGTTCATGCATGAAGGTTTGAACATAACCATAACCGATACAATTCAATTACATGCTGGCCAAGCCACAGCTGCGCGAAACGCATTTAACGCCTTGACAGCACAACAAAGGTCAGACCTTGTAGCCTTCGTTCTATCGCTTTAGTTTCGAGTGAGACAAGGCCTTTACCTGGAAGCTCGCCGGACTAGATCATCCGGCGAGCTTCCTTTACAGAATCGGGCACAGAGTGTTCATTCGCCAGAAGTCTTAACGCAACAGAATCAGTTTTCCATATTTCATTTCTCATTCGCCATTTTTCATTCCATCGACTACCAGGAGGGATCCATGGGACAACTGAGCCTTCGTGTATCATCCAAAACGTCAGTAAGGGCGACTGTCTCAAACCGTCCGGAACTTCGTTTAGCTTTACTGCTTGCTGTCTGCCTCTTTCTTTCGGGTTGCTCGACGGCGGAGAAACCGAAAGCGGAAGCAGTTCCTTCACCTGTCGTGCTGACGGACCAGCCACAGCAAGCGTCAAACCTGCCGCCACCTGAACTCAGTATGGTTCAGGAAGCGGTGAAGCGCGTCTTTAAGGACAGTGCGGTGATCGACACCAGTCGTAAACCCGCTTTTATTTCAGGAGACTTCAATGGCGACCTTTCGCAAGATATCGCCGTGGTTTTGAAACCAGCCCCAGAGAAACTTTCCGAGCTGAATGAGGAGTTTGCAACCTGGATCGTTAGAGATCCATTTGCGACGAATGAATCGCGAATACCGCGTCTTCGCGTTGCTGCCGATGACGTGTTGCTGGGTGTAATCCACGGATATGGCCCGAATGGTTGGCAAGACCCGCAGGCAACTCAAACATATTTGCTTAAGAATGCGGTCGGGTCAGGTATGGAGGCTCACCACGCAAAAGATGTGGTGGCGGCAAACCAAAGCAAGAAGCGGCCGCGGTTGAACGGCGACGTGATTGGGCAGGTGATCGGCGGCACACCAGGATACCTCTACTATGTAGGCGCGAGTTACTCCTGGTATGACCCCAAGACCTTCAAAGGTGATCCTGAACCGGGAATGTTTCATGGGGTTGCGAGGCGAAGAGTAAAACAATAGGTCGCGCCTCGGGTGAAACAACCGCACACTCCGGCAGGTGTTGCGACCGTTTAAGCGATCCCGTTGTGCATAAATCTGCTATACGCATAAATCGACAATACTTGAAACATTAGGGAGGTAATCAAATGGATTTCAAGAAGTTGGGGGTATGGGTTTGCGCGGTCTTCCTGGCGAGCTTCGCGATGGCGACCGTTGGGACAAACAATGTTGCGGCCTTTACCCGAGGTGACCTGGCACAGCAAAACCCGCCGCAAACCGAATTCATAACGGCTGAGGAGTTGAAAGCAAAACTCGCCAAGAATGAACCAGTGACGATAATCGATGTCCGAGGTTCCGCCGGTTCGCTCAACAGCGACAGCAAGATCAAAGGCGCAGTTTACGTAAAGTTGCGCAGGCTTAAGTACCGACTCGGTTTTGCACCGCTGAAGGATGTTCCTCGCAACCGTCAAGTTGTCACTTACTGCGCTTGCCCAAACGATGAGTCGGGTATACGAGCGGCCCAAATACTACGTGAAGCAGGCTTCAATAACGTGCGCGTTTTGAAAGGCGGCTGGGTGGTGTGGAAGAAGGTCAATGGTCAGGTCGAGCCGATGGCGCGAGGAATGTAAAACGCCTGCCAGCGAAAAAACTTTCTGTTGGCGCTCAGCGCGAAGTTACCTACACGTTAGTCAGTCAGGATTTCCGGCGATTCGTAACGGCGCGAAGCGGCTTTCTTGGGTTGAAGTCCTCCGTACTGAATGCTTTTCCCTGAAAAGTTCAATACAATGAGCCTGCTCGCCAGGACTCAAAACAGGAGGACAAACTAGCTATCTTAGAGGTCAGCCATCTCCGGTGCGTGCGTGGCGAACGCCTGCTCTTTAGCAACATCAGTTTTTCACTGTCACCGGGTGAGTTCCTGCAGCTCACCGGTCCGAACGGCAGCGGAAAGACGAGCCTCTTGCGCATTATTTGCGGATTGATGGTGCCGGAGGATGGGGAAATACGGTGGCAAGGTGCGCAGATTCGCTCACTTGCTGAGGAATATTCCCGAAGCATCACATACATCGGTCACCGTAGCGCGGTCAAAGAAGAGTTGAGCTCGCTGGAGAACCTTCGCATCTCCAGTGGCCTTGCAGGTTTTGAGGTCAGTCGCGCTCAGGCTAAAGAGGCCCTCTCGCGAGTCGGACTGGCAGGTCGTGAAAACTTGCCGGCGCGTTACCTGTCTGAGGGGCAGCGACGAAGGTCGGCGCTGGCGCGGCTTCTTACTTGCAACACCGTGCTCTGGTTGCTTGATGAAGTGCTTGCGTCGCTCGATCACGCAGCGGTAACACTAATCGAGGCAGTGATCGGTGAACATTTGAGCAAAGGGGGGATCGCAATTGTCGCTACGCACCAGGAACTCCACATCTCTGCAGGTTCGTTCAAGCGGCTCGAACTTGCATCGTGAGCGTACCCTCCACCTTCTCAATATTTCGCTGGATCGTCGCGCGCGATCTGACGCTGGCGTGGAGACGCCGCGCCGATGTTTTATCCACGCTTTTCTTTTTTGTGATCGTCGTAAGCCTCTTCCCATTAGGGATCGGACCCGAAACACAATTGCTGCGATCGATTGCTCCGGGCGTGGTATGGGTCGCAGCCTTGCTAGCCTCGATGCTTTCGCTGGGACGTGTGTTCCGGAACGATTTTTACGATGGAACGTTGGAACAGATGTTACTAACGCCCTATCCGCTCTATCTGGTTATTCTGGGCAAGGTCCTGGCACAGTGGTTGGTATCTGAGGTTCCGCTCGTACTAATTGCGCCTCTGATCGGTGTGCAGTTTGATTTGAGTACTGATGCGCTCCGGATACTGTTCGTTTCACTGCTGATTGGCACGCCAATTCTGAGTTTGATTGGCTCGATCGGAGCGGCGCTAACACTGGGATTGCGCGGCGGTGGGGTTCTGATCGCGCTCTTGATACTGCCGCTCTACATTCCAGTTCTGATCTTTGGAGCAGGCGCAGTCGATGCCAGCATCTCTGGTATGAGCCCACAGGCGAACCTTTACTTGCTGGCTGCTTTTCTCGTGCTGTCGCTAGTTTTTTCGCCCTGGGCAACGTCCGCCGCTTTGCGAATATCTCTTGAGTAAGACGGTCTTTGGCTTTCGGTCTTTGGTCTTTGACTTTCTCTTCCGTCAGAGGAACCATTTCACACAAAGACCAAAGACCAAAACACACTTGATGGCAACAACAGAATGAATTTGTATAAATACGCTTCGCCCTCGGCCTTCTACCCGTTAGCTGGAAAAATGATTCCGTGGTTTGCCATTCCGGCGGCAATTCTTTTTGTGGCAGCCATATACATAGGTTTCTTCGTTGCGCCAGCGCTTGCTGGAGACCAGAACCAGGTTTATCACATCATTTTCATTCACGTCGCTGCTGCCTGGATGGGGATGTTTCTCTACGTCCTTATGGCCTTTTACGCGGGTATTGGCTGGGCCTTCAACGCGCGACTCGCCTCGATGATGGCGTCTTCACTTTCAATCACCGGTGCCTTGTTCACGTTGATTTCTTTGATCACAGGCTCCTTTTGGGGTAAGCCGACCTGGGGGACCTGGTGGGCGTGGGATGCCCGGATTACTTCGACTTTGATCCTGATGTTTCTCTACATTGGGTTCATCTCACTGCAATCAGCGATCGATGACCCAAGGCGCGCCGATCGGGCCGGCGCTGTGCTCGCTTTGGTAGGCGTTATTAATGTTCCTATTATCTATTTCTCTGTGCAGTGGTGGAACACCTTGCACCAAGGTGCAACGATTCGCCTTCTGGAGAAACCTAAGATGACAGGTCCCATGCTTGCAGCCATGTTCATCATGCTCGCCGCTTGTTGGCTCTACTCGATCGCTGTGGTTTTGATTCGGCTGCGGTGTATCATTTCGGAGAGAGAGCAAAGTGCGGCCTGGAAGGCTGAAGGAGTGGCCTGAGCTATGAATTGGTCAGAGTTTTTTTCAATGGGTGGCTACGGCTTGTACGTCTGGGGCTCATATATTTCAGCGCTCATAGTGATGGGTGGCGAGGTTGTGCTACTTATGAGGCGTCGAAAGCAATGCAACCGCATCAATCGCGATCGCGAATAGAGTTGGAGTTTTGACCATGAAACGTCGTCATAAACGTATCGGTTTTATTATCGCAGGCTTGGCGGGCTTGGGCGTGGCTGCCTTCCTGGCAGCTCAAGCCTTTCGCAGTAATCTCGTTTTCTTCTACAGCCCCTCGGAGGTCGTCGCTAAGGCGGCGCCTGTGAATCGCACCTTTCGCGTGGGCGGCCTCGTTGAAACTGGTACACTCAAGCGTGACAACGACGGTCTGACGGTTCGCTTTGCGGTTACCGATACCGCCAAGAGCATTCCGGTTGTATACAAGGGCATCCTTCCGGACCTCTTCAAAGAAGGAAAAGGCTGTGTCGCCCAGGGTCATGTCGGACCGGATGGCGTCTTTTACGCTGATCAGGTTCTGGCGAAGCACGACGAAAACTATATGCCGCCTCAAGCAGGCCAAGCGATTGACGCCGCTCAGCATGAACGAGATGCTGCTAAGACCGTTGTGGATAAATAAACATGGTTCCTGAACTTGGACAGTTTGCATTAATACTCGCGCTACTGCTCGCGCTGACACAGGCGACCCTGCCGCTAATCGGAGCTGCACGCGGCAATCGCACATGGATTGCTGTTGCCGCACCGGCAGGACAGGCGCAGTTTATCTTTGTTGCCATCGCCTTCTGTTGCCTCGGATACTCGTTTATCACCAATGACTTTTCCGTTGTTAACGTCGCGACTAATTCCAATTCACAATTGCCGCTTCACTATCGACTTGCTGCCACCTGGGGTTCACACGAAGGTTCGTTGTTGCTTTGGGTCCTGATGCTCGGGCTCTGGACGGTAGCCGTTTCGCTCTTTAGCCACCATCTTCCAAGCGAGATGGTCGCCCGCGTGCTGGGTGTAATGGGCGTCATAAGTGTCGGTTTCCTGCTATTCATGCTGTTGACCTCAAATCCTTTTGTTCGTGTGTTGCCAGCAAGGCCAGATGGACAAGATCTCAATCCGCTTCTGCAGGATCCGGCGATGGTTGTGCACCCACCAATGCTCTACATGGGCTACGTCGGTTTCTCTGTCGCCTTCGCATTTGCGATCTCGGCGCTGATCAGCGGCCGGCTCGATGCAACATGGGCACGCTGGTCGCGACCCTGGACAACCGTTGCCTGGATGTTTCTGACGGTCGGAATTGCGCTGGGAAGTTGGTGGGCTTATTACGAACTCGGCTGGGGTGGCTGGTGGTTTTGGGATCCGGTTGAAAACGCGTCGTTCATGCCCTGGCTCGTCGGTACTGCATTGATCCACTCGCTCGCCGTCACCGAAAAACGCGGTGGGTTCAAGAGTTGGACTGTGTTGCTCGCAATCGGTGCCTTCTCTCTGAGCCTACTTGGAACATTCCTGGTACGGTCAGGCGTTTTGACTTCAGTGCACGCATTCGCCACCGATCCTAAACGCGGCATCTTTATCCTGGCTTTTCTGGCATTTGTGATCGGCGGATCTCTTTTACTTTACGCCTGGCGTGCGAAACAGGTTGGACTGGGTAGCAAGTTTGAAGTGATCTCGCGTGAGTCGATGCTGCTTTCAAACAATGTCCTTCTGGTGGTGGCTGCGGGCTCGGTGTTGTTGGGCACTCTCTATCCGCTAATCATAGACGCGCTTGGTATGGGCAAGCTTTCGGTT
>DATBRN010000052.1:0-28249 GCA_036560225.1 Pyrinomonadaceae bacterium | reverse complement strand
TTCGCTGATCTACTTCGGCTCGCATCCTTCCTGGGGGCGCCGTTATGAGCACGGCCGCAGCCCGATCGGCCACAGTGTTCGCTCCAGCCACAGTGGCCAACGTCGCAGTCGGCTTTGATATTCTCGGCTTCCCGATTGAGTCCGTCGGCGACGTGATTACCGTTTCCACGACTGACTTCCCGTCAGTTCGCATTAAAGAGATAGTGAACGAGACGGGTCATTCTGGAGAGCTTGACATCCTGGTGGATCCGGCAAAAAACGCGGCCACCGTCGGCCTTATGAGGCTCCGCGATGAGCTGCGGTTGGATTTCGGATTTGAGGTCACGATTCGCAAAGGCATTGAGCTCGGTTCAGGGATGGGCGGGTCCGCCGCTTCCGCCGCGGGTGCGTTGGTCGCAGCCAATTCACTCCTGGAGCGTCCTCTTCCGGTGGAAGCATTGGTGGAGTACGCCCTGCTTGGGGAGCAGGCTGCGAGCGGCGCAGCGCACCCCGACAACATTGCGCCCTGCCTCTTCGGGGGTTTGACGCTCGTCCTCTCAGTGAATCCTGTACGCTACGTGTCGCTCCCCGTGCCGGCGAGTATTCTCACGGTACTGGTCCATCCGCGGCTGCGCGTTGACACGAAGAATTCGAGGAGCATTCTCAGACCAAACGTTCCGTTGGCTGACCACGTCCAACAGTCGGCGAACCTCGGGGCATTCATTGCGGGCTGCTTTGGCAATGATCTCGAGATGATCCGGCACTCCCTTTCGGACCTGGTGATCGAGCCGCAACGGGCACCTCTAATACCCGGCTTCGCCGACGTGAAAGCAGCAGCAATGGAGCGAGGAGCCATTGGGGCTTCAATTTCCGGCTCCGGGCCTAGCGTTTTTGCATGGGTCTCGTCAGCCGAGGCGGCGACTGAAGTTCGGCAAGGTATGATCCAGGCTTTCAGATCCCACCGCTTAACAGAGGTGGACTCGTGGATCTCATCGGTAAGCCGGCAGGGGGCGACAGTCATCCGATGAGATTTCGCAGCACACGCTCGACTTCTCCCACGTTGACTCTGTCTGAAGCTATCCAGACGAGTCTCGCACCGGACGGTGGCCTCTATGTTCCCGAAAGTTTTCCTACCTTCAAGATCGAAGATTTCGACAGGCTTGAATCGTGGGAAGAGATCGGCGAGAAACTTCTCGAGCCATTCTTTAGCGGCGACATGTTACGTTCTCAAGTTGCAGAGATTTGTCGCGAGGCATTCAATTTCCCGATCCTCTTGAACGACATCGGCAACGACACTGCCGTGCTCGAGTTGTTCCATGGACCAACGGCGGCCTTCAAGGACGTAGGGGCGCGCTTCCTGGCAGCCTGCGTGTCGCGACTCCCCGGCAGGCGGACTGTACTGGTGGCCACTTCCGGGGACACCGGTGGAGCCGTCGCCGCCGCCTTCCACGAATATCCGGAGATCACCGTCGTCATCCTCTTCCCCAGAAATAAAGTCTCGTTGCGACAGCAAAAACAACTGACTTGCTGGGGCGATAGTGTACGTGCCTTCGCGGTGCGTGGGGACTTTGACGACTGTCAGCGAATCGTAAAAACCGCCTTCAAGAATAAAGAGTGGGCAGAGGCTCATGGGCTTCTGTCCGCGAATAGCATCAACCAGGGACGCATCCTTCCGCAAACTATCTATTACGCGGCTGCTTCGCTCTGGTACTTACGGAGAAAGGGAGCGCAACCCGGTTTCATCATCCCTACCGGTAATCTGGGCAACGCGGTGGCCGCCTTTTGGGCACGAGAGATGGGCCTGCCCATTCGAGAAATAGTTCTTGCGACAAATGCTAATACTGCAGTGCCAAACTACTTTGCTTCCGGCACGTGGGAGCCGCAACCAACTATTGCGACCCTCGCGAACGCGATGGACGTGGGTAATCCGAGCAACATGGAGAGGCTGCTTGATTTGCATCCAGACGTTTCGGGACTCAGGAAAATCGCGCACGCAGTTTCGGTCAGCGACGAAGAAATTACCGGCACAATAGCTCGAGGAGGAACGAGCTGGCGCCAGACCTGGTGTCCCCACACCGCCACCGCAGTTCATGTCCGCGAAAGCCTATCGGAGGGCCACTGGATTATTGTGGCGACGGCACATCCCGCAAAATTTGATTCTGTCGTGGAGCCGCTCATCGGAAAGTCGTTGGCTGTGCCACCCTCGCTGACAAAACTTCTTGCGAAGCCTTCACATTTTGTAGAGATTGACCCGGAATTCGAAGCATTGGCAGAAGCGATGGAGTAATTCGTCGTTATTTTGTAGGGGTGGCACTCCGTGGCCGTACCTACAAACTGTCCAACCATCCACCGGCAAATCCTGCCCCGCGCAATCCCTCGACGACGTAAGGACACTTCTTCATCAAGCTCCAAAGGATTTCCGTGCGAAAGTTCTCGATCATGAGAACGATTGGACCCTGATTAATTCCATAATGCCAGGGCGACAACCAGCCACACTCGAGACCGCGTTCGTCGGGATAAGTGGCATTGAATGTTGCCTCCAGTCCATAAGGATGATCGACGCCGATCTCAATTTCGTTGAAGTGTTCCAATGCCGGCAATACGATCTCGTGAGCGAAAGGTAACGAGGCAACAACGGCCCAAGGCGCTACCGTGCCATCGTCCGGTCCGTCAGGAACACCACGCGCGACGTAATCATAGAAAACGCGCTTCGAATGATCGATCATCAACTCATTTGGGCCGGGACCTTCACAGGCAGTTAGGCCCCAACAGACTTCGCTGTAGCCCTTAAACCCATTCGGATTCTTCCGCGCGTATTCCTGTTGCACATACGTCGCGCGCCGGCTGTTCTCGAAGTAATCCAGATTCCTTTGGCGCACGTATTCATCCTGAATGCCACGGAAGTCAATCCAGAGATGCGAAAACTGGTGCGTAAAGAGTGGGCCCGAGTAGAGAAGATCGTAATCGTAAATCTTCTTCCAATCGTAACGTGAGACGTGGGCTTCGTAACTTGTGACTGGCAATGGAAAAGTAGGCGAGCCAAGACCAAGAATGTAAGCCAGCAACGCTTCGTCATAACCGTCCCAGCGATAACGAAGAAAGCCTGTTTCGGGCCTCCAACCGTGAGTCAGGGTCGGGCCACCATCGATGGCCCATTGCCAATCAACACGCCTATAAAGTTCATCGGCGAGAGTTCGGATCTCGTTTTCTTCAGCGGAATCCCGATCAAAATAGGCAGCGGCGGAGAGCATGCCCGCAAAAAGAAAGGTCGAATCAATGGTTGATAGTTCACATTCCCAGGCCCGCCGTCCCGTTTGCATATCCAGGAAGTGATAGTAAAAGCCTTTGTATCCCGTAGCGTCCGGGCTGTCGCTTTGTTCGCTCTGCGCAAAGAATCGCAGCTTGCTTAACGTTCTCGCGACCGCTTCTTCCCGCGAGATGAAGTTGTGTTCTACGCCAACCAGATATGCCGACAGTGCCATGCCGACTGCTGCGATACTAGAAGGCCAGCCTTCCTTGGTACAGTCCGCCACCAATCCATTTGCCGGATTGATTTCGCTTACGAAGTACTTAAAAGCATCTGCCTGAAGATTGGAGAGCAGCTTTTGGCGTTCCGGGGAAATTTGGTCCATGGTTGGAATTGCGACGCACCCGCTACCGCGATGACCTCTTCCGGTCAACTCGAAGAGTGAATTGAGGAACAGATATCTGCGTTAGAGTGGCTTTGGTTCGTTCAGCAAGGGCAAGAGCCGCAGTCAGTTTAACTTCGACCAAATCTCTTCAGCAAGTTGGTGGCTAAATTCTGCGCCAGCTGAACATGGCGGGCACGCACAGCCGTGGATCGGGTCTTTGATCTCAGATGCGCGATAAGTCCCAGACTTACCGGCATCAGAGGTCAAAAGCCAGCGGGTTGTGCGAGCGGACTATTGCGTCCTCACAGGCGGGGTTACAGAGACTTCAAGTATTCGACCAAATCCTTCTTCTCCGAATCAGTCAAACGCAATCTTCTGAACGCGTCGTAGTGGTTGACCACATCAAGCAGAGTCGCAAAACGACCGTCGTGGTAAAAGCCGCGTTTCATGTGCGCGAACAGTCCACGTAGTGGCGCGGTGCGATAAGAATTATCAGGCGCACGTTTCGCCTGGAAATCATCTATGCCGATCTCCGACGCCTGGTGAGAATTCCATCCCGGTTCTGTAAAGAGCGGGGGCACGTGACACTGAGCGCAGGTGGCTTTTCCTTTGAAGATGCTTTCTCCACGAGCCGCTGCTGCCGCATCGAAACTGCCCGCCGGTGGCGAAGGTGCAGGAATCGCCAGCTGATAAAACTGTAACGCGGCGAGTTTTGCCGTCACCATGTCCGTGGCGCTGCGCTTGTTTCCGAAACCAGCTCGAGCTGCAACCGGATATTTCTTTGGATCGTTTAGTCGTGAATCGAAAAAAGTTCCCTGTCCTTGTAACTCGAGGTTGCTGACGAAGGCGTTCCAGTAAGTGACAGTGCCCCATCCACCACCCCAGGTGTGCAAATTGACGCCGGCAAGGCCGAATGCAGGAGGAATCAACGTAGCTGCGGGCTTCCCGTCCGGACGAAATGCTTTACCATCGAGGTTCAACTCTGCGTCAAACTTACCCGGACCCCAACTGGCAAGAACCTTCTTGACCGTAGGCTCATCGACCTGCAGAAGACTTGTAAGCACACTCAGATCCGGCGCGAGCGAAACGATTGCGCCTACGTTCAGATCCTGGTTGGGCCAGCCATCGAGGCGGTGTCCGATGCCAGGAGCGAAGGCATCGTCAACAGTTGAGTGACAAACAGCACATGAGAGTCCAACTGACTTTAGACTGCCGTTACTATTGAACGCACCCTTAACACCCAGGACCGAATCCAGCTTAATAAGGGCCAGCGTGGTCGCGGGGTCGTCAAGATTGACCTCTCCCTTTTTGATTTTTTCCACCAGGTCCGCGGGAAGAGCGTCGATATCGACTTTCAAGCCAACTGCGAGCGCAGTCTTGGGACTAACGCCTGGACCGACACCACCGAACTTGCTGCCCTGAATTGCGTTATGAAGCTTAAGCTTATCTGTCCAATAAGCTTCGTCACCAAAGGTGTCGTAACGGAAGATTTGTCTTCCTTGCTCGATCATTCGCCTCGTGTTTTCACTAATCTGCCGATCGAAGTCTTGATCCTTTTGATCGCGACTTCGATCTTCCACACGTTGAGCGCGGCTGCCGTCAATTGAACAGAACAGTGCAATGCTCCCACAGACAAGCACCATAATGATCTTGACCAGCAGCCGTTCTCGCCCAACGGTGAGGTCTACGCATCTTTTACTTCCGCGTCCCTTCGGAGTTGATCCGTCCTGCATCTTCTTATTCATCACGCTTCGCCTCCTTGGCCTCCTTCAGTGTTCCTATTAAGGCAGGTTGTAAGACATCCCGACAGATTGAGGGGCTATGCTTTCAATATCGCGCCAGCAGCCTGAGTCATGAGAGCTCTAGCAGGTGGCCCATTCTTTCCTTTTTTGTCCGCAGATAACGGTAAGACGACCGACAATCCCTGGTTTGCAAGTTCGTTAAGGCTGTTTTCTGGAGATTGGTTAACATCCTTCTTGCGTTTTACAAATTTTCAGACTTTTCACCGAAGCATACGCCCTTTTTGCAATAAGTCAAGTAGTAAGTTGACTTATTGTATTTAATTGCGAAAAATGTGATAATCCTGCCCAGAAAATGAAGAGAACAAAGTGGGAAAAACGCTTTTTCGGGAGTACGCGAGGGCGCATCGTCGCACTTGTGAGGGGAACAACGAGGACCGTTAACGACTTAGCCCGAGAGCTTGGACTTACGGACAACGCCGTGCGGGCCCATCTCCTTTCGTTGGAACGTGACGGCCTGATCAGGCAAGGCGGCGTTCAGCGAGGTACGCGCAAACCACACTTCGCATACGAATTAACCTCTGAGGCGGAAAATCTCTTTCCGAAAGCTTACGACGTACTACTCAGTAAACTCATCGGCGTGCTTAAGGGACGTCTCACGCCCAAAGCACTCAAAGAAGTTCTGCGCGAGGTAGGTCGGTCCCTGGCCGGTAATCAGAATTCGGAAGTGGCGAGCGGTGATCTACAAAGTCGGGCTAACAAGGCCCTCACCTCACTCGAAGCAATCGGCGGGGCTGCCCGGATAGAGAAGGAGGGAGAAAAACTCTTTATCAGAAGCGGAAGTTGTCCGCTGGCCGTGGCAGTAACCGAACACCCGGAAGTCTGTCAACTCGCCGAATCGCTGCTGTCAGAAATTTTTGGGACGACCGTCCGTGAGCGGTGTAATCGCGAAGGCGCCCCACAGTGCGCATTCGAGGTTACCGGCAAGTGAAACGTGGGTACTGGTTACTTTTGCGTTGAGTTCGTTGCCTTTGCCTGCCGTTTAGAAAGGACACTTGTGTTCCGCCTCGCCGTAGTGGACAAGTCCGATTTTCTAACCGATGTGTTCTCGACCCGCCCGTTAATCCCAGTGAGGCTGTGACCGCTTGAAAAATTCAGGTCTGGCAGCTTGGTCCAAGCGCCGCCGGGCAGTAGACTAATTTGACAAATCAGATGGACTAAAGGAGAAGGTATGTCTGAGGATGAAAAGCGAAGCTTGGTCGGCAAAGCAGTCCGCGTCGGTGGACGTGTGATTCACGTAGGAGCAGAGGCTGCACGCTTGAAAGTCAAGGCTTCTCATGCGGTGGAGGATGCCAAGGTTGGCGCGAGGCGATTTGCCAAACGTGGTCGATATACCGCCGAGGATCTAGTGGATGAAACGGCATATCGAATCAAGAAAGATCCGCTGCGTTCCATCGCAATAACGCTGGCCGTGGGTCTCGGCGTTGGCGCCCTCGCTGGTTGGCTCGCCGGACGAATCGGAAGAAATTAATCTAACTACCTGCTCGCCAATGTTCTTCTTCGCGCCGACCTTTCTGCGCGCGTCAAATTCCTGGAGTGTGGCGATGTAAATCAATGCTTACAACTCTAGCCATCTCCAATTACCGTTCACTTCGTAATCTAATCGTTCCTCTGCGGCGGCTGAATCTGATTACCGGCCCGAATGGAAGCGGCAAGTCGAGCGTGTATCGGGCGTTGCGGTTGTTGGCCGACACCGCTCAGGGGAGCGTCATCCCATCGCTCGCTCGCGAAGGCGGATTGCAGTCTACGCTGTGGGCAGGACCGGAAAAACTCGCGCGCTCGGTAAAGCGCGGCGACTACAACGTCGAAGGCACTGTACGCAAGGAGCGCGTTAATTTGCGGCTCGGATTTGCCGGAGACGATTTCGGCTACGCAATCGACCTCGGACTCCCCACCCCTAGCAGGTCCGCGTTTGGTCTTGACCCGGAGATTAAGACCGAGTGCATTTGGGCCGGGCCAGTGTTACGGCCAGCTGCGTTGTTGGTTGAAAGACGCGCGGGCGTTGTGCGCACACGCCGAAGCGACGGCGATTGGGACGTACTCGGTTACCAGCTTTCAACTTTCGACAGCATGATGGCGCAGCTAGCTGATCCGCGTAACGCTCCCGAGATGCTTG
Source organism: Pyrinomonadaceae bacterium (assembly GCA_036560225.1). Taxonomy (GTDB): domain Bacteria; phylum Acidobacteriota; class Blastocatellia; order Pyrinomonadales; family Pyrinomonadaceae; genus PSRF01. Next base: position 20,723 of record DATBRN010000052.1, on the reverse strand, counting down.
TGCTTAGGGAGCAGATTCGTTCATGGCGCTTCTATGATCACTTTCGCACCGACGTCGATGCTCCGGCGCGACTGCCACAAATCGGAACTCACACCCCGATACTCAGCAACGATGGTGCCGACCTCGCTGCGGCGCTGCAAACGATACAGGAGATAGGAAATCCTTCGGCCCTGGCTGAAGCCGTAGCCGACGCCTTTCCGCGGTCAAGCATATCTATCTCTAATGTCGAAGGGCGCTTTGAGATTGCGATGCACCAACATGGGCTGCTACGACCATTGAAGGCTGCTGAGCTCTCAGACGGAACACTACGGTATCTGCTGTGGATAGCGGCACTACTTACGCCGCGACCACCGGGATTGCTGGTGCTCAATGAGCCCGAAACTAGTCTGCATCCGGATCTGTTACCAGCGCTGGGCCGGTTGATTGCTAACGCCGCAGAAACATCGCAAGTTCTGGTCGTGACTCACGCTGCAAAACTGATCCAGGCGCTTGAGGAACACGCTCCGTGTAATTCTGTTGTCCTGGAAAAGGAATTTGGAGAAACCAGGATCGTCGGCGTGGACAAACTCGAGCTACCCCCCTGGCGCTGGGCATCAAGGTGAAACTGTCCGCAACAAGAAGTTCAGAGTACAAGCTTTAGCTTGATTTCCACCGAAACCATGCAAGCTAAAGCTTGTACTCTGAACTTCTTGGCGTCTTAGGGCCAGAACGTTTAGACTCTGACGCTTCCGTACGTTAAACCATCATCTGTCATCCCGTGAGCAAGTTGTTCGATCTCTGTTGCTGCGTCTTCAAGAGCGGGAGTAAACGATTCGTCAGAATCATCCAGCAATAGTCTTTGCAGCACTCCAGCCAGTTCTTCCGACTTCACCGGCTTTGAAATGTAATCGTCCATACCGGCGGCAATGCATTTCTCGCGATCACCCTGGAGGGCGTGTGCGGTCATGGCCACGATGGGTGTACGTTTTCCCTCTCCTTCGCGGCGACGGATCTCGACAGTGGCTTCAAAGCCGTCCATTTGCGGCATCTGGCAATCCATCAGCACGAGGTCGTAAGGAATTCTTCCCAGAGCTTCGAGCGCCTCGCGACCGTCTGCGACAGCGTGGGCGCGGTAGCCAAGCTTCTGCAACTGAACTATCGCCACCTTCTGATTGACGATGTTGTCATCGGCCAGCAGAATCAGTTTTTGCGATGTTGCTTTTGCTTCTTGCAGACTGTGCTTGGTGACAAGATCCGGTGCGGGACGCGCCGAGGATTCATCGTTCTCACCTACTACGACGTCCTGATTAATCACGGTCATGAGGCAGTTGAATAATTGCGATTGACGCACTGGTCTGGTGAGATAGGCGGATACACCTGCTTCCCGCGCGGTTGTGCTATCGCCACGCTGCCCGTGTGAGGTCAAGAGCACTACGCGAACGCCGGCAAAGGCGGCCTCAGCCTTGATGGCGCGCGCCAGCTCAAAACCATCTAATCCCGGTATCACCAAATCAAGCAGCGCCAGGTCATAAGTTGTGCCCTTAGCAGCGGCCGATTTCAACAACCCAAAAGTACGAGCCCCGGAATCAGCCTCTTCAGTGAGCATTCCCCACGAGTTGAGCTGGTGGGCCAGAATCTGTCTCTTAGTGGCATTGTCACCCACAATCAAAACCCGCAGGTTTTCGAGATGCCGGATCTCCGGATCGGCGATCATAGGACCGGGAATCTGTTTGGCCGCTCGCACAGTAAACCAGAAGGTCGAGCCTTTACCCGGTACACTGGTTACTCCAATCTGGCCACCCATCAGCTCGACTAACTGCTTGGAAATGGCCAGGCCAAGACCAGTGCCGCCGTACTTACGAGTTGTTGAGCCATCTGCCTGTATGAAAGCCTGGAACAGCTTTGATTGTGCTGCTTCATCGATGCCAATGCCGGTATCACTTACTGAATAGCGAATGACTACATCCTTCTTCGTCTCGCTCGCCTTCTCGGCCCGTACGACTACCTCGCCATGGTCGGTAAACTTGAGTGCGTTCCCAACCAGGTTCGTGAGTATTTGACGAAGACGGCCCGGGTCGCCGCGTAATTTTCTCGGAACGTCGCGGTGGACGAGCGAGGCCAATTCGATCTGCTTGGAGCGCGCTTTCTCGGCCAGGAGTTCCACTGTTCCTTCAACGACGTTGCTGATATCGAAGTCGAGTGTTTCAAATTCAAGTTTGCCGGCTTCGATTTTGGAAAAGTCGAGAATGTCGTTGATGATCGTCAGTAGCGCATCACCGCTTGAGGAAATGGTTTCCGCAATCTCACGCTGATCCTCAGTCAGTTCAGTATCAAGCAGAAGGCCGGTCATGCCGATGACGCCGTTCATGGGAGTGCGAATCTCGTGGCTCATGTTGGCCAGAAATTCCGACTTCAGTCGCGCCGATTCAAGTGCCGCATCGCGTGCCTTCTCCAGCGCCACGCCGACTTGTTTGCGCTCAGTGCAGTCGCGACGAATACCCATGAAACCGATCGGGTGCCCCGCTGCATCCCGTTTGAGAGTCACAGATTCTTCAACAAACTTCTTCGTGCCGTCTTTCCTGGTTATTTCATACTCGAATGCCCGGAGCGGTTCGCCTGTCTCGTAAACACGCGAGTAAGCGTCGTACATTCCGATGAGCTCAGGAGCTAAGAACGTTTTGTAGTTGTGGCCCAACAATTCGTCCTCAGAGCGCTCAGATATCCGGCAGAAGCCATCATTCAGGAATACATATGTACCATCGAGATCGACTTCGAAGTAGCCATCCTCAATACTCTCTAGAATCGTTCGATACTTCTCTTCGCTCTCGCGCAGACGCTCTTCCATCCTCTTGCGCTCAATGGCAAGCGCTATTTGATCCCCGACTGACGAGAGAAACTCGAGGTCGCGAGAACTGTAAGCGTGTTCGTTCTCATAGTGTTGTACTACCAGTACGCCAACAGTTTCCGATGGTGTTCTCAGCGGCACTCCTAACCAAACGGCCGGCAGCGTGCCGACTAAGGAAATCTCGCCCCGTTCAATAAGCTCGTTAATGGAGTTCTGGGTCAGCAGCATGGAACGGCTAGAGCGAAAAACGTAAGCTGTCAGGCCCTTTCCAAGTTTCATCGAGGAAGCGACAGGATCGTATTTATCTACGCATAGCGGCAGATGGAGTAAACCGGTCTGCTTTTCATAAAGGGCGACATAACAGTTTTCCGCGTAGAGAATCTTACGGATCGATTGGTGAATGAGGTTCAGTAACTCACCAAGATTTGAAGTCGTGATAATTCCCGTGACAATCTCAGAGATCACCAGGCGTTCTGCTTCGGCACGCTTCCGGTCAGTAATATTGCGGGCGATGCCTTGCACACCATTGGGTTTTCCGTCCTGATAAGTCAGACTCGAATTCACTTCCAGCGTCACCCTGTGACCGTCTTTGGCCAGAATCTCCAGTTCATAAGACGACTCTGATTTGTCTTTAAGTTTGCGCGCGATCATCTCCTTAACCGTCGTCAAATATTCCGGCGCGATGAACTGATCGAAGTTCATACCGACACCTTCGTCACGCGTAAAGCCGGTGATCCTTTCGCAAGCCTTGTTACCCGACGTATATCTACCTTCCAGGTCGTGGGTGTAAATCATGTCGTGCGCATTCTCAAATAGGTCGCGATATTGTTCTTCGCTTTCGCGCAACGCCTTCTCCACGCGTTCTCGTTCAATGAGTTGAAGCTGCAACCGCGCGTTGGTGTCTCTCAGCCGTAGCACGATGTAGCCGACGCAAAGCAGCAGAAACGCCAAGGCCAGGTAAAGAAAAGAGCGGGCCTGAGCCTGAAGCCAGAAAGCAATAGCGAAAGCTATCGTGAGAGTGAGGCAGAGTATGAATACAGCGCGTTTCATGTTTGAATTTCTATGCTGGCGGCTGGATCTTGTCTGTTAAAGAATCTTGGGGGCGAGGGGCAATCATTTAAAGGATGCCTGCTTGAAGGATTCCCGTCGCTTGCTAGCTAAAATCAGAGGTTCCCTTAGCTTTGAAGTTCCCCGGGCGGCAATTTCTACTGAGAAGGCAGGAACTGAGAAAGTTATCTAAACCCGCAGGTATTAACCATCATCCACGGTCAAATAGCCCCGGAAGGGGAAAAAGGGGATGGCATAATGCCCCAAGCGACCTCCTTAGCGTCTCTTGAACACACCCCCTTAACTCCTTGGCAACCGCTATTCCTCGGCAATTGTTTTTCCTCGATTTTCGGATAACTTGAAGGATGCTCCGCATGCAAGATTTGGAACGGGCCTCGTTCTCTTTCCTGATGACGATCAGAGGGCGGCTCTTCCCGGGTTTGCATTGAACGGTAAACATACCGAACGAGATCGACAAGCCATACGGGCTTGAGAATTGTGCGGGTGAGGAATGAAAGTCCCTGATCGATTGCCGCTGTAGGGCGGAGTTCATTGTTCCGTTTAGAGAGGGCACTTGTGCCCCCCGCCGGGCGGACAAGTCCGCTTGCTAAACGGAACGTGGTTAGCGAACACACTCTTCATTGTTCCGTCTAGAGAGGGCACTTGTGCCCCCCGCCGGGCGGACAAGTCCGCTTTGCTAAACGGAACGTGGTTAGCGAACACACTCTTCATTGTTCCGTTTAGAGAGGGCACTTGTGCCCCCGCCGGGCGGACAAGTCCGCTTGCTAAAACGGAAGGAGGTTTAGCCAACACACTCGGCTGCTAATGTAGAAGGAGCGGAATCAACCATGACAATGCCAGTGGCCCCAGAAGATCCGGTTGGCTTCACGAGTCTGATCGTTTGTTTGATCTTATTGTTGATATTTGGCCTCGCGGCATCTTGCGAGGCTCAAGATGAGCCTGATTTCGTTCCAAATCCGGGTACAGCCAAACTTCGAGTCGCCACAGACGAGTGGCTTGTTTGGGAACGAATGAATGTAACTGATCCGAGATCACATCTTCCGAGGTGTACGTATAGCTACTACCTTCAGAAAAACGTAGGAGAGGTTGCGCAACTTGTGTATCAGTATTCAGGCACGGCTTACGAAAGTGAACGAGTCCGCGGTGTACTCAAAGATGGAACACTGGTGATGGAGAAGGTGGAGACTTCGCTCTTTTTCGTGAATCGTGATGGGATAAAAACACCCGTGTCCGGTTTTCCTATCCGTCTCGGAAAAGACCTTGCGGAAGTGCTAGCCGTTTACGACGACGGAGTGCTGGTGCGAGCCGGTGACCCAAACAATTACAAGCCGGTTTATTTCATTCCCTGGCTCGCCAATAGTCTCGACCTCCAGAAGATGTTCATGGTGAGTGACGAAACTGGGACTAAGGCTGGCTTTACAACCCAGGTTTTTCGGAAAGGAAACCTCCTCGCTCTTAGTGGAGCAAGGCTGCTGATTTTTGATTTGAGTAATCGCACCCATGAGTACTTTTCTTTCGGGTCGTTACCAAGGTGGTTTCCTGCAATACATGCCTTTGATGGGGAGACTGTAGTCTTCGGCACCGGATATTACGGGTGTGTGATCGGATCAAATTATGATTGCTATACGAAGCCTGGATTCAACATAAAAACGGGAAGGCAGTTCCTGGGAGTTGTTGCCGGTTCTACCATCGCAGTAAAGAATAGAATCGCCTACGTGATTCAGGAAAGCAGTTGTGATAAGGGCGACTGCGCGGTTCAGCTGACGGCTCATGATCTTTATTCCACCAACGATCAAAAACGGACCTTGATTGACCTCAGCGGCATTAAGCCTACCGAAGTAGCATACGTTGCCCGAGAAGATGCCCTAACAGTTTGGACCGGCCAGCAATGGAAGCGCATCGAATGGCTCCCAGAGAGTCAGTCAAGGAACTAGTATTCCTTACCCGGGAGCCTAGAGTCACTGGGGCTATATCAACCGAAGCGGCAAGTTTGTCTGGCAAGCTAAACCTTGGTGACCTCCACAGAGTTACATAGAATACAATTCCGATGATGGGCCGAGTCTGGAGCCTGCGAATCTTGTAAGGCTGCTCGACGAAGCACGTCTATAATCTCGCGCGAGGATTCACTAATGGAAGAAGCCGCACGGTCGCCGCTCGTCGCCTGGGAAAGTTTCTACGTGATAGTTGGTTCCTCGGGGGCCGCGCTCACCGGATTGCAGTTTGTGGTGATCGCACTCATTGCAGAGACGCGAAAGCAAAGTTCGCCTCAAGAGATTGCCGCGTTTGGCACTCCGACGATCGTCCACTTTTGCGCTGTGCTCCTCATGTCCGCGATTTTGAGTGCGCCTTGGCTCAGCCTATGGAATGTCGCTCTTGCCCTTAGCGCCTGCGGAGCGGCGGGCGTGATCTATGAACTAATAGTTCTTAAGCGGGCGCGAAGCCAAGTGGGGTACAAGCCAGTGTTTGAGGACTGGCTCTGGCATACAGTGCTCCCTCTTATCGCGTACGCGTTACTCGTGGTCGCGGCAACCGGACTCGCAAGTTATCCTCGGCGAGTTCTCTTTCTGGTCGGTGCGACAGCCCTCCTCCTGCTGTTCATTGGTATTCACAACGCCTGGGATACGGTTACGTTTATCGCGATTGGCGGCTTACAAACTGCGAAGTCTGAAGAACCTGAAAGCCAAAGAGAACCGAGCGACCAGACCTAACGCCGCTCGCCCCAACAATGGAAAATATTGGAGTGAGGAAAGCCACGCAACAGATTCCTATCTGGCGAGGCTGGATACCGCTTATCGTCTTGCCTGTCATCGTTTTGGTCTTTACACCAGCTGACTGGCCGCGCTGGGTTTTCATGTGGCTGCTCGCCTTTGTGATTCTTGCCGGCTGCAAGTGGTTAACCTGGCGACGTACGCCGGCCCCGAACGCGCGATGGTGGCAACACGCAGGTTATTTGTTTGCGTGGCCCGGCTTGAACGCGGAAGCTTTTCTCAGTTCCAAGCGGTTACCTGTGAAAGATCGACCGCCGGCAAAAGAATGGATCTTTGCCATCATGAGACTACTGGCCGGCGCTGTGCTCTTTTGGGGAATAGCTGGTGGGATTTCTCAGGTGCTGGTTTCTGGCTGGCTGGGAATGATCGGCCTGATCCTGATGCTTCACTTCGGCTCATTCCATTTGCTAAGTTGCGCCTGGAGATCGGTCGGCATCGAAGCGCGTCCCCTTATGAACCACCCGCTAGCTTCGGTCAGTGTTAGTGAGTTTTGGGGCCGGCGGTGGAATACAGCCTTCCGGGATTTGACTTACCGTTTTCTTTTCCAGCCGTTGAGTCCACGGCTTGGACCACGCGGCGCGATCTTAGCCGGCTTCCTGTTTAGTGGCATTATTCATGATGTGGTAATTTCGGTTCCGGCCCGTGGCGGATACGGTTGGCCCACGTTTTTCTTCGGCACGCAGGCTGTCGCGATGTTCGCCGAGCGATCGCGGTCAGGTCGCGCCATTGGCCTCGGACACGGATGGCGCGGGCGCTTATTCGCACTGCTTGTGTTGGTGCTGCCCGCATTTGGATTATTTCACCCGCCGTTCGTCAGGAACATCATCGTGCCGTTCATGCATGCGCTGGGTGCTTGAGCATCCCGCGGCGTCGAGGATTTCTTCATGCGAGTGTGGTTGCCGACATTGATCTTTCTGGCAGGTGTAGGTCAATTGGGAGTTTTGGTTGCGTCGGCACTCGTGCCATTTCAATTGAAATGGAAGAGTGAATTGGCGATCCTTTCTCGTTTACACCGGCAGATGTATTGGGTTTATGGCGGCTATGTGGTGCTGGCGATTGTCGCGTTTGGCTTGATCAGTCTTTTCAATGCCAGAGAGCTTGCAAGCGGAAGCGGTTTGGCCCGCGGCGTGTGCGGATATATCGCCGTGTTTTGGGGAATCCGATTGGCGCTGCAGTGGGTTTTTGATGTGAAGGAGCATCTCTCTGCCTGGTGGTTAAGGCTGGGCTATTACATCCTGACGATCTTGTTTGCCAGTTTCACTCTGCTGTATGGGTTTGCCGCATTGCAACTCTGAGTGAATAACAATCTATGAACGACTAGAACGAGAATAGAAATGCCCACTCAGTCTTGCTGATAATTCTAAGATCCTATTCATCTTTTAATCGATGTCTTCGGAGGCAGATTCTCTGAAACATTAGGTTACGGCACGCGCTCGGGTAATAGCATAAAGTTTGTCTTTCAGTATCCGGATGGTCCTTTCCATAATACACTCACCTGGAGTCCACCAAAGGGGTGGGTCTTTCTAATGGAGAACAAGGACCCAACAGGAAAATGGAGAGTGTTTGCCAAAGACACTCTTCGCCGACCATAACCGATGAGAACTCAGGGGCACTCGGACAGTTTTCTGTGCGAGATGACTTTCGTTATTCGCAAGGATGTCCATTGACATTTGTAAGCTGCGGGAATAACGTTACGCTGTTTTCAACTCAACTCTTTGTGAATCCTTACATCTGTCCTGACCTCGCATTCACTCTTTAGGCAGTAAGGATCGGTGATCAGGCCTTCACGGCTCACGAAACAAAGGAATAATTGATGAGTGACGATCGTGCTCCTTCGCAGACGGGCGAGAAGAGATCAGATATTCCCTTTGCAACTTCACCGGTCCAGCCTTCAGACACTCCGCCCGGAGTAGACCACGAAAAGAAGAAGGCGCTAGCAAAAGAGATCGATAGTATTTTGAGAGGGATTCCTTTTATTGGCCCCTACATCGTCATTGTGAAATTGAAATGGGGTTGGGCAGGTATCTTGCTGCTAATAGTCGGTTTCATGATTGCTACTCTGTTGGTCTTTACCGGATTCTTTCCGTCAAGTGCCGTCTCTGAAAAATACAAACAAAACGCCTCGACGTCGCCAAACGTGTCAGCACCTGAGAGTCGCGACTATGAACTGAAAGCGCAGCAAGACATTCTGTGGGATGCTGCCGTCAAGAACGCAAAATCGAGAATATGGGCGTCTGGCATAGCGCTTAGCAAACTCAACCCTCAATTGATCGCCGAAAAAGTAAAGGAAGGTGTCCCCGTTCAGATGGCCTACCTGAGTCCTTGCGGCGACGTTATCAAGCAAAGGATGGGTGACGAAAACAATCCTGATGCAGCCGTCAATATCAAGGCTAACCTCAACAAGTTTGATACCTTCACGAGAGACTTCAACGTGATGCAAAAGGATTCGTTGAAGGTAAAACTCACAAATGTCTATCCAACAATGGTGGTGATAATTATTGACAACGACTTATATACTTACTTCTGTCCTTATGGGGCCGTTTGCTCAAATAGTCCTGTTCTGGTGTTCAAAGACTACGAAAAGAAGCCCAAGAGCACCGCTGCCAAGTTTTTTGAGGATCATTTCATAGCGGTTTGCAACAATCTGAAACCGATTTCTAACTATAAAGATCCTTGTTCGTCTGGCCCATAGCCGGCCGAACACAGTTGGTAGTGCGTATCAAGGTCCGCATCTATAAGTCATACAAGCGGACAAGGTATATGAATCTTCTTTGGTTCATATTTCATTGGCCGCTCGGGCAAGGGGTAAATTAGGGAACGTGAATGTCCCGAACATTGTGAGTGGAAGAGGAGGCTAATATGAGCTATGAGAGTGATCGGCGACGGCTTGAATCTCAACGGAAGTTTCGGGAAAAGCAGGCAAAGGGACAGGACGACTTGTTCAGAAAGCAAGTCAAGATTAAGCGGCTGAGAGACGAAGGAGGCAGCGCAAAAAAGAGGGACACGGACATCAGCCAAAAGAATTATAGAGACGGCTTACGCGGGAGCTGGGATCGAGATGTGAAGTCTGCCCTGAGTGAGATAAGGACCTTTCAGCTAAAACAGACAATTAAGGACAAGTGGCTCCAGTGTCTTGAGGGACTCTACATCTCTTCTTCCGACGCAGGGGCCAGGTTAAGCGATCTGTTGGAGGAGATAAGAGACATGCGGAGTCGGATAGATTCCGATCTACATACCGGTGTTTTTGACCTGCTGCCGCGTCCTACGCGTACGGATGTCGCGGGGCTCTCTCCAAAAACAGCCGCAGCGATTCTGAAGAGGGAAAGAATTGAAGATGAGGCTGAAGTGAGCTTGTTTGGGATGGTGAAGTCGGAGTCGAATGTCAGTCGTCTCGAATCACTCGAGAAGAATTTATCCTATTTGATTTCTCTTTACAACGAATTTCAATCCAGATGACAACCGCACGTACCGGACTTCTAATCAAGTCTGACATTATGCGTCAGGATTAGATTCACTTTCGGAGGTCAATGTATGCAAAACCGACGATCATTTATTGAGGAGGGAGTTCATCTGTGTGCTGGACTGATAACTGGAGGCATGATAGCGACGGCTGCTGGATCGATTGCCAATGCTGCCGAAAGCCAAAGGTTTTTATTGGTTGATCTGGTAGGTTCTGAGAATCCAACACGAGCGAACTTCCCATTCGTCTGGGCAGCCGCGTTACGAGATGCGGGACATGAGGTGCGCATCGAACTTGCAGGCGACGCCACGGTGCTGATGCGCACGATTGTCTCCAACAATATCACGCCCGTTGGCTGGCCTCCTTTCAGTCAAGCTCTCGCCAGGGTGGTAGAACTAAGGATTCCGATCTTCGTTTGAAAAGCATGTGCGACTGCCCGTGGGGTGGTCGAAGAAGATTTCCGAGGCAAGAATGCCCAATTCACTACCCCTAAACTAACTGCTGAGACGATGGGGTGGGCAACGAAAATACTTGTCGTCTGAGATTCACTTATCGAGCCGAGACGCATACCAAGTGAATATCAAGGCTTACCTCGAACGCATTAATTATCGTGGCTCGCTTGCTCCTACTGCCGAGAGCCTGCGCGAGTTGCAAGTCGCGCATCTCCTCGCGGTGCCTTTCGAAAATCTAAGCATTCACGCGGGACAACCGATTGTGCTCGAAGATGACGCTCTGTTTTCCAAGATCGTTGAGAACAAGCGCGGCGGTTTCTGTTACGAAGCCAATGGCCTGTTCGCGGCGTTGTTGCGTGCGCTCGGATTCGAGGTCGCGATGCTCTCCGCCCAGGTGGCGAATGCAGAGGGCAAGTTTGGTCCTAACTTTGATCACATGGCGCTGATGGTTTCGCCGCCAGGCTCGACAGACCAGCGTTGGCTCGTAGATGTTGGCTTTGGCGATTCATTCCTTGAACCACTCTTGCTCGATGAACGGGGCGAGCAGGTTCAGGGTAGCCGCGCTTACCGCATTCTTTCCAACGACACTCACTTAACTCTTGAGCGGCGTGATCAGGGTGATGAATGGAAGGCTCAGTATCGCTTTACCTTACAAGCCTATAGCTATGCCGACTATGCTGAAATGTGTCGCTACCATCAGACCTCGCCGCAGTCACATTTCACTAGATCGCGTATCTGTTCTCGAGCGACTGAGGAGGGACGCATCACACTGACCGAGATGCGTTTTATCACCACGACATCTGTGAGTGGCGCGGAGCAAGTTCGTCATGAACGAGCCGTAAGAAGTGAGGACGAGTACGCGGCGATACTGCGCGAGCATTTTGGCATTGTGATTCCAGGCGGGTGATAGAGTCCTGGTTAGACTTTCGTGAACTCCTTGGAGTGCGGCGGCCTGGCGCCGCTTTGGCCACGCTTGCAGCGCGTCAACTTTCAGTAGAACTTGACCATAACTACCGCGGCACGTACGGTCAGACCAAAGCGGCGCCAGGCCGCCGCACTCCAAAGAGTTGACGGAAGCGTGCGCGGTAGCGCAGGAGGTTGTGGTGTACTTTGGGAAGAGTGGATTCGAAGACTAAACACGGGTCTTCAGGCAATGGGATTCCTGAAAGAGCCGTTTGCTGGTGGGAACTTCACAGTCTGCGGAAGCTGCCATTGAAGAGCGCGCCTTCCTCTACGGTTAACCTGGCGGCGGAAACTTTGCCGCTAACGTTTGCCGTGGGCCCGAGCACCAACTCCTGACTGGCCTTAATGTTACCTTCAACCGTGCCATTTATTTTGGCAACGGCAACATTGATCACAGCCTCCCTGACTTGCGCGCCGGCGCTCACGATGAGCGTGCCGTCTTCCGAATCCACCTGCCCTGAAAAGTGCCCATCAATGCGTAACATCGACTTGAATTGCACTTCACCGGAGAATTTCAGGACATCTCCTACGAAGCCAAGCCAATTGTCTTTTGGAGCGCTTATTCGCGGAGGGCGCTCTGCGGTTCTCGCAAATGCTTGACTACTCACCGCCATTTTTGGTCCTTTCTTCTTTTCTTAGCTTTTTAGATTCGAGACCGCGGTTGGGATTGAACACCGCAGCTTCAGCCGCTCGAATCGAGAGAGAAGAGACTTCCTCGATTGGAGAGTAAAATATAGCACTCGTACTCTTTCTGGAGTGTTACGATTAGATTGCCGTTCCGAGGCAAACCTGCTGTATCTGCCTCATCGGAATGCGTTTGGAACGCCGTTCAGGATGGGTTGCTTGCGCAAGTCTTGCCTCCCGCTCGGCTCTGGCATTGGGCAGTGGGAGTACTCGACACCCCGGAGGTCAGCGAGATAATTGATGATGAGAGAGGGTTGGTTAGGCGACAAATACATAGTGCTCTTTGAGGAGCAGGCCTCCTCACTTGAAGAGGCGTATGGGTTTTTTGGATTTCTTCCCGGGTTTAGACTAATCGGCTTGCATGGTTGGGATGACTTTCTCGTAGAGGATAGTGGTGGGAATCTCTTCACTGTGGATACGGTTCCTTTGCTGAAAGAACGTATTCGCTCATTCATATTCGAAGAGTCGTTAGACAGACTGATCTCTGATGATCGACTGCGTGGCAAGATCAAGTGGTATGTCCAGCCGCTAGTTTTCAGTGGTAACCCAGCGCTCGAAAGTAACGTGGATTGGATCACGTTGGCTCAGCATACCCAATTGGTTCAATGGTGGAATAAGAAATATCGCGAGTTAGCTTCTGAGGCATGACGTTCGCCGTTCAGAAGAGTTGACGCCCGGATCCGGCTCTGGAATGGTGGCGCAAAAGTAATCGTCTTTATCACCAACGTTTCATGGAACCAAGCCCTGCACCAGAGAGTGAAAGGCCACCATGGACAGAAAAAGAAAAAATCGTATCAGCTGGCTGGTGGTGACGCTTGTCCTGGGAGGCTTTTACGGGTGGTGGATCTTTCGATCCGGCGAATGGTTCTATACTCACGGGCAAAACGCTGGGAACCGGGCGGCTCTTCTCAAGATACACGAAACGATTCGTGTTGGTGATGGCTATGAGACTGTACTAAAAGTTTATTGGCAGCACGCCTCCGAAGATTTGAGACTATATTCCAGTAGTCCCGATACATGGTCGATCTCAATGCCTCATGAACTCGGCGCGCGCGAGTGGGTACTTTATTTGGATTTCTCAAACGCTAAAGTCTCAGCAATTAGAGTGAGGACAAGCGACGGGCCGCAGCCTGTAGAGGCGCCGAATGACGTGGGTGGTGCCATAGGCCAGGCACAACATTATGAAAGGAGCTTTCCATGATCCGAGGTGTACACGCAATGTTCTACTCATCTCAACCTGATGCACTGCGCGCCTTCTTGAAAGAAAAACTCGGCCTGGGTGGCACGGATGTGGGCGATGGCTGGCTGATCTTTGACGCGCCAGAAGCGGATCTCGGTGTTCATCCCACCGACGGCGAAGACGTCCAATCGGGCACCGCCGATATCTCGTTTTACTGCGACGACATCAATCAAACGGTTGCTGAACTGCGCGGTCGAGGCGTCGAGTTTACGCAGGATGTCGAAGACCACGGGTATGGGTTCGTCACTTACTTCAAAGTTCCTGGTGATTTCAGAGTGCAGTTGTTCCAGGCGAAGTACTCGAAGTAGCCGTTCGCGGCTGTGCCGCCTGATGTGCGGAAGTGGCTGTGCCCTTCCGCCCAGAGTCTATGGAATCGAGGGGCTATGCCCCCACCTGGGGGCGTAGCCCCGGATGATTGGGATGCATTCCGGTGGGGCGCAGCCGCCACCGCACATCAGACGGCGCAGCCGAAATCCGGAATCTCGGCACGTTCTAAGCGTTCTGAGCGCGCCAAGGATCAATGGTTATTCTTAAAACCATAATCTTTACGTTTCTTGTGCCGGGGTCAGTTACGGTATTAATTCCTTACTGGTTATTGTCTTCTCCATCTGCCCCGCCACCCATGCAGCTCGGCGTGTTTCGGTATCTTGGCGTTTTGCCAATCTTGATCGGCGCGGCTTTCTATTTCTGGTGCGCCTGGGACTTTACGTTTACCGGTCGAGGAACACCTGCGCCAATCGATCCACCGAAGGAACTTGTTGCGCGTGGACTCTACCGTTACGTAAGAAACCCGATGTACGTGGGAGTTCTATCAATCCTTTTTGGCGAGGCGCTTCTCTTCGCGTCGCAGAGATTGTTCGTATACGCGGGCATTGTGTTCGTCTGCTTTTTCCTCTTCGTGGTTCTTTACGAAGAGCCGACCTTGAGACAGAGATTTGGTGAATCTTACCGGCAGTATTGCAGGAATGTACCACGATGGATTCCCCGGAGAATTAAAAGCTGATTTCGTGGATTCAAGTTCGAAGTGCAACACGTCAAATGTGGTCATACTAATCAGATGTGGAGGTGAGTCCTGATGAGTCACTGGAGAATGACACGATTATCAATTGCGCCGATCCTCGTCGGGAGCATGTTGGCTGTAATCACCTTCGCGTTCGGTGGGGTAAGAAGTACGAAAGGCGAGACTGATGTCAGACCCGCCGGCGTTAGCAGCTACAGCCAGCAAAGTTCCGGGAGCATCCGCTTTTTTCACGATCCTAAACCTGAGCCGGGCATTCCACGCGAGGCTAGGGACGCTGGGACTGTGCCGGCAGATCAGAACGAGCTCAAAGAAAACAGATCCAACATAACTTTTAGGACTGCTTCGGACGACAAGAACTACGGGCCGCTACGAAATGTAATTCATGGGCCGCTGATGTCTATCAGAATCCGATATTTCGATAGAGAGTCTTTCGACCGGGCGCGAGCCGAATCATTCTTGAAAAAAGTGCTCGAATCCGAGAAGGGTGATACTTACACACATATATTTTGGGCGGAGGGCCTTGGTGTTCCAGCGATCGAGGCATATCTGCAGTCAGAGGATCTCGCCTACCCGGGCTACCTGCTGGTGTGGTCTGGTCGCGCAGTGTATCAAGACCCTAAAGGCAAATGGTGGTTTACAGCCATGCCTCAGATGGTAAGCAAACGGTAGCTAGAAAAACCGAGAGGCCGGGTTTTGGTCCGGCCTCGTATCGGTTGGCGGAGACATTCAGCCTCATTAGGTCACTGTCCTCACCCCAGCAACCCAACGCCGTTAATGCCGCATTCTATTCCGAAATCAAATTTCGTCAATGCAAGAAAACTTGCATATTTTTGTACGACTTAACCGGGTCACGGCATCGTTCCTTGTTGATGGGTGTCAACCCGCCAGATCCCTCACTATTGCTTTATCGCTCCCGCCGCTCACGGCTCTCGTGTCCTGCTGTCGCCCCCTGCCGTCTGCTTTAGGCCCCTCTTCCCTCTCACCGCAGAATGCCTCTAGGCTGAACGCCGGTTCGCGACTATAATACCGCCAAACTTTAAACCAGCAGTCGGAGGTAGCGACCATGAAACTGTCCGTCGCCTCTCTCTTTCTCGCCACTAGCGTTACCTTGCTGGCGGCAATTGCTCCCGCGCAAACAACGCATCGAAGAGCAAGCAAGACTACGCCTGCCGAGCCGCGTAGTGGGACTGTGAAGATATGCCAGGGGGTTCCCATTCCGCCCGGCTACACGATTACTGGCTACATGACGACCTCTGCCTGTCCTCATGGCGCGTACATAATCACAAAGCAGCCTAGTTCAGATCCTGGGAGTTTGGTCGCAACCAACAAGAAAGAGACCACCGAGCCCCAGAAGTCGATCCCGGCAAGCAAGAAGCGGGATAAGGACACTCAAAAATCAGCTGCGGTGAACAACACCTCGCGGGCGGTCGCGGGAACGTCTAAGGCGGTTTCGCGGCCGCGCCGCGTTGGTACCGCCGAGGGTACCACCGCGCCGGAAAATGAGGCTCCAGTCTTGCAAGGCGTGGATCCAACGCCCGCGCCGGGTCCGCCTTCATTGGGTACATTCGGTGGCGCTAGATCCAGCGGCAAACCAGAGGAGGCAACTACCAGGCAAGTTGCCGCCGGTCCTGAAGAGGTCGGCGAGGGCGATATAGTGCGGGTTGACACCGCGCTCGTCACAGTTCCTGTCAGTGTCCTGGATCGCCAGGGTCGTTTCGTTCCAAACCTCAAGAAAGAAGACTTCAGCGTTTTCGAGAATGACGTCGAGCAGTCAATTGCTTATTTCGAACCAACAGAGAAGCCTTTCACAGTGGCACTCGTCCTGGACACTTCGGCTTCCACACATTTTCATCTGTCAGAAATCAAGGAAGCAGCCATTGCTTTTGCAAGCCAATTGCGTCCCCAGGATCGCGTGCTCGTCGTCAGCTTCAACGATCAGGTGCTGCTTCTCACCGAAGCAACAAACGATTTAGGAGTGGTCAGCACAGTCATTCAACAGTACGCGAGCACTGGCTCCTCAACGCGCCTCTATGACGCAATTGACCTGGTTATTAAGGAGCGGCTGAATAAGATAAAAGGCCGGAAAGCTATCGTGCTTTTCACGGACGGGGTCGACACGTCAAGCTACCTGGCGACCTACCAGAGCACCATGCGCGAGATCGAAGAGCTGGATGCGCTCATCTATCCCATTCAGTACGACACGAGCGATTACGTGCGCGCCATGCAAGGTGCAGGTAGTGGCACTGTCACCATCGTGACCAGTGGCAGCAACTGGCCTTTTCCGAGTAGAAGCTCTTCGCAGGTTATCTATACCAACCCAACAGCTGCCGGAGGTTCGTTGCCGGGAACAACTAAGGCCGACTATGACCGCGCGGATAAATACCTCCACGAGCTTGCGGAGAAGACTGGTGCCCGACTCTACCAGGCCAACGACACAACGCAATTGGCCCAGGCATTCACCAGGATTGCCGAAGAGCTGCGTCGCCAGTACAGCCTCGGCTACTATCCGCAGACGTCCGCTGACAACAGCGGTGAGCGACGTCAGATCAGGGTCAAGGTACGTAAACCCAACCTCGCCGTGCGAGCGCGCGCAAGCTATATAAGATCTTCTTCTACGACCCCGGTCCAATAACCATCTGAAGGAATGGGCATCTTCTGACTGCGGCAAAGCTTTAGCGAGAAACAGCTAAGACTTCGGTTACTCGTCGACCGGAAGGGGGACCGTCGCGCATGAGGTACAGAAGAAGTCTTCATACACTCCTGCTCATTGTTACTCTCACATCGGTCGACGCAGCCCAGCAGGCTACTAAGTTAGAAGACCCGCTGTGGATCAAAGAGGTCGCCACACCGCGCATTTTCTATACCGTTCCCGGCATGGCGAAGATCAGAGCTCGCAAGGACGTTACTTACAAGCGTGTCCCTGAAGCCGAACTAAAGATGGACGTGTATCGTCCACCGAATCTCCCTGCTCGCGCGCGGCGTCCGGCGATCGTCTTTATCCACGGCGGCGCACTTCCACCTAACCTCCGTACCAAACCCAAAGAATGGGGCGCCTACGTTTCTTTTGGTCAACTGGTTGCTGCTTCTGGCTTCGTAGCGATCACGTTTAATCAGCGATTCTATGATTGGGACATGAAGTCTTTGTCTGAAGCCCGTAGCGACGTGTCGGATGCGATCGCTTACATCCTCAGCAATGCCAGCGAACTCAATATCGACAGGGATCGCATCTGTTTATGGACGCTCTCAGCTGGTAGTGTGTTAGTTGGTCCGGAGATCAGCAATGCGCCCGCTTTCATCCGGTGTTTGGTTTTTTACTATTCCATTATGGATCTGGCGCCACTGCGCAAGGAAAGGCCCGGCATCACGGATGAGCTGATAAGACAGTTTTCACCAACGCGTCATTTGGAAGGAGCCGGCAAAATCGCTCCTATCTTCATTGCCAGAGCTGGCCGAGATGAGCCCGAATTAAACGTCGCTGTCGATGAATTTATTCAAAAGGCGCTGTCCAGGAAAGCAACTTTGGACTTCAGCAATCACGCTGAAGGGCAGCACGGCTTTGATGTCCTTGACGATAACGACAGAACGCGCGAGATCATAAAGCGAACGCTGGAATTCATAAAAGCGCACATGTAACGCCAGAGGTCAGAGATCAGTGGTCAGAGGTCAGAAAGACAAAAACCTTTCGTTTAGAGAGCGGATTTGTCCGCCGCGTCGGGGGCACAAGTGCCCTCTCTAAAGGGAAGAAAAGCCACTCTCTCGGGCATCGGTACCTGACCCTCGACGGCTGACTCTGACCCTTAACCTCTGACTTCTGTTTCCGATGTGACAACAAACAAGACCTTCGATGTTGCGGTCGTTGGCGCAGGAGTCTTTGGCGCCGGGACAGCCTATCAACTAGTTCGCGCCGGTGCAGAAGTACTCCTGGTGGACGCTTATGGGCCGGGAAATAGCCGGGCAAGCTCAGGCGGCGAGTCACGCATGATTCGAATGGGGTATGGGCAGGATCAGATTTACACCCGAATGGCCCAGCGCTCGCTAGGGCTTTGGCAGGAGTTATTCGATCAGATTGGTGCGACTGGAACCTCGCCGTCAAGATCTCCTCGACTCTTTCAACCCACGGGCATCCTATGGCTGGCAGGGGAGCATGATCCCTACTGCGAAGCGACACTGGCAACTCTGAAAGAATGTAACATTCGATATCAACAGCTCGACCGTGCCGAACTTCTCCGGCGCTATCCACAGCTGGAACTAAATTCTCCGAATAGCGCTATTGACTGGGGCATTCTCGAGCCGGATAGCGGCGTTCTGATGGCGCGGCAGGCCGTACAAGCTGTTGTCGCGCAAGCGCGAGCACAGGGAGTCGTTTACCTGCGTGAAACAATTCTGCCAGAAAGCTCGAGTGAATACGGTCGCGTCGAAAAGGAGTCGAATTGCAAATCGCTTCGGACAGTCTCGGGCGAAGAAATCTTCGCTAACCAATACGTTTTTGCGTGTGGACCCTGGTTGCCAAAGATTTTTTTCGGACTCTTGGGCCAGTTAATTCATGTCACCAGGCAGGAAGTCTTTTTTCTCGGCGTGCCGCCAGGTGCTGCCTCAAGTAGCTTTGCTCCAGAACACATGCCGGCTTGGATCGACTTTGGTGATCTCGTCTACGGGATACCCAATCTCGAGAACCGTGGTTTCAAGATTGCGATCGATGCCCATGGACCGGAGTTTGATCCGGACACCGGAGATCGCATCGTATCTCCAGGTGGCCTGACGGCGGTGCGCGCGTATCTGGCGAGGCGTATGCCAACATTGGCGAACGCACCAGTGATTGAGACCCGCGTATGCCAATATGAAAACACCTCGAATGGCGATTTCTTGATCGACCGTCATCCTGCGTTCGACAATGTCTGGTTGGTAGGCGGCGGATCAGGCCATGGATTCAAGCACGGGCCAGCAATCGGAGAGCATGTGTCGGCCTTGATATCAAGCGACGCTCAGGTTGAACCGAGATTTTCCCTGGCGACAAAAGGAACAGTGCGACAGCGAAAAGTGTACTAGCAAAAACTAGGAGCAGTCGGCAGGAGCAGACGGCAGGAGTATGAAAGGAAAATTTTGTAACTGGCTTTTCCAATGACAAATGAAAAATGTGAAATGAGATATGGAAAAGTTTTTCATTTGTCATTTCACATTTTTCATTTGTCATCGCAAACCATCAGGTGGCACTCCGTGGCCACCCCATCGTTAATTCAATATTCCATCGAACGCGCGCCGCGCTTATGACACGCCCGCGCTCCCAGTCAAATGCTCCATGTGGCCTCGGCCCCACACGCGAACGTCCTCAACCAACGGCAACAGCGATCGGCCGTACTCAGTCAACGAATATTCCACCGGAGCAGGAATCGCACCCTTCGGTTCGCGATGCACAATCCCATCACTCATGAGCTCGCGAAGTTGTTGCGTGAGGACTTTCTGCGAGATTACAGGCATCGCCTGCCGCAAACCCGCAAAGTGCTTCGGCGACTCTGCCAACCAGTACACAATGATCAACTTCCATTTACCGCCTATCGCCGCCAGCGCGGCCGTTAATGGACATCCTCCAACCGGATTAGTGCGCCGAAGAGGAGTAGAGTTACCTAAAGGTGCCTTCTTGATGGAGCTCATGCGTCACATTATAGTCCTTGTCGACGAGCTGACAGGTGAGATTATTCCACTGTTGCTGCCGGAGGTTAACCATGATTGTGGAAGTCCGAAGCTACCGGATAAAGCCTGGTCACCGTGACGAGTTCATCAAGTTCTTTGAAACGCGGTCGGTACCAGCGCTGCGGGCACACGGAATGAAAGTACTCGGCCCCTTGCTGGATCTTGAGAATCTCAATAAGTTCGTTTGGTTGCGGAGTTTTCCTTCGCTTGAGGAACGCGATCGAATGAAGAACGCATTCTACGAAGGCGAGTTGTGGAAGAACGAACTGGAAGCTATCGCCATGCCGCTGATCGAGAGTTACGACGTGATACTTTGCGAAACCTCGAGCGGTTATGTATTCGACGGTCCTCGAGAGGATTGACTCAACCAAAGTTCAAGCAGTTGAAGAGTCAAGAAGTTCGGAGTTCAAGTATTGATGCAGTTTGCCTTCCGAGTCTGATTCGCCATGCCTTGCGGTGGAAGACGTCCATGGCGAGATCGCTCCACATCAGTACCGAGAGCGGTAGCGACCGGCCCAAGACTCAACCTTAGTTTCCAGAGCTCAGTGGTCGCAG
>DATBRN010000051.1:0-41874 GCA_036560225.1 Pyrinomonadaceae bacterium | reverse complement strand
ATAGTTCCAGGTGGACATGCGTACGAAGTGACGAATGACATCAACCTCGCTTACTTCCGGTACACCCTCGAGATCGTCCTCTCTCAGAAACTCTTTCGGAACGATCTCGCTGATCGGCTGCTCGTCGACGTCAAGCGGCGGCAGGCGATAGCCGATGCGCCCTGTCTGCGAGCGTTCAAATATCAGAGCCTCGTTCGGATTGATGTGGGTCGTGACTTTAGTGATGTCTGATTTCATAAAAGGAACGGTTAATAACGTTTTCGTTTAGAGAGCGGACTTGTCCGCCCGGCGGGGGCACAAGTGCCCTTTCTAAACGGCAGTAAACTGGGGATACAAGTGCCCTTTCTAAGTTGGAGTAATAAAGCCAATCTAAACTGCAGTAAAAGGCCAAGTCTCTACACGGCCGGAGCAAAGTCAGCGAGCGCTCCAACGAGCGCATCGATATCCGCGCGCGAATTCATTTCCGTCACGCAGACAAGAAACTCGTTGGGTCGATCCGCGTAATAGCGTGACAACGCCAGGCCGCCCGTAATGTTTCTTTCTGACGCCAGACGCGACAGCAATTGTTTCGCTTCCACAGGCGCGCGCACCACAAACTCATTGAACCGCGGGCCGGTGAAGGGAATCGAGAAGGCGGCGAGCTCACTAATTCGCTTTGCTGCGTAGGCAGTCTTTTGAGCACACTGTGTGGCCACTTCCTGAAGTCCCCGCCGTCCCATTGTTTCCAAATAGACCGTTGCTGCCAGGGCGATGAGTCCTTCGTTCGTGCAGATATTTGACGTCGCCTTCTCGCGGCGAATGTGCTGTTCTCGCGTCGCCAAGGTCAACACATAACCGCGGCGGCCTTGTTTGTCATAAGCTTCGCCAACCAGGCGCCCCGGAATCTGTCGCGCATATTTCTCGCGCGTTGCAAACAGACCAACGTATGGCCCGCCAAATGAAAGTGGCACACCAAACGATTGACCCTCCGCGACTACGATGTCCGCGCCACACGCTCCCGGCGGCCTCAACAACCCCAGCGAGATAGACTCTGTGATGGCCACGATCAGAAGCGCACCCACCGCATGCGCCTTCTCCGCCAAAGCGGCGACATCCTCAACACAGCCGAAGAAGTTTGGTGACTGAACCACCAGCGCGGCGGTCTTCTCGTCAAGCAGGTCAGTAGCCGTTGAAGCCTGGCCAGTTTCGGAATTGGCTGGCGCCCGTAGCAGTTCGATTCCGGCATGCTGAACGTAGGTGTTTATGACTTCGAGATACTCAGGATGGATGGCGCCGCAGACGACTGCCTTCGATCGCTTCGTAACCCGCTCTGCCATCAACACTGCTTCTGCGAGCGCCGTGGACCCGTCATACATTGAGGCGTTTGCCACTTCCATTCCGGTCAACTGGCAGACCAGTGTTTGAAACTCAAAGATTGTCTGCAAAGTCCCTTGAGATATTTCCGGCTGGTATGGCGTGTAGGCGGTGAAAAACTCCGAGCGGGAGAGAATGTGATCGACTATCGTCGGGATGTAATGCTGATAGGCGCCCGCGCCGAGGAAGCTGATTCTGCCTGCGGCTGTATTGCGTGCCGCCAGTTTCTCAAAGCCCGCAAGGAGCTCGATCTCTGAAAGTGCTGCGGTGGTGTTCAGATTACGGGATAAGCGTAAATCTTCTGGAATGGAATCAAATAATTCTGTCGCGGAGTTCAGGCCGACCTGGTGAAGCATCTCGGTCCGCTCTTCTGGCGAGTTGGGAATGTAACGCAATTTTACTCCGTATCAGCTTTCGTGAAATCTTCATATTCTTCGGCGGCCAGGAGACTGTCAACTTCACCAGGGTTCGACATCTGGACGCGAATCATCCAGCCCTCCCCATAAGGATCCTGATTAACTTTTTCCGGCGTGTCGGAAAGCGTCTCATTGATGCCAAGTACCTCGCCAGACACAGGACAAAAGACTTCCGAAACTGCCTTTACAGACTCGACTGATCCAAAGGATTCGTTCGCAGCAAACTCATCGCCGGCTTTGGGCAATTCGACATAAACCACATCGCCAAGTGAGTCCTGGGCGTAGTCGGTGATCCCAACGACGGCAATACCGCCCTCCACTCGAACCCACTCGTGGTCTTTGCTGTAGTGTAAATCGTCAGGAATATTAGCCATCGTTCCTCCAGGTATTTTGGATTTGCAATTCCAAAATGAACTTTGATCTTAGATCTTTGTACTTTAGGCTTCAGTCCTGTAAGGTTCTCTAACTTCAACCAGGCAGGAAGAAGCTCAAGGCTCAAAGCTTCAAAGTCAAAGGCAACAGGTCATAGGACCTCAAGTCGCGCGTTCGCGTCTATAGAAAGGTGTCTTCACAACCTGCGCGCTCACTAATTTCCCGCGCACGTCGATCTGAATTTGCTGGCCCTCGTTTGCGAATTCGGTTGGAACGTAGGCCATGCCGATATTCTTTTTCAAAAAGGGAGCCGGACTGCCAGACGTGACTTTGCCCACGTGCGCTCCGTCGATCACAACCTCCTGTTCGTCGCGAGCGATTCCTCTTTCAGTCACTTCAAAACCGATCAGTCGCTTTCGCACGCCGGCTTCTTTT
This sequence comes from Pyrinomonadaceae bacterium, assembly GCA_036560225.1. GTDB lineage: Bacteria > Acidobacteriota > Blastocatellia > Pyrinomonadales > Pyrinomonadaceae > PSRF01. Next base: position 39,298 of record DATBRN010000051.1, on the reverse strand, counting down.
TGTTTAGCCAGTACTTCGCGACCGATGAAATCTCCTTTGTTCAGTTTGCAGATCCAGCCAAGGTTTGCTTCCAACAGTGTCGTGGTTTCGTCAATCTCATGACCGTAAAGGGCCATGCCCGCTTCGAGCCGGAGTGTGTTACGGGCTGCCAGGCCACAGGGAAGCACGCCAGTGTCTGATCCAAAGTTTCCGGCGTCAAGCAGCCTCTGCCAGATGTGTTCGCCTTTACTCGAGTCAACGTACACTTCGAAGCCGTCTTCTCCGGTGTAGCCGGTGCGCGAGACAATTGCGGGAACGTTATCCACCTGACCTTCAGCGAAGTGGTAATACTTAATCTCGGAGAGCGGCAGGTCAGTCAATTTCCTGAGAATGCCAAGCGCATCCGGACCCTGAAGCGCCAACTGACAGTACTCGGAGCTGACATTTTTGAGTTGCGCGTTTTCGTTTCGACGATGCGTCGTAATCCAATTCCAGTCTTTTTCTGTAGTGCTGGCATTCACGACGAGAAGCAAGTGATCGTCGCCGAACCGGTAGACCAGGAGGTCGTCAATAACGGTACCTTCCGGAGTTGTAAGGGCCGAATACTGCGCCTGGCCATCGATCAGTTTCGAGGCATCGTTCGACGTGAGGTAATTGACTAGAGCAATTGCCTCAGGGCCGCGCACGTTAATCTCGCCCATATGGGAGACGTCAAACAGGCCAGCATGCGTGCGCGTACGCAGGTGCTCTTCGATCGTGCCGGCCGGGTATTGCACTGGCATGTCCCAGCCACCGAAATCGACCATTCGGCCACCCATGCTGCGATGGACGGAATTAAGGGGCGTTCTTTTGAGTTCTGCGGCGGCGGCGCTCACGCGTGTCTTTTCAGACTAATTCGATAGTCCGATACTTGATCAGAGTCGTTAGAAACAGGGTGAAGCCGCAAACTAACATGCGAAGTGCAGTGCGTCAAGGGACACTCCTGTTACTGCGGCGAGCGTCCTGCTGCAGTTAAGGGAATGTGATGTTCGAGACGCGCGGCTTGGTAGAGAACGGTGTGGCGACGGTACACTCAACCTGACGTGGACCGACTCAATACGGAACCGTGAGCGGTAGCGATCGGATGCCCCCACTCAACCTTATCTGGCCCACCCAACTTCCTGGGCCTACGCCAATACACAACTGTGAGCGATATCGACCGCGGTCCCAACTGGCTTTGCCTCAAAAGTCCGAAATCCCACCCCACGGCAGTGGGTGGATTCTTCAGATCCTTTCTACAAGGAGACCGGGAAACTTCTTAAATCCCACCAACGGAAGTTGGTGGATAGTTCAGATCCTGTCTAACGCATTCAGTCGAGCATTTCAGACGGCATTGCTCACGTTCCTGTAGTTTACGCACGAGCTGTAGAAAGTATCTGAACAATCCACCAACTTCCATTGGTGGGATTCGGAGCCTTCTTCAGGTGACTTCTTTGTAGAAAAGATCTGAAGCATCCACCCACTGACGTGGGGTGGGATTTCGGACTTTTGAGGCAAAGCTGTCCCACTCAACCTGCATGGGCCGACTCAATACGGAACCGCGAGCGGTAGCGACCGGATACTCTCACTCAACCTGCATGGACCGACTCAATACGGAACCGTGAGCGGTAGCGACCGGATACTCCCACTCAACCTTGCGTGGGCCGACTCAAACGGAACTGTGAGCGGTAGTGACCGGATACTCAACCTAGCCTAGTTGACTCAACTACAGAACCGTATGGTCAAAGGGTAAGCTCGATACCTCCTATGCCTTTCGGTTAGTGACCTGTTACTTCTTCGACTTCGCCCCGGGACTCAACTCCTGGAATTAAAGTCTGCGGACGGGGCCCACCGCCGCACAGTTGCAGTTGAGTCGCCCAAGCTTTGTTGGGTGGGAGTATCCAGTCGCTATAGCGCGTGAGCTTAGGAAGTTGAGTGGGCCAGGCTAGGTTGAGTGGGGGTATCCGATCGCTACCCGCTCACGGTTCCGTATTGAGTCGGTCGATGTCAGGTTGAGTGTAGCGTCCGGTTCTCAAAAACTTCGATCGTGCACGTCCACCTTCTGTACAGTGAAGACCACTCGCATCGTGTCTGGACGGCGATCCAACGAAGCTGGAACAAAAGCTGCGCTTTGTCGCAGAGCCACCTCAAAGTCGGTCAGCATCTGACGGTCACGTGGCGCCTGTACGACATCTGCCAGCGATGCTGCTCCATTACTGAACACGTCTGCAACTACAATCATGTCGTCGCCCTCTTGTCTGAGGTTCGAATGCGCATAAGAACCTGTCAGCGCGGCCAGGGCGCCTCCCGGATTAAGAGTGGGTGATTGTTCAGCGAAGGGAGCCCTTTGCGCAGAGAAGTATTCTGAACTTACCGGTTTGTTCAGGTCGTAGCCAGGACTCGAGCGGAAGACCATGACGGTCTCCATTTGTCTTGCGGCTTTTTGAAGCGCCATGAAGTGCGGGCTTAAGGCAACAAACATTGAGAAGAAAAGAACGACAGAGGCAAAAGAACCAACACTGTATGGCATCAAGCGCGGTTCAAGCCACAGCTCGATTCGCTCTCTAAAGGAGCGCTCCGGAGATTGGTTGCGAGCAGCGGCTTCAATCATCAGGGCATCGGTAATTGATGATGCGAGCTCCACTGGCGCCACCGGGCGGGTAAGTTGGCGCAGGCTTCGACTCAATGAACGCAACTCGGCTGCGTGGGCCCGACAAACGGGGCACCGATCGAGATGCTCGTCAACCGTCACGCGGACAGGCAGCGGTAGAACATCATCGATAAACTGTGAAAGCAGTTCTGTTGTTTCTTCGCAACTCATGGAGCTAATCAGCATTCAGCAATCCGCATTCAGCATTCGCTTGGTTTGGCCGGCCGACCCCGGCTGCTCCGTTTGTTAAAAAAGAAGCACTTCGACTAGTTCCATCGAGCAAAGTAAGTTCGGTGATTTTGAGCGACCCTTCAACGGGTGTTGCTGGCCACGTTTCAAATTCGCTTTTCATCTTCGAGTTACTCACCTTCTGGTCCCGCCGTTTTCTCACTTCGACCCATTTGGCACCGAGTTTCATGTGAGCCGGGGCGGGTCGGCCAACCAAGGGAATTTCGGATTTCGGATTTGCGTCCGACTGATGTTGAATTTGCAAATCGGCATTCTCAAATCCGAAATCGAAATTCGAAATCTTACAAAGAGCCTTCCAGTTTTCGTTTCAATTCCTGCCGGCCACGCGCTAGTCGGGACTTTACTGTTCCGACATTGATTTCCAGCGTCGTGGCAATCTCTTCATAGGTGAAGCCTTCGATATCTCGCAGTATTACTGTTTCTCGATAAGCTCGCCCTACCTTCTGCAGCGCCGATCGCAATGCTAACTCCCTCTCATGCGCCAAAGCTTGCTGCTCGGGATTCTCAGACGGCTCGGCCAGTGTCTTCATCAATGTCTGATTAGACTGGCCCTGCGTCGCGTCGAGCGATACCGTTGAGTCTCGCCGGCGTCTGCGCCACCAGCGCCAGCGATTTCTGGCCTGGTTAATTGCGATGCGATAGAGCCACGTCCTCAGGTCCGCCTCGCCTCTAAAGCGACTGATGCTTTGGAAGGCTCGCAAAAAAGTCTCCTGCGTCAGGTCGCGCGCCTCCTCGCTATTCTCTGTGAGTCGGAAGAGCAGACCATAGATTTCGCCGGAACGTTCCCCAACTAACTCTTCGAACGCTGCTGCTTCACCTCGCCGCAGTCTTTCAATGAACTCTGTCTCTGCGCGAGCGCGGGGCTCGCGCAACTCCACCGGGGCTGCCGGCGCAACCTGCTCTAACTCCATTTGCCCGAGGGCTATTGGCTCCCCGTAACTCACTTGTTATCCCCTGGGGATGGAACCGGAGTCGCTGACGGCCCCTGCCCATTCCAAGCGGTGGGGTTGACAGTCGGGTTGTTAGACACCAGACCGGAGCCCTTTGTTCCCAATGAATTTTTACTAACTATCATCATCCCTATCTATCCCCGCAGGCCTCGTTTCCGCGCTGCAATACTATACAAACGCTCGGCTTGACAAGGTTTCCGAGCGGCCCTTACAGTGATGATTTCGCCAATCATACACCTGAAAGAACGCAGTCCCCTATGGTGACTTGCGAGAAAGAACGAAGTGGCCAAATACAAGAAGAAGCGCGCGCGCGAGCTCCAGCATGACAAATTTCGCGACACCGCGGGAAGGATTTTTGACCGCGTCACCGACCGGCTGGAAGGCAGGGGCAAAGCAATCTTATATGCGCTGGGTGGGGCATTAGTTCTGCTGGTGATTATTGGGGTCGGAGTGTCGGTGCATCGGAAGCATACCAACGAGGCACTTCAAGCTTTGGGCCGCGGAATAGAAATAATGGGAAGGTCGGTTTCTTCTTCCACACCGCCGACTGATCCAAAGGCCCCAAGCTTTGCCAGCGAACAAGAACGCGCCCAGAAGGCGATTGAAGAGTTTCAAAAAGTCGCCGCAAAGTACGGCGATCCTTACAAAACCCAAGCCCGCTATCTCATCGGTACCAATCTGTTCTACATCGATCGCCAGAAGGCCATCAACGAACTTACCGAGGTTAGCAAGGCCAGTGTCGTAGAACCAGCAACACTTGCCAAATTTGCCCTCGCCCAGGCGAAAGAAGCAGACGGAAAATACGACGAGGCAGCCAAACTCTATTCTGAGTTGGCTGCATTGAACAGCTTCGTGGTTACTCCGGACACCGCGAATCTTTACCTTGCGGGCGTCTACGAGAAGCGGGGCAAGAAGAAAGAAGCGGCAGACTTGCTCTTCAACATCGTAGACGCGTCACGCAAGGCCAAAGACCAGGATGGCACTCCGTTACCTCCATCCGCTGCCGCCGGAACCGCGACCGAAAAGCTTCAAAAGCTCGATCCGGATCGCTACGCGAAGCTAACTCCGGAAGCGCCTGGCGGAGACAATCCGTTCTAGTTTCAAGCCACTCTAAGCTTAAAGTTCTTACATTTAGTACGTTGAACTTAGAACTTGAGCTTTGATAAGAGAATCAAAGCTTTCGAGATCAAAGGTCAGGCCCGCTCTGCTTTCCGATGGACAATATTACGCACTCACTTATCGGACTGACGGCGGCTAAGGCGGGTTTGGAAAAGTTATCACCCGGAGCGACCACTCTTTGCGTGCTTGCTGCCAATTCACCTGACTCCGATATCGTCGTCCTAATCTTCGGAGGGCGCTGGACATTCCTTCAACAACATCGTGGTATTAGTCATTCGATCGTGGGCGTAATCGCGCTTGCGCTAGTATTACCACTCATATTTTATCTCGGCGACCTGGTGCTCGCTCGGACACGGCACCGGCAGCGAAGGGTAAAACTCCCTGGGTTGCTACTTGCCTCGGGAGTTGCAACCGCCACGCACCCACTAATGGACTGGACAAATAACTACGGCATTAGACTTCTGCTGCCTTGGAGTCAAAGGTGGTTCTATGGTGATTTTGTTTTTATCGTAGATCCATTCATCTGGATTGTTCTGGGCGGTGCGGCGTTTCTTCTTACGGCGAAAACGACAAAACATCACATCGCTTGGGCTGTAGTCGCGCTGGTACCCAGTCTTGTGGTGCTGGTGGGTTCGGCGGGACCAGACATAGGAGGCAGCCAACTCGTGCTTCGACTTGTTTGGATTGTTGCCTTGATAGGTCTTGTTGTTCTTTACCGGCGCAACATCTTCCGCCACGGTGGCGGAAAGATCGCTGCTTTAGCCCTCGCGATTGTTGCGATGTATTGCTCTGGGCTGGCAGCCACACATCTTGTGGCATTGCGCCAGGCGAAACTTCAAGCAGTCTCAATCGCAAAGGGAAACGCTGAAACGGTGAGCAGGGTCGTGGCGATGCCAACAGCGGCTAATCCAACTCAGTGGGTCTGCGTCATGGAAACTGAGCGGGCAACTTATAGGTTCATGTTGTCCTTGTTACGGAGCCAGCTTGATACTACGACTATAGTTCGCTACGAAAAGCCTGCGGGGTTAACCGCTGAGGCGGTCGCCGATGCGGCCCGCGAGGAGCGCTCACAGATTTTCCTGGGATTTGCCAGGTTTCCGGTTGTCCGAGTCCTGGGCGAGGATTGCGCAACGCAAACCCTCGTGCAGTTTGCAGACTTACGTTACACTGAACCAGGGAAGGGTAGGGGTACCTTCTCCCTCGATGTGCCGGTCGACTGTCCGGTCTTGGCTAAGCCCTGATAAATGAACGAGACCGATCAAATAGAGACGCTAAAAATCCTTGATGAAGTTTCGCGGGAGCGTGAACGGCCGCGGAAGGGATTTCGACTGGCCAGCGTGCGAGGTTCTTCCAGTTCGTACCTCGCCGCGGCCAGCGTTCTGACGTTTGTCTCGGTACTGCTCCTGCGATCAGACAGATACGTGTTAGCGCTGATCGCAGTTGCTATTGCCTGGCTGGTCATTCCCCTCCTGGCCTTGACCGACCGGATTGAGTTTGACGGGCAATTCCTGGTTCGACGTGGTCCGTGGCCGTTCCTTTTGCGCCATGTTTTTGGTTGGCAGGAAGAACTCAGGATTTCGGATTTTGAGAAGGTCGATACTCAAGCGGTTCGTACGCTGAGACGCGGCGGCCGAGTCCGTTATCGCTACCGCACCGTGATCCTCGGCAAGAACACAGAGTTTGTCTTTACGTCTGGCGGTCGCAGCTACCGGAAGATGGTCCGGCACCTCTTTCCATTAATCCATCAGGATAAGCTTGATGTGCGCACAATGGAGTTACGCGAATATCTCTGCGATCCCAAACCTCTTAACCGCGAGGTCCGCTCGCTACAGCTTGCCTCCGACGATGTTCTTGACGGGGCCCGGTTGGATTTCAAACTCGGTGGGAAGAAAAACACGCCTTCAAGCGAAGCGGATGAGGCGGCGACAGCCGTTTCAGCCATAGACCACGATCGAGCGTTGCTGTTGGGCCAGGTGGGAAATAAGTTGAGAGTTGCAGGCCGCTTGAATGAGGCGCGCGAAGCCTTTCGGCGAGCTTTGATTGTTATCCCTAAGGATGGACGACTGATTTTTCAATTTGCGCGTTTGTTGAGATCTCAGGCGAGCAGCTTGAGCGATCGCAAACTGTTATCCAGGGGACGCGCGGCCCTGCGGCTTTCCGCGAGGCGTGCTGAAAACGAGCCGGAATTGTTGGCACTGGTCGGCGAGAGCTTCTTAGAGTGGGGCGAAACGATGCGAGCGCAGAATAGTTTTCAGAGAACTATAGAACTGCATCCGGAAAATTTTCGGGCTCGCATGGGCCTGGCGAATCTTGCGTTGCGCGAAGGTAAGTTAGCGCATGTGATCCATCAGTATCGCGACGCCGCGTGTGCGGCTTCGGATCAGGGGCTGATTCTGCATGCTAAAAGAGAGGCTGACTACTACTCGCGGCTGAATGACGACGATGATTATCTTGCTTCAGAGTTGTGGCGAATCAACTTGCTGCAGCATGCTCTAAAGGTGCGCCGGCTCGCGGCGCGTGTAACTAATGCCAGCATCCTGGCGGCCCTGGTTGTTCCTTACCTTGATTGGGCGGTGGCTGGTCTCTGCTGGTCACTGGCCTCTTCGGCGCTGATTGCCTGGATCTTAAGCCTCTTCGCAATCAAGTTTCTCTCCAAAAGACGCACCCCAAGATTAGAGACAGCTTAGCTCTTCGCCCCAGCGGGGCGAGATGTTTATAGCCGCCGTCGCCGCCCACTATTCTCTTCGCCCTAGTGGAGCGAGATGTTTATAGCCCGCCGTCGCCGTCCAAAACCCGCGGTCCGTAGGAGCTCAACAGGGGTTTCTATCCATCAACGATAGCCCGGCTCTCAAGCAACATTTCGCTCCTACGGAGCGAGGTCAATTGGGGGCTGTGGCTATACATTTCGCTCCTACGGAGCGAGGAATGGTGGTTTGTCTCGCGTCGATCGCAACAGGTTCCTTACGAACTAGCTTTGTCAGGCGCCTCAACTGCAGTTGGAGGCTCAGCAGTTGCCGCTGCCGCTTTTCCTTCGTTGCTCTTCACAAGTACATTCGGGTTCGGCACGATAGTGCGCGATTGTTGTTCGAGCGGTGAAGCCACTGCAGCAGTTCGACTAGGTTCAGGATTCAGCAGTGAGTCCCAGCGATAGCGCGGAGTCTCAGGCGCTGCATACAGCCGCCTGAAGACCAGGTTCGTGACCGCTTCAGCGATCCAGTTGTGATAGAACTCGCCGACCGAAGCCAACTCAGCATCGGGCGCGGGGTTCATGAAATCGATTGCATAGGGAGTTCCGTCTTTTATTGCAAACTCGACTGTGTTGAGGTCATAGCCAAGAGCTGAACATAGCGTGCGAACGTCATTACGCACGCGCTCGGCCAGTGCCGGAGCGAGATAATCCGGATTATGAACATACTGTTCGCCGGAGAGATATGGTTTTCTGGGGTCGTAGGCCATGATCATCACTTCTTCCTGGCCGACGCAGTAACAGCGCACAAACTGATCGAATTCGATGCCCTCCTGCAAGGTCATGCACAGAGTTCCTGTCTGATCGTATTCAGCCCACAGCTCCTCTAGGGAGTTTATTTTTGAGACGTTCTTCCAGCCGCCACCGTCAAAAGGCTTCAAGAACGCTGGGAAACCTACGTAATCGACAATGCCTTGCCAATCCAACGGATACTCCAGGTTGCGCAAGCTCTCGCTCACAATTCCGGTTATGTAGTCCTTTTGCGGCAACAGAACTGTCTTCGGAACGGCCACTCCGAGTTTTCGGGCAAGCGAATAGTTAAAAAACTTGTCGTCAGCTGACCACCAAAAAGGATTGTTGATAATTATCGTTCCCTCGAGCGCCATTCGCTTCAAGGTTGCTCGATAGAAGGGAACCTCGTGTGAAATACGATCTATAACAAGGTTATAGCGAGGCGGTGCGTCGTGCCTGATCCCACCGAGCTTTATGAAGTCTGCGGTTACATCATCCTTACCGCGTTCGTTGATATTCCTCAGGAGTGTGTCGGGAAAGGTCTTTTCGCGCCCTGCCAAAATGCCCACTCTCTTCATACTTCACCTATCCTTTTTTAGTAATCCCCGGCTCTCTGATAGTGACGGGTGTGCCCGCGTCCGTTCCGGCCGCACCGCGGTGTTTATGTAGTGATTTTTACGGCTATTAGAAGCCAAGCAGACTACGATTTAAGCCGAACGTTGTCAATTAGGCCAGAGCGCCAATCGAGGACGAATAATGATCTGAATCCTCAACGAGACGCTTTTCTTCTTACGGGGCGCGACGCAACTGAGTTATTCTGATGAAAATCGTAAGCGGTCGCGTCGGGTGCCAGGAGGAGAATGCTTCAATGCTGAATGCAACTTCGGATGTGAAGAGATGTTTGGTTCTGTGGACGGCGATATTCTTATCATCGGGTGCCGTGCATGCCGGACAGGATCACTCGAGCGCGAAGTTCACGAGCAAGGAGGGCGCGTTTTCGGTCGCCCTGCCGGAGACGCCGAAAGAGAAGAGCCAGGAGATCAGCTCCAAGACGGGACCCTCGACCCTTCACACATTTTTGGTGGAGCGAAACGAGGGGCGGAGCTTTTTCCTGGTAGGATATTCCGACTATCAAGTCCCGCTTGATGTAAAGTCTTCGTTGGAAGGCGTGATTAGCGGCCAGGTTGAAGGCATGAAGGGAAAGATCACCTCCGATAAGATGGTGACGCTGGACGGTCATCCAGGAAGATCGGTAACTATCGAAGCGGAGGGCAATGTTTTTTTCAGCTCGGTCTACATCGTCGGGAATCGGCTCTATCAGATAATGTACGGCATGCCGCAGGCTGAGGCGATGCCATCAGACGCGAGGGAGTTTTTTGACTCCTTCCGGATTCTGCTGTGAGCCCGAGGGAAAGGCTGCCAGCAATGGCCCCGCGCGAAGTCCTCCCGGAACTCAACTAACGCTGAAATCCGCCTCACTGACTTCTTGTGGCAGGCATCGAATGGCCACCGGATGCGCATCCATCAGGTGGTTGCCCAAGGCTTTAGGCGGATACGTATGTTACAATCCGCGCCGCCCGGATAGTCAGTTTCCACATTTAGTCCATGTCAACCACTCAGTTACTTCAAGAGGAGAATATTGCTTGTTTCGTTCATCCTTAGCCTTCTCAGTGTTTTTAGCACTCGTGGTCGCCAGCGCGGCCACACGCCTGAGCGCCGTAGCCGTTGCCCAGCAGCCGACCCCAACACCGACGCCAGATAAGAACGCTCCCAACACTCCGAAGGCAGACAAGAACCAGAAGAACTTTACCGCCGAACAGATTGCTGAGTCTTCCATATTTGTTTATGGGGGCCGTCCCATCCTTTCGCAGATTCGTCGGAATGGCCTCGAGCGCGGTCGAATTTGTAAGCCAACTTGTGAAGGGGGCAAAATCGAAGAGGCCGAGTATGAGCGTCGCTCTGTTCGCGGCGAGAGCATGGAGAAAGACAAGATCCGCCTCGATCAAAAAATGCCCACACTCGAATACTCCCTGATTTACGGCAGCGGACGGCTCTGGGGCATTATTAACGGGTCCGCGTTCACCCCCAGACAGGATGCGACAAGCAGCTTTTTGACGCAGCTGAGACGCAGCCTCGATACCTTGTTGAGATACAAAGAGAACGGTTCGACCCTGAGCCTGGTGGGCAAGGACAAGCAGAAGGGTTTGGATCTCTACATTGTGGATGTAGTCGACAAGGACAAGCAGTCTACCCGTTACTACATCAGCGCCAAGAGTCTTCATGTGCTGTGGCTCGAATATGAGGAACCTGCCCCGGGAGGGTCGACGCCGGTAAAGTACATGCGGAAGTTCCTGGATTACCGGTATGCCCAGGGAACCCTTGTTCCTTACCGCAGCGTGTTACTGGAGGACGGGAAACAAATCCAGGAAACCCGGATTCTCAATGTAACTTACGGCGTCAAGCTTGACGACGCCCTGTTCAAAAACCCTGAGGCCTAGTAACGCAATCCGTCAGATTGCGCCTGCCCGTTCTGGGTCTACAGGTGGCAATCAAGCCCGCGCAAAATGAGGGTCGTCCGGTTGCTCTCAGCCGGCAATTCCCAGCCCTCGACGACGCATTCACTATATTCCTTGCAAGGGAATTTGCTGGGCTGCGTTTATGATATCCTCCCGACTGACTGGCTGCTATTCCTTGTAAACTGATAGTTTGGGAGCCTCAGTAGCTTTTCATCATACCCTTTCGGAACCTGCAGCCGGTTGGAGCGTGTATAAACTGCGGAGGGTCACCGGTCAGGGTATAATATGGGGTTCAAGTGACCGTTCCCATTGCAAAGTCGGTGAGTCGCTTAGCTGCGACGCGTATTCTCAACAATTAGGAAACTCGTCAGCGCTGTAAGAGCCTACCTGCCCTGATGGACACACTAACGACGATCGAAAACCTGGGTTTCGCCGCTACATTGCGGCGCGAGGTTATTGCGGATCCAACATCGGATCACGCACTACTCGAAGCCACGCGCACAGGCGACGAGGACGCCTTCGCGGAGTTGGTAAGTCGTTATCGCAATCAGATTACGAGTTACATTTATCGCATGACTAACGACTACGATGGTGCAGTTGACCTGGCGCAGGAAACGTTTGTGAGAGTTTACCGGGCCGCGGAGCGCTACCAGACGACCTACGCGTTTTCAACCTATATCTATCGTATCGCTACGAACCTCGCCATTAGCGAATTGCGCAAGCGAAAGCGCCGCAAGCTGGTTTCGTTGACCGGGTTTTTTCAATCGAAGGATGGCGCCGAACCGCAGGAGTTTAATCCCGTCGATCACAACCCGTTGCCCGACACGGAACTTGTTGATGCCGAACGTCGCTTTGCGGTACAGCGCGCCATTAGCACACTGCCGGAACGGTATCGTGCGCCTCTTATCCTTCGCGATGTGGATGGAAAGAGTTACGAAGAAATCTCGCGAATCTTGGAAACGAGCGAGGGGACAGTCAAATCCCGCATTAGTCGTGCGCGCGGACTTTTGCGAGACAAAATGAGAGCTTATCTCTGAGGGAGTGCTATGAGAAATATGAACTGCCGAACCGTTAGACGCGAAATCGAGGAAGCCAGTCCGGGCAAGTGGCTGAGTTCAGACGTCAACAACCATGTGTTGAATTGCGTTGCGTGTGAAACGCTTTTGCGCGAACAGACGAAGTTACGGGAACTGGTTTCCAGCCTTGGCACGGTAGAAGCACCCAGCGACTTCGATTTTCGCCTGCGCGCGCGCCTGGCCGACGAAAAGCGCGTCGCTACTCGGCCTCTTACTTTGGGAAATTTCTCGTTCGGGCTCCGGCCGGTAGCTGTGGTCGCTGTTGTTCTGTTGATTGTATCCGCTCTCACGTTTGTCAGTTTCAGGACCCGCTTCAACAACCCAGTTTCACAAGGCGTGGCTAATATCGCATCGAATGCTGGAACAAGTAGTCCAGTGGCTACCAATAACGGTGGCAATACCAATAGAACGGAACCAGTGAGGCAGGAGAACGTTGCTGTAAAACCTGAGCAGCTGGCGCAGAAGCGCCATAGCAGTTTGCGAGGGACGGCGGTTGCGACTGTACGAGACACTCACCGTCAGAGCACTCGCGATTCAGCCAGCACTTCAGCGGACATGTTGAGACGTGACCAGGTTGCTGGAGTTTATCCGACACCTGCATTTCCAATCGATGGCGGGTACCAGTCGCTAAGGGTTTCGGTGGACGATGGCCGTGGGATTTCGCGAACCATCTCGCTGCCTTCAGTTAGTTTCGGTTCGCAACGCTCTTTGTCGCAGGGTGCGTCTCCGTTGATGGCCTCCGCAAGAGGAGCTTGGTAAGTAAATTGATTTTCGTGACCCGGGTTTAGTTCAGGAAGAGTTGAATTGAGCAATGAGAATACAGAAAAGGACTAATTTGTTCGGGGTTCTTCTCCCAACCGTAATCGTGATCGGTGTCCTGTGCGCCGGGGCAGCGGCGCAGACTCCTTCGCCTTCGCCAGCGCCTCGGAAGACGATCGCCACGACTGCTGTCCGCCCGGTCATCGTAGAGAACAAGTATGCTGCCCCACAGGTGGTGACGATTCTACACAGCCTTAATGGCTTGAAGGTTTTTCGTCTACTCCTTCGGTCTCAGGAACAGGTCGAGGCTATTGCCAAACTCGACGAAGCGTTTAGCTTTGCAAGGGAAGTTCATACGAATGTTATTGCCGGACTTGCCCTCGATGACGGCCGCACCATCGCCGCCTGGCTTCCGGAAGCAGAAGCTGAAATGCCGTTGCCCGCAGTAAGTTATGCGCCGCGAGCCCCTGTACCGCCGCAAGTGACGGCCACAGCCCCACCTCAGCCGGTCCAACCAGAAACAGCAATGCCGCCCATGACTCTTACCCCCATGCCAAGAGTCAACATCCAGGGAAATCTTCTTGAGCCTGCCGATCTGCGTGTCATTACGCGCGATGGCAAGCGCATCCTGGGCCGCTACGTTGGACTGGACGGACTTACAGGTTTGTCACTAATCACTCTGGACAAAGGTAGCGTTCCGCAAACTGTCGATTCAGAGACAGAGACAGTGACGGTTGGTCAAAGGCTTCGCGTGATTGGACCTCAACCGGCTCCACCCTCTGAAATGAAGACGATGACTGCAATGTATGTCCGAATCGGAGAAACAGACGCGACTGTAGTCAACGTCAATCATTCTCCTTCCGGAGGCGTGGCTCGCGTGAGGATCAAGTCAGCGAAGTTGTCTCCCGTAAATATTGGGGGAATTGCAATCAACGCCTCGGGTCAAACACTCGGCATTGTTGATGCGGTGGAAGGTGATGAAGCCACCATTGTCCCGATAGCATTAGTGCGAATGGCAGCTAAGCGCGTGATGGCGCGACAAGCCAGCGTTCCCAGGCCTTGGCTCGGAATTAAGGGTGAGCCTATCGGCGCAGTTTCCCTTGATCGAATTATGCACGTTGGTTGGGAGCTCGACCGCGCTCGGGAGTTAGCTGAGAAGCGCGAGGGTATTTTGCTCACTTCGGTGGCCCCGGGAAGCCCGGCTGCTCTCGCAAAACTCAAGCCGGGCGACGTGATACTTAGAGTTAACAATGGAGACGTTCGAAACGCAGATGACTTCTCGTGGCTTTTGGATGAGGTCGCGCCGGAGATCCCTGTCCTTTTCACAGTGGCTCGTCCAGGCAAAGAAGACTCCGAGGCGCTGGAGATCAAGCTGAGCGAATCACCCGATCCGATGTTTGGCATTAAGGCATATGAGAAGTTTATAGCGAAGGCTTTTAAGCCCGGCTCGTTGATGGCCGAGGGCATAGAAGCGGTTGCGTTAAGGCCGCGCGTTGCTTCACGCTTTGGCTCATCCGGCGGAGTACTGGTCATTTCTGTTCAGCCGTCAACCAACGCGTTCAAGGCCGGGCTTCGGGCAGGGGATGTGATTGAAACCATCGATGGGCAGCCAATCCTCTCGGGCGCCTGGGCTTTTACGCCAAAGCCTCCGGGTGTTGCTTCCACTTGTGTCATTGTCAGAGACAAGGAAAAAATCGTCCTCACGTTCCAGTATTCGGCAAGCCGTTACTCAAAAAAGCCATAGGCTTGGCGCGATCCAAGCAACGTTTAAAGTACAAGCTTTAGCTTGCCGTTTTGGGTAACCGAGCAAGCTAAGGGTTGGACTCTGAACATACCATGGCCGCTTTCCGACCTGCTGTGGTACTCTAACTGCCTCCTGACGTACCGAACTTCCGGCAAGCTTAAAAGCTTGTCGAGCTGTCTTAGCTCGAATAAAGAGACATCGTCTACGCCTATGTTGCATGACGCAGTTTCGCGTTATCACGATCTACTTCGTGACAATACCCTTGCTGAATCATCTCGAGTGATGCTCGATGAAGGCCTCGAGGAATCGAAGTTGATCTTTGGCGGCCGCCGGCTTTCACCCTACCTGCGCCCACACTTTGTCACGGAAGAGGATTTCGCCCGCGTTGTTCGCGTCTGCGAAACGGTTTGGTCGGCCATTCAGAAGGTCAAGGACGCCGCCATTGGCGACGACTCCATTGTCAGCGACCTCGGCGTAACAGACGTGGAGCGGGAGCTGATCAGCATCGATCCCGGCTATCGAGCAGTTTCGCCAACGGCGAGGCTCGACTCGTTTCTTACCGAAGCCGCCTACAGTTTTGTGGAACTCAACGGTGAGAGTCCCGCAGGAATCGCTTATGTGGATGCGGCCTACGAAATCTTTTCAAGACTTCCGGTGATGAAGCGATTCGCTGAAACGTATAATGTCCGCTCTCTTTTCGGACGTCGCCAAATGCTCGACGTGCTGCTTGATTCCTACGAGGAGTTTCTCGGGCGTAAGCCGGACACCGTTCCGCAGATCGCTATTGTCGATTTGAAAGGAATGCCAACGCAAAAAGAGTTTGAGCTTTTCAAGGAGTTTTTTGAAAGGGAAGGTTATCCGTCGATAATCTGCTCGCCGGACGAACTCGAGTTTGATAAGAACCGGCTTGGCGTCGGAGATTTCCAGATCGATATTGTTTACAAGCGCCTGCTGGTTAACGAATACCTTCCAATCATGCGCGAATATCCAGCCCTGCTGGAAGCTTATCGCGCAGGCGCGATCTGCATGGTCAATAGTTTTCGTTCCAAGCTCATTCATAAGAAAGCGTTGTTTGCTGTATTGACCGATCAGCGCCGGGCCAAACTCTTCAATAGCGAAGAGCAGCAAGCGATCAGCAAACATGTGCCGTGGACGAGGCTGGTAAGACAGGAGAAGACAGATTACTTCGGCAAAGAGATCGATCTACTCGAATACATCAAGGCGAACCGCGATAAGCTGGTGCTCAAACCAAACGATGATTATGGTGGTCACGGAATCACGATCGGCTGGAACACCGATGAGATTCGTTGGGAGGAAGCCTTGCGTAGCGCTCTGGTTAACGGCGATTATCTGGCGCAAGAGCGAGTACCAACCGCGCGAGAAATATTCCCAGCTCTCCAGAACGACGGCACGATTGATTTCGCGGAACAACTTGTTGACCTGGACCCGCTATTGTTCAATGGCAAGGTGCGCTCAGCTTTTACACGGCTCTCATTTACAGAACTGGCAAATGTCAGCTCAGGTGGCGGTATGGTTCCAACCTTCATAATCAGTGAAAAGCAATAGTCCAAGGTTTGGCCTTAGATAGGTTTGAATATTCGGTTGATACCAGGAACGCTGAGGAAAATCTTCTGTGGTTGATGAGCCAGATGAGAGTCTGGAAGGACCGGAAGAGCGCCGCCGCCACGACCGCTCACGTTTGATTATCGACGTGTTCTTTGATGGCAAAGATGCAACCGGAGTGGCGAGCACCAAAGACATAAGCATCGGCGGCTTCTACCTCAACACGCAGGCAAACCTACCTGAAGGGTCGGTGCTGCTCGTTCGCATTCCTTTTGCAGAGGAACGGCACATTGTTGCCCATGCAGAAGTCATCTACAGCAATCCGGGAGGCGTTGGCCTCCGGTTCTTGGATCTATCGGATGCAAACCGCGTTTTGATCGAAAGTGAGCTTGGCGATGGCTGATACGACCTCACAGAAACTCTGGAAGGATCTTTCGGAAGATTCGCGGGAAGCCCTGACAGGCAAACTATCAGGCCTATGGGGCGCGCCCAGCGACGAAGCAGCTTTCAACGGGTTACCCGTTGACAAGCAACAGACGTTGTTGATCATGGCCGCTCGTCTAAAAGCGAAGGACCTGTGGCAAGTTATCAGGAAAATAGAAAATGTTTATGGTGAGGGAGGGGTAGGTCTCGCTTTTGATGCCTGGCCGATTGTTGAATCGACGCTAAGATCGCGCAAGGATTTCACCCGCTTCCTGGCAAATCATAAGGATACGACAGCCGGGTTTTACGAAAAGGGACGTGCAGACGCGGTCTTGCATTTCCTCTATGTGGAAGGAGTGCCGCGAAAGTGGTATGTTCATTTCGACCTTTATAGTCCCGTATATTCGCCGCTAAGCGCGTTAAAGCATTTGCGATACGAGTTTATTGGGAAACTAACACCTGATTGGCAGATGATTCAGAAATGTTTGAATCTTGAAATTACTTGACGAGCAGGAGTCCCAAGCTATGTTCGACCAATTCACTTTAGGCATCGAGGAAGAGTTCCAAATTGTCGATCCAGAAAGTCGTGAACTCCGTTCTCACGTTTCGGAGTTTCTGGAAGAAGGCAAGATGATTCTCGGTGAGCAGATCAAGCCCGAGATGATCCAGTCGATGATCGAGGTCGGCACAGGCATCTGCAAAAACATCGATGAGGCGCGCGCGGATATTACTCGCTTGCGTAGCATCATCTCCGGCCTCGCCACAAAAGCCGGATTGAGGATTGTGGCGGCTTCAACGCACCCGTTTTCAAACTGGCAGGACCAGAAGATCTACAATGATGAAAGATACCAGTTGCTGGTCGAGGAACTGCAATCCGTCGCTCGTTCACTTTTGATCTTTGGATTGCATGTTCATGTTGGCGTTGCAGATCCTGAACGGCGGATTCACATCATGAATGCGGCGCGCTATTTCCTTCCTCACGTGCTGGCGCTGACAACTTCATCACCGTTCTGGCTGGGCCACAACACGGGACTCAAGTCGTATCGCACGGAAATCTTCAAAAAGTTTCCGCGTACAGACATCCCTGACCACTTCGACTCATACAGTAACTTTCAGCGCTATGTCGACCTGCTGGTCAGGACCGGTTGCATTAACGATGGTCGGAAGATCTGGTGGGACTTGCGGCCGCATCCCGTCTTTCCAACGCTGGAGTTTCGCATCTGCGACATTCCAACGCGGGTGGATGACACAGTGGCGATTGCTGCACTGTTTCAGGCTATCGTCGCGAAGCTCACGAAATTGATCGATCAGAATCTCGGCTTTCGACTGTACCGGCGGATGTTGATTCAAGAAAACAAGTGGCGTGCCGTGCGTTGGGGACTGAACGGCAAGATGATCGACTTTGGCAAACAGAAAGAAGTGCCGACGCGGGATCTGGTGCTTGAGTTGCTGGACTTTGTAGACGACGTGGTGGACGAACTCGATTCGCGCAAGGAGATCGAGCACATCCACACGATTCTCGAGCGGCGGACTTCTGCGGAAGAACAGTTACGGGTCTTTGAGGAGACCAAGGACCTAAACGCCGTAGTCGATCGCCTGATTGAACTAACGATGGAGAACGTGCCCGTGCGGACCGACTTCACGGTGACGGCGCCAATCACCGCAGCATCAACAATCTCGAAATAGACATAAACATGTCGCGATTGAGCAGGCACTTCGACCCGTCGCTCAGTCAACGGCTGCGGCTTTGCCGCCGCACAGTGCGAAAAGGCTCCGCCTTTTCGGCGCTTGCCTTTAATATTTTGAGGCTGCGCCTCAGCAGAGGCGCAGCCTCGTCGTCCATTAAAGACTCGCGGTAAGGCAGAGCCTTACCGCACTGTGCGGCGGCGAAGCCGCAGATTCTCTTTGACCACAGTGACACCGCAAATCGTCGTGTGTTTTGTTTGGTAATCAACCCCGATGCCTGCAGCCCAGGCTAGCAGTGAGTGTGATCGTTACTTCCCATTCTTACTCCGCTTCGCAAGATAGTATTGCCACAACATTCTCGCTGCTACTGAACGATAAGGTCGCCACGCTTGAGCCATTTCCGCCAATTGATTTGAGTTTGGCCGCTTTCTCAACTGTCTCAGCTCAGTGACCGCGACCGCGAGCGCAAGATCATTGGTCGGCCAGATGTCAGGGCGGCCGAGCGCCATCAGCAGATAGATATCCGCGCTCCACGGACCGATGCCTTTAAGTTCAAGCAATGCAGCCTTCGCGTCAACATCGCTCATTCGAGCGATCTGCGCGAGACGTAGCCGTCTGTCGGTTAGCGACTGTGCGAGGTGGAGACAATACGCTGTTTTCTGACGCGTTAGACCCTGAGACTTTAAGTGAGTCTCCCCCAATTCAAGCATTCGCGCCGGCTGGAAGGGAACTACATTCTTCTTCAGGCGGGAAAACATAGAGGCGGCTGACGACAAAGAGACTTGTTGTTCGAGAATGATTTTGACGAGCGTGGCAAAACCGGGCCGGCGGGCCCAAAGTGGCGGCGGTCCCAGGTTATCCAGGATTGAAGCCAGGTCTCTATCACGCTCAGCCAAAGCCTTGGCGGCGACGGCAAGCGTGATCTCGGTTAAAACCTCTCTCGCCATGAGTAGGAGTTAGTTAACAGATTGTTCCGGCCAGTCGTGATGAGTTAGTTAGCCTGGTGTGCGAGCGCCAATTGCAGGAAGTTCTCAAAGAGGATGCGGCCGTCGCGAGATTCGTTTTGGTGTTCCCAGCGTGTGCGGCTCTTGTTCCAATCTTCGAAAGATTTTTCCAGGTGAAACTGGACGGTGTAGATCAGTTGGCCCTCGCTCCGCTTGACCATCATCTGATTTCGGCAGAGATATGAAGTAGCCAGTAATGTAAAACCCTTCGGCACGCGATCGATTTGTAAACCATGATTTTGCCAAACGCGTAACACGCGCGCGTGTCCCACCGGGTGCGACAAGCCGCCAGTCTGGGTGTTGATCCCGCGAAAGATCGGATCCTGCGGATCAGTTATTCGGATGAACCGATACTGATACTCCAACGGCCGATTTTCTCGCTGTTCGTGCTGCTCGAGCCGGTCAAGTGTCATGACGCGGGCACCGAAACTCAGGCCAACTAGTTGGTGGCCACCGCAGATTGCTAGAACGGGTATGGTAGTACTGCGAATAAACTCGGCGAAGGTTTCAAGCACCGCCGGGTTGTAGTAATCGAAATCTCGCAGCGTGCCGCTGAGTACGATTGCGTCCGGCGTAAACTGGCGGGTTGCCGCGGCAATAGACGCTAGCGGCGTTACCTTGGTGATAGGTGTTTTCACCAGGCGCTGGATATTGCTGACGATATTCTCAATCGCCAGTTCTGCAATGCAGCGTTCACGTTTTATCTCGGAGGAGGCTGCCGTGCCCCAGTTGGTTCGCGCCACGTCCGAAATACCCTCTTCATCGCGGATTAGATTATCCACGACGAGCACGCGCACGCGATCGATCTGCTTTTCGATTGGCTCGTAACGACAGAAAGTCTGTTGCGTGAAAGGAAACGGAAGCTCGGCGCTGGCTTCGGCAGGTAGCTGTTCTTCGGTTAGTACTTCCCTGAGCTCTTCAATCATCTCAAGACCTATTAAACTTCGAACTTTGCTGGTTGCGCAAGAGCAATTTCTAAGGCTGTCACGAAAAAGTTACATAACTTCCTCAATAGCAGCCACCTGGAACAGGTCAGTACCCGCCTATGCTCTGTAAGTCCGTGACTTACCACGGAGATCAGGGTCGCTGCTTCGTGCTTTGCTTGAACTCCGGAATCGAACTCCCGGCGCCTGCTTCGGAGATCTCAGCCCTGATCTTATCGACCAGGATGCGGTGAATTCGACCCCTCATAACTTCGGATTCCGCGGCTGCATGGTGGTCAGCCAGGAGAAACATTCGGTGCCAGGAAGACTCCAGTTCGTCTGCCAGCTGAGAGATCCTGGTAATGTCATAAGGCACGGCGACGTGCTCGCAACCTGCCCGCGCGAATACGGCCAGATAACGTGCCGTGGCCAGGTCAGGACAGAGCAGGCGCCGTCGTCCTGCCTTCAGCTCTACGCCCAGCAAGGTATGCTGAATTTCGACGCGTGCTCTCTTCTTTAAGCCTTCAAAGTGGTAGGAGCGCGTACGCTTAGTGCGGATGCGCTCACGATAGATGTGAGGTAACCAGGCGTCGGCAAGCTCGGCCTGCACCTGCTCGGCGTATTTTTCAGCGTTCATGTTCGAACAATACAATACCCGGGCTTGATAGAGAGTCTCACTGCTTATTGAGCGATCAGTTACAGAACAGGGAGCGGTAGCGACCTGATCCGTCACTCAACTACGGAACAACCTGATGCCACACTCAACTACGGCACGGGGAGCGGCAGCCACCTGATGCAACACTCAACTTAGTAGTCTTTGTGGCAGCTGAGTATTCCGAGGTTGAGTGTTGCATCAGGTCGCTACCGCTCCCTGTTCTGTATTACCATTTCCTTTCAGGTTGAGTGTAGTTGATTAGTCCTGACGCTATTTCATCGACACCGAAACGACAGGCTTCATTTGGAGAGCATTGATTACGCGGCCTGGGAATAGACCAAGGTAGAAAACTCCGAGGATAGTAATGACCAACGCCAGGCCAATACTGGCAGGTACCGGCGGCGCGCTCCACGCAGTGGTCCGTTCGCGGAAAAACATCACGATGATGAGCCGCAAATAGTAGTAAGCGGAGACCGCAGTGTTAAGCACACCAATCACGACCAACAGGTAGTAATGCTGATCCAGTGCGGCACGAAAGACCATAACTTTGCCGATGAAGCCCGCGGTAAGCGGCATTCCCAGCAAGCTCAGCAAAAACAAAGATAGCGCGAAGGCGAGCCACGGCGACTGAAAGCCAATGCCGTTGTAATCCTCGACTTCGGTGCGTCGATCACCGGCGCGCGCGATGACTTGTACCACCGCGAAAGCCCCGAGGTTCATGACGGCATAGGTCAAAAGATAAAAGATGACGGCAGCGATAGCAGCCTTGCTCTGCTCGGCTTCGCGAGCCGCGCCAGCTGCGACAAACCCGACCAGCGCATAACCTGCATGTGCAATCGACGAATATGCGAGCATTCGTTTCACATTGTTCTGCGCAATCGCAACCACATTGCCCACAGTCATGGTTAGAATCGCAATAACCACCAGGGCGTTGAGCCAGGCGGCGTGAATCTGGCCAGCGATGGATTGGGTGGCCACAACGAATGGAAAAGCGAAAAGAAAGACGCGCAGAAAAGAAGCGAAGCCGGCAGCCTTAGGGCCGGCAGCCATGAACGCTGTGACGGGAGTCGGCGCGCCTTCGTACACGTCGGGCGTCCAGACATGAAAAGGCGCGGTGGCGATCTTGAAGCCGAAACCGACCAGCATCATCGCTGCACCCGCGAAAAGGAGCATCGGATATTGCGAATCGGGCAATCGTCTGGCTATCTCGGCAATGTTGGTCGTAAGCGGAAGCGCTCCTGTCGCGGTAGCACCATAAGTCAGGGCAATGCCATAAAGCAGAAACGCAGACGAGAAAGAGCCAAGGATGAAGTACTTCATCGACGACTCGTTGGAACGAATGTCTACGCGGCGAAAGCCACACATCACGTAGGTGGCGATCGACAAGATCTCCAAACCGAGAAAAACCATTACGAGGTCGCCCGCCGAAGCCATTAACATCATGCCTGACGTTGCAAACATTAACAGCGAATGAAACTCGCCGGCGGGGAGGCGTTCATTCTCAACCCAGACCATAGAAACGAGGACCGTTAGCGCGGAAACTAGCAGGAAGACGAAGGTGAAGCCGAGGCGGAGTTCGTCCAGGACGATCATACCGTTGAAGGCTTCAACCGGTCCTCGCCAGAAAAGGCACAACCAGGTAGTGCCGAGAGCTGCAGCCGCTAATCCTGCGAGGGAAATGCCGCCTGTTACCCATCGCTGGGTAGGCTTCGCAAAAGCGTCAAACAGCATGACGATTACGCCGACCACACAAATGATCAACTCGGGCAGAATCAGCCACAGATTAACGTCTGGTCTTGTGTAGAGTGCCAGGAAATTCATTTGCCCAGTTTCACTTCAGCCGTCGTGGCCGACTTGCTGTCCCTTGCGTCAGGTTCTTGCGGAGGCACCGCAGCCTGGAATGAGCCACCAGCCTCGCTGAGGGGTATTCGTGAACGCACAGCCTCAACACTCGCCTGGGATCGATCCAGAAAGACGCGCGGGTAGACGCCCATGAAGAGCATCAAAACCATCAACGGAATCAGCAGGCCAATCTCGCGCGCGTTAAGATCCTGAAGCTTCGCGTTCTTCGGATTAGTTACTTCGCCAAACACCACGCGCTGGAGCATCCAGAGCATGTAAACTGCTGCCCAAATCACGCCTGTCCCGGCTAGCATTGTAACAATCCACGCGCTTGCCACCGCCTTCGAAGTCCAGCTGCCCAGCATGATCAGAAACTCACCGACGAAGCCATTCAGAAACGGCAGGCCGATTGACGAAAGCGACGCGATTACGAAAAGCGTCGAGAACCAGGGCATGGGCGTGGCCAGCCCGCCGAACTCGGTGATCATGCGGGTGTGTCTGCGCTCGTAGATAAAGCCGACGAAGAGAAACAACGCCCCGGTCGATACACCGTGATTGAGCATTTGATAAAGCGCGCCCTGCATGCCGAACTCGGTGAAGGAGAAGAGCCCAAGGACAACGAAGCCCATATGGCTGACTGACGAGTAGGCCACGAGTCGCTTAACGTCTGGCTGCACCATGGCAACCAGGGCGCCGTAGATTATTCCAATCACCGCAAGCGTTATCATCAACGGAGCGAATTTGCGCGACATTTCAGGAAACAGCCCGAGGTTAAAACGCAGCAGGCCGTAGGTACCCATCTTTAACAACACGCCTGCCAGAATTACCGATCCGGCCGTGGGCGCTTCGGTGTGTGCGTCAGGCAGCCAGGTGTGCAACGGAAACAGTGGCACCTTAATACAAAAAGCAAATGCAAAGGCGAGGAACAACCAGAACGCAGTGCTCTCTCCCAACAAATTTCCACCGCTCAGCGCCGCGAGAATTGTCGTGTAGTCAAAAGTATTAAAGTTGTAATAGAGCGCGATGATTCCCACCAGCATCAACAGGCTTCCGACCGCGGTGTAAATAAAGAATTTCACTGCGGCATAGATCCTGTTTTCACCGCCCCAGATGCCGATCAAAAAGAACATCGGGACAAGCGAAGCTTCAAAGAACAGGTAGAAGAGGAGCAGGTCGAGGGAAACAAAGACTCCAACCATCGCACTCAACAGCAGCAGCAGAAACATGTAATACGCGAGCTGTCGCTTCTCAATTGCGGTCCAGCTTGAAAGGATCGCAATGGGCATCAAAAGCGTTGTCAACAACACGAGCCAAAGGCTGATACCGTCAACTCCGATATGGTAGTGGGCGCCGATGGATCCAATCCAAATGACATCTTCCACAAAGCGGAAGTCTTTTGTTCCCGCGCCAATGCCGCGAACCAGCAACAGTGAAAGCGCAAAGTCAACGATGCTAAATGCCAGAGCGATCCATTTATAATTTGCCTCACGTCTGTTGGGCAGCAGACTATAAGCCACGGTCGCCAGCGCGCCGACGAATGGTAGCAGGATAATTAAGGTCAATAAGTGCTGTTGCATATTAACGGACCAGCCAGCCCATAACGTGAACGCCGTAATAAGCGAAGACGCCTATTACCGCGAGGGCTCCCAGCAAGATGATCGCCGCGTAGCCGCGTACGAACCCGGCTTGCATATGGCGCACAGCCCTGCCAGTTTCAGTGACGACGTCACCAATTGCGTGCAGGAGTCCATCAATCACACCGATATCGAATAGTTTCCAGAGTCCTTCCCGCGACACAAAGTTGATCGGATTAATAATCGCCGTGTTGTAAATCTCATCAACGTAATATTTGTTTTCGAGTATGCGCGGCATCTGGCGCAACGGACGCGCTTTGAAAAGTAACCACCCTATTACGATACCCAGCGTCGCAATCAGGATAGAGAGCAGTGCGAGCAACCGCTCCAGACGAATCTCTTCAGCCGAATGGAAGGTTTCAACACCGACCTGCTCTTCCAGGGGAGCAAACGCCGGTGGGCCATCAACGGCTTGAGGAGGTGGCGTGAGCCACGTGTGCTCACCGCCATGCTCGGTTGTGCTCCGGCTGTCAGGGACCTCAGCGACCGCTTTGTCAAGAGTTCGCTCAATATAATTTTCGGGGTGGCCGCCAAACAGCGAACTGAGCGCGTAAGACACTCCAATAAAACCACCAAAGGTCGAAAGTATAGCCAGCACGACGAGCGGCACGGTCATCAACCAGGGCGATTCGTGGGGTTCATGAACACCGTGATCGGAATGGTGTGCACCGTCATGGATGTCCTCAGGTACTTCGCTCGTCGCCTTAATTTGATCGTGGTCCACGTGCTGTTCACGAAAACGCTCGGTTCCCCAAAAGGTCATCACCATCATTCGGGTCATGTAAACGGCGGTGAGCAATGCAGTAAGCGCCGCGATAAACCAAAGCGCTTTGCTCCAGGCGGGACTGGGCAAACTGAAGGTGCCTGCGCTCCAGGTTTTCCATAGTATTTCGTCCTTGGAAAAGAACCCCGCAAAGATGGGTATGCCCGAGATGGCTAGCCAGCCGGTGAGCATGGTCGCAAATGTTATGGGCAGATATTTTTTGAGCCCGCCCATGCGACGCATGTCCTGTTCATGATGCATGCCGTGGATGACTGAACCCGAGCCGAGAAATAAAAGTGCTTTGAAAAACGCGTGCGTGATGACGTGAAAGATTGCTGCTACGAAGGCACCAACGCCGCAGGCCAAAAACATATAGCCAAGCTGCGAGATGGTGGAATACGCGAGAACCTTCTTAATGTCGTTCTGAGCGAGTCCAATAGTGGCGGCAAATAGCGCCGTAGCCGCACCAATTATCGCGACGATAAACATAGCCGTGGGAGCGTGGACATAAATCGCCGAGCAACGAACGATCATGTAGATACCTGCGGTAACCATCGTCGCAGCATGGATAAGTGCAGACACCGGCGTTGGGCCAGCCATTGCATCAGGCAGCCAGACGTAAAGCGGAATCTGAGCGCTCTTTCCTGCCGCGCCAATGAAGAGAAGAACTGCTGCGGAAGTTAGACCGCCGGCCCAGATTGTTCCCCAAGCGAAGGGCTCTACCTCGCGCGCGCTCAAAATATTGAAAACGCTTGTAACGTGCGTGACGGGATTATCGAAGAAACTGATTGACCCATTACCTAGGGCTGACGTCAGGAAGAAGATAAGCATAATGCCCATCACGAAGCCCCAATCGCCAACGCGGTTTGTAATGAACGCTTTTTTCGCCGCGTCACCCGCTTCCTTGCGATCGATGTAATAGCCAATCAATAGGTAAGAGCAGAGACCAACACCTTCCCAGCCAACAAACATCAGCAGGAAATTGTCAGCCAGTACCAGGGTCAGCATCGAAAACATGAAGAGGTTCAGAAACGCAAAGAAGCGATAGAAGCCGCTGTCTTCATGCATGTAGCCAACCGCGAAGACGTGGATGAGGAACCCGACGAAGGTAACGAATAGTGCGTAAGTGCCGCTTAGCCGGTCCATAGCAAGACCGAAGTCTGCGCGAAATGCACCGACTTGAACCCAGGTCCAGAGGTGATCGAAAACAGGCACAGTCGAGAAAAGTGCGCCATCGGGTTTGAAGGCAAGATAGAAAGCGACAATCGTGGAGATGCCTACCGACGAACAGGCAACTAGGCCTATGAATTTCTCACTCCGCAGACGCCGGCCGGCAAACCAATTGACGGCCGCACCGGCCAGCGGCGCAAAGATGATCAAACTTAATAGATTATTCTCGTTCACAACGCCATTTCAGTTTGCTTTTCTGGATTTTGCACTTTGAGCTTTGTCCTTTGTCCTTTGAACTTGTATCGGTAACCCTACCTTGTTCGAACCACTCGCTGCCAAGTACCAAGTACAAAGCTCAAAGCTCAAAGTTTTAAGATACTTGCATCATCCACATCGAGCGATTCGCGATTGCGGAAGATGGCGATGATAATGCCAAGACCAACAGCAGCCTCAGCCGCGGCTACAGTCATGACGATGAAAACAAAAAGCTGGCCGGTTACGTCCTGAAAAAAACTCGAGAATGCCACAAACGTCAGATTTACGGCGTTGAGCATCAACTCGATGCACATGAACATAGCAATGACGTTACGCTTGATGATCACGCCTACGGCGCCAATCGTAAAAAGGATGGCAGAGAGCGCCAGATACCATGACAGTTGCGGGGCCATCTGATCTATTCCTCCTGGTCGCGATCGGGCTGAAATTCAACACCCAGAAGTCGCGCCGCTTCGGCACTCGTTTCCGTCACGACTGGAGTTTGATCGCCAATCGCGCGTGGATTCACGATGTCCATCGCCAGGACCTGTGTGCCAGGAACCACGCGTGCCGTTGGAGACAACAACGCTCCCCGTCGGGCCAGCGACATCGCGCCGACGATCGCCATCAACAACAACACCGAAGTGACTTCAAATGGCAACAGGTATCCCGTAAACAACCCTAAGCCAATCGAGTGAGTCAGCCCTACGTCAGAGATGTTGTTCGGCGGGCCGTTTTCGGAAGTTTGGACTGAATAAAGAATAAATGCGGTTTCGGCGATTAAGATTGCCGCCAGGCCCATGGCTACGGGCACGAGAAATTTCAGCCGCTTGCGACGTGGTTCGGAGTGCTCGACGTTGAGCAGCATGATCACAAAGATCACGAGGACCATGATCGCGCCGGCATAAACAATGACCTGGACCGCAGCGATGAATGGGGCGGCCAGCGTGAGATAAAGCGAGGCGAGGGCAATAAAGACGCCGATGAGAGAAATCGCGCTATACAGCGGATTGCTTTGCGACACCACCGCAATGGCGCAACCAATTGCCAGCCCGGCGAAGATAATGAATAGAATCGTAGCCATTGGAAAATCGGTAAATGGTGAATGGTAAATAGTGAATCGTTGGTCCGGTTTTCACCATTCACCATTTACTATTCACCGTAATTTGCTAGCCGCCCTTGAAAAACACAACCGTCGCCGTAACGACGATATTCAGAATCGCGGCCGGCAACAGAAACTTCCAACCAAAATCCATCAGTTGATCAAAACGAAAGCGGGGCAACGTACCGCGTATCCAGATGTAGAAAAACAGAAAGAGCACTATCTTCACCACAAAGCCGAGGAGACTGACAAGCGCGAACAAGATGGTGCCGCGGCCAAACAAATACTCAGCAAACGGCACGTTCCAGCCGCCCCAGAACAGAGTCGTCGCCAGCATCGAAACCGTGATCATGTTGATGTATTCGGCGTTGAAAAAGAGCAGGAACTTTATCGAGCTGTATTCAGTGTGAAATCCTGCGACCAGTTCAGTTTCGGCCTCCGGCAGGTCAAAAGGAACACGATTCGTTTCCGCAACGGCAGCTATCAGATAGAGGACGAAACCGAGCGGCTGGTAAAGGATGTTCCACTGCATGCCGTACCAGCCGGACTGTTGTTCGACAATGTTGTAGATGTCCAGCGTGCCGCAGATCAGGATTACGCCGATGAGCGACAAGCCCAGCGCAAGCTCATATGAGATCATTTGCGCGGACGAACGCAGCCCTCCCATCAGGCTGTACTTGTTGTTTGACGACCAGCCGGCAAGTGCAATTCCATAAACGCCGACTGACGTGACACCAAGCACGTAAAGCAACGCCACATCGAAGCGTGCTATCACGAGTTGAATCGTGCCGACAAAAGGAAGTGTGACGGTTGGACCAAACGGATAAACGATGATGGCCATAATGGCCGTGACTACGGCAATCATCGGAGCCAGCAGAAAAACAAATCGGGTAGACTGATCGGGAACGAGGTCTTCCTTCATCATCGTCTTGATGAAGTCAGCGAAGGGTTGTAAGACGCCGCCATAACCAACGCGGTTTGGACCAAGCCGTCCTTGAATGAAGGCAAGGACGCGCCGCTCAGCGAGGACAGTAGCTGCCACCAGCAGCATGATCGCGAGAAAGGCGATCGTGATTGCCACAATCACGAGCACTGAATGAATGATCGGGTTCCAGTCCATGGATTATAGCGTTCAGAGTCCAAGCTTTAGCTTGCCCGGATACGGCAGCAGCAACCTAAAGGTTGTGCTCTAAACTTCAATCTCCCGCGACGGCCGCCTCAGCATGAAGATCCGCATCTACCGTGATCTGATACAGCGGCGAAATCCTTACAGTCTCAGGCCGCGGATTACCTGCGGCGAGCAAATGAAACTGCGGCACCTTGCCAGTCAGAGTTCCAATCTTGAAGAGTTCGTGCCCAACCTGCGGCGTAACGCTGAGTTTCTCTCCGGTTTCCGGCATCGCCTGAGCAGCATCGCGCAGGGCAATCAATTCTGAAGTCAGATCGACGGAATCAGCGATCTTGTACTTTGCCTGCACCGGACTGGATTCATCCTTAAGTACCGGATATCGCAGCCCTGTATAGGCGGGAATGAGTTCGGCAATTTCACGAAAGACCGCACTCGCCGACAGCTCGAACCCAAAATCCATTCCCAGCTCGAGAGCCAATTGGGCGGTAATCATCCAGTCGGGCTTCGACTGATTCACCGGCGGAATCGACTGGCGCACGCGCTGTACAAAGCCATCGTTGTTTGTAAACGTACCGTCAATCTCGGCAAACGAAGCAGCCGGCAGAACCACGTCGGCGAAAGCAGTAGTGTCAGTTTCAAAAAGCTCCTGAACTACCAGGAAGTCCAGTTTACTCAGCGCGTCTCCGTGAGCTCGCAACTGTTCAGGAAGAAAGCTACCGGCTACATAAATGGCGCGGATGGTATCGCCGGCGGCGGCAATCATTTGCGTCGCGGTCATTGCGCCGTTCATCAATCCCATGTCGTGGGCGCCAACGCTGTTATTGAAAAGTGGAAGGGGATGCAGCAACACGCGCCGGCCACCGTCGTCTCCGCGGAGGGAGTAGGGTAGTTGCGCGACTACGGTTTGTGCCGCACTGCTCAAGTCCGTGGTGAAAATGATCACGAGATCGCCTTGGGTGTCTGCAACTGTCCGTCTCAAGCTCTGAAGTTCATCTGTCTCGATACCAAGCTTTTCCAGAGCAAGCGCATCATTCGAGTTGTTCCAAAGTGCCAACACCGCCGCGTCTTCGGCGCCGGGCCGAATGTGAATGAATTGAGCCGCCTGCTCAGTCAATCTAATCGGCGTGCTATTGATGACAATCAACTTTGCTCCGCCGTTCCGAACAGCCTGGCGAATTTGTTTACCGGTTAGCGGTTGCAGCTCTTCTGGTTCTCCGCCAATCAAAAGGATCGTTTTGGCGTAGCGAATGTCACGATGTGTCGCCAGAGGAGCGCCCAGGTTGTCGAAAAATGGTTTCAGGTTGTGAGAATCCGTGCAGGCGTAATTGTTTGTGCCAACCAACTCGGTCGCAAACTTATAGAGCAGGTAATTAGCCTCGTTAGTTATGCGGGGACTGCCAACTACGCCCAGAGCGTCGCGCCCGTTCTTATCGACAACTGCATCGAGCTTTTCCGCCACGTGACGAATCGCTTCGTCCCAAGTTGCGGGAATGAGTTTTCCGCCCTTTTGATAACGAATCAACGGCGTACGTATTCGCTCTTCGTGGTTCACAAAAGGATGGCCAAAACGACCCTTAATGCAAAGAAATTCGCCATTGAGCCCGTTGACGTAACGATCGCGCGCCACGATGCGCATTAACTCGCCGCCGCGCGAGCCGAGCGACATCTGGCAGCCGTCAGAGCAATAGGTGCACGTTGAAACAGTTTGTGTTAACTCCCAAGGCCGGGCTTGGTGACGATAAGTGCCGTCGAGTAGTGTTCCGGTGGGACAGACTTCGATACAGTTGCCGCATTGGGAACAGTCAAGCCATCCGCCGTACGTGCCGATCACGGTATTTGCACCGCGTCCCCCGGCTTCGATTGCGTCTTCGCCCATCCACTCGTCGCAAACGCGCGTACAGCGCTTGCATAGGATGCAGCGTTGCGGATCGTTTGCGACAACGGGGGAAAGATATCTTTCAGGATAGTAATTCTTCTTTTCTGTGAAGCGCTCCTCAAGCCCGCCCCAATCAAAGGCCATCTCCTGTAGTTCACATTCGCCACCGCGATCACAGACCGGACAATCCAGCGGGTGATTAGCAAGCAAAAACTCGAGCATTGAGCGTTGCGCTTTTTCAATCTCCTCGCTCTGCGTAGTTACCACCATCCCATCGGTGCAGATGATCGTGCAGGAGGTTTGCAGTTTCGGCATCTTCTCGATGCGCACCAGGCACATGCGGCAGGAAGCCTGGAGCGCGAGGTCGGCGTAATAGCAGAAGGACGGTATGTCGAACGCCTTGTCGCGGCAAACATCAATGAGTCGCGCACCTTTAGGAACTTCAAACTGCTGGCCGTTGATGGTGACTTTTATTACTTCAGTTGACATAAGTTCGTAAGACGTCGATAAGAGTTCTGGTTGTACGCCAGCAAAAATACTGTCCGCTGAGACCAACGTCCTTGTGCGCCAAAAGCATGATCCGTTTAGACTAGCGCACTTGTGCGCCGGCGTCGCGGCACAAGTGCCCTTTCTAAACGGAAGGAGCAAACACTAAGCATCCGCCGCTTGCGGATTCCCGTTCGTCCCAGCCAGATGCTTCTTGAAATCTTCCGGAAATCTCTTAATAGCCGACTGAATGGGCCACGCTGCGGCGTCGCCCAGCGGGCAAAACGATTTCCCCTCGATGTTGTCGCACAAGTCGAGCATGAGCTGAGCATCTTCCAGCCGCCCACCGCCATTGGCGATGCGTTTGAAAACTTTAACCAGCCAGTCGGTTCCTTCGCGGCATGGCGTACACCACCCGCATGACTCGTGTTTGTAGAATTCAGTCAGGTTCTTGGTCGACTCAAAGATGTCGACGGATTCGTCCATGACGATGAAACCGCCGGAGCCTACACTCGATCCGCCCGCCACCAGCCCCTCATAGTCCATGCGCACATCTTTGCCGATGATTTGATCGGCGCGCATGATATAGACCGACGAGCCACCCGGGATGACAGCCTTGAGTTTGCCTCCGTTGAGCATACCGCCGCAGTCTTCCATGATGAACTTTTCCATGTCGTCGTAGCCCATCGGAAGCTCGTAGACACCGGGACGATTCACGTGACCGGAAACTGACCAAAGCTTCGTGCCGCCGCTCTTTTCCGTCCCGAGTTTTTGATAGGCCTCGCCACCCATCTTGATAATGTCCGGGACGGCGGTAAGTGTCTCGACGTTGTTTACGACTGTGGGACTGGCATACAGGCCGGAGACCGCAGGGAAGGGAGGTTTCATCCGCGGATGCCCACGCATTCCTTCGAGCGAGCTTAGGAGCGCAGTTTCTTCGCCGCAGATATAAGCACCAGCGCCGGTATGAGTGTAAATCTCGGAAGAAAAGTTTGAGTCGAGGATATCGTTGCCGAGCAATCCCGCAGCACGTGCTTCATTCAGCGCGCGGTCCATGATCTCGATCAGGTATCGATACTCGCCGCGCGTGTAGATGTAATTGACTTTAGCTTCGAGCGCATAAGCTGCGATCAGCATGCCTTCAATCAGCATGTGCGGATCGCGCTCCATCAGGTAGCGATCCTTAAACGTGCCTGGCTCCGACTCGTCAGCGTTGCAGACTACGTATTTTGGCTTGGGCGAATCCTTAGGAACGAAGCTCCACTTCATCCCGGTGGGGAATCCGGCGCCGCCGCGACCTCGTAGCGCTGACTTCTTCACCTCATTGATCACCTCATCGGGCGACATCCCCGAAAGCACTTTCTTGAGTGCTTCGTAGCCACCGTTCTTGCGATAAACGTCGAGCGACGTCGACCTGTCGAGATGAACTCGCGCAAGCTGAAGTGGTTCACATCCTATGGCGCCAATGAACATAATCAAGTCTCAGGCTTTTGGTCTTAGGTCTTAGGACTTAGATCTTTGTACTTTGTGCTTTGTACTTTGTCGGCTATCGAACGTCGGAGATAACAAAACCCAAAGACCTAAGTCCAAAGTACAAAGACCAAAGTACAAATCGATCTATTTCAACGAATCTAGTATTTGATCGACCTTCTCCGTCGTCAGGTTCTCATGGTAATCAAAACCTATCTGAAACATGGGCGCCGTGCCGCACGAGCCGAGACATTCGACCAGCGAAACGGTAAACCGGCCATCCGGCGTAGTCTCTCCCGGTTTAATGCCCAGGCGGTTACAAACGTGATTGGTGATCTTCGGCTCCCCCATGATTTTGCAGGACAATGTCTTGCAAATCTGAATGTGATACTTGCCAACCGGCTTTGTATGCAGCATTGAGTAGAAGGTTGCGACTTCCCAAATGTCGGTAATTCGCAAGCTCAATCGCTTAGCAAGATAGGCAACCCCTGGCGCATCAAGGTAGCCGCGCTCGCGCTGCACAATAAACATGAGCGGAAGAATCGCGGACCGCTTCACCGGATACTTCGTCAGATGCCAATTAATCTCCGCTTCCACCTCCGATGAAAACGATGCGACTTCATCGCCGATATCTACCGGTTGTGATAACGGAGCAATTTGGGTTAGCTGCTGACTCATTTTTTTAGTTCCGAGTTTCGAGTTCCGAGTTCCGAGTTTCGAGTTCGGACTATGGCGATTAGTTCACCCCTATCAATGGACATCAGATAAACTCGAAACTCGAAACTCGGAACTCGAAACTATCTATCGATCTCGCCCAAAACGATATCGAGTGATCCAATAATCGCGACGATGTCTGCCACCATTGCGCCTTCGGACATGTGTGGCAGCGCAGAAAGGTTTACAAAGCTCGGTCCCCGGAAGTGCACGCGCGCCGGCTTGGGTCCACCGTCCGATTTAACATACACGCCGAGTTCGCCTTTCGACGCTTCTATCGGCTGATAGACTTCGCCCGCCGGCACATCGAAGCCTTCAGCAACGATCAAAAAGTGATGAATCAAGGCGTCCATATGCGTCTTCATCGCTTCGCGATCGGGCAAGACCACCTTTGGCGCATCCGCCTTTACCGGTCCTGGTTTCAATCTTGCCAGCGCCTGCGCAACGATCTTGTGTGACTCTTTCATCTCGCGCATGCGCACCAGGTAACGGGCCCACACGTCACAGTCGGTTTCAGTTGGAACTTCAAAGTCGTATTTCTCATAACTCGTGTAGGGGTTCGCGCGACGAATATCCAGGGCAACACCACTCCCGCGCAGTGAAGGTCCGGAGAGACCCCAGTCAATAGCATCCTCTGCCGTGATTACGCCGACACCTTGCGTCCGCTTCTGAAAAATCCTGTTGCCGGTCAGTAAGGTATGAAACTCCTCAACCGACTTGAGAAAGCCGTCCTGGAATTGCTGGACTCGACGTTCAAAGCCCGGTGGCAAATCCATCATCAGTCCGCCAATGCGGAAGTAAGACGGCGTCAGTCGTCCGCCTGACGCAGCTTCGATCAGGTTCAGGATCTTTTCTCGTTCACGAAAGCAGTAGAAGAAAACGGTCATCGCACCTATGTCGAGCGCATGGGTACCAAGCCAAACGAGGTGCGACGCAATACGCTGAAGTTCGCACGTCATTACGCGAATTGTTTGCGCGCGTTCGGGAATCTCCAACCCCAGGAGCTTTTCAACCGCCATCACGTAAGCAAGGTTGTTGCCGAGTGGATTGAGGTAATCCATGCGGTCGGTAATTACGATGCCTTGCTGATACTTCTTATATTCAAAGAGTTTCTCCATCCCGGTGTGGAGATAGCCAATGTCCGGCGTGGCCTTGACCACCATCTCGCCATCAAGCACCAGTTCAAGACGCAATACGCCGTGAGTAGACGGGTGTTGTGGACCCATCGAGATGGTCATCTGGGTATCCAGCGGCCGATCGACCAACTCAAACTGCGGTGGAATGTTTACGGCAGAACTCATAACTTTGGGGTGAAGGTAAATGGTAAATCGTAAATAGTAAGAAATAACTCTCGGTGAATGGTAAATAGTAAATCGTAAATGGTAAGAAAAGACTGTTCACCCTTCTACTAACACTGATCGCTTGCTATTCACCATTCCCATTCACCATTTACCATTCACCATTTACTACTTCAGGCTGTACGGCTCGTAGCCGCGCAGAGGGAAATCCTTGCGCAGCGCATGACCCTGCCAGTCGTCAGGCAGAAGTATTCTTCGCAAGTCCGGATGTCCATCAAAGACAACGCCGAACAGATCAAAGGTTTCGCGCTCGTGCCAGTTTGCTGTACGCCAGACGCCGGTAACCGTCGGTACATGAACGTTGCCTTCATCCAGCAACACTTTCAACCGGAGACGATGGTGTTTCGTTGTCGAGAACAGGTGGTAATTGACCTCAAACCTCGGCTCCTCTTCGACTCCGCGGTCAACTCCGCATAGGTCCGCCAGAAAATCAAACTTCGCATCGGGGAGAGATTTTAGGGCGGCGCATACATCGACAATGTGCAGGCGCGGCACGATCGCAGTCACTTCGCCGTGTGCTTCGATAATCTCAGTCACCCAGTGATTGTGTTCATGCTGCAACGCCGTCAGCAATTGTGACGGCGTCGGTTTTTGATCTGGATTTGTGGCTGCCCCTGGCAAGGTGCTCTCGTTGTTTGCCCCTGTGGTCATGAACAGACTCTGCCCGGCGTACTTTACGAAGAGCGGCGACGCTCGTGACGCGAAGCGATCGAATATGGCCTTGCTTCAGGAAGAACGTCGCGGTTAACGGTTGAGCCATCAGTAATTGGCAGCGTACCGGGGGCCGCAGCGATCCGCGCCTCAGCCTCAGGAACATCCCTGCGGTCTCGGGACGATTCTTTCATAACCTTGTCCTGGAGCATCATCACCGCATGAATCAACATTTCCGGACGCGGGGGACATCCGGGAATATAAACGTCGACCGGCACGATCTTATCGACGCCCTGGACGATCGCGTAATTATCAAATACACCACCGGAAGTCGCACAGGCTCCCATTGAAATGACCCACTTGGGCTCTGGCATCTGATCGTAGATGCGCCGCAGGACTGGCGCCATCTTCCTGGAAACGCGACCGGAAACAATCATCACGTCCGCCTGTCGCGGACTGGCGCGAAAAACCTCAGAGCCAAAACGTGCCAGGTCGTTGCGCGACGCCGTAGCATTCATCATCTCGATCGCACAGCACGCGAGACCAAAGGTTGCCGGCCATAATGAAGACTTTCGCGCCCAGTTGATTAGCGAATCAAGTCGCGTGGTCAGTACCTCTGGTAAAGCTTCGGCAATGATGTTTTCCAGTCCCATTCAGATTCCTTTACTGGCAGTTCTTCCTACGCGGCGTTGCGAGTGCTTTCCAGTTTCCGTTTTTCCATGTCTGCCAGCAACCGAGCTTCGGCTTCGGCCTCCCGGCGCGCGGTCTCGCCCCAATCGAAAGCGCCCTTTTTGACTACGTATACATAACCCGCTAGCAGCAACACGACAAATACCATCATCTCCACATACACCAGCGTACTCAATCCATAAGCCGGACTGGAGAGCGTTTTGAAGACGACGGCCCAGGGCACCAGGAAAATAACTTCAATATCAAACAGGATGAAGATCATCGCAATCAGATAGAACTTCACCGAGAACCGCTCGCGCGCACTGCCAACCGGATCCTTGCCGCATTCATACGGCATCATTTTCGTCCGCGTTTGCTTCCGTTGTCCTATAAACTGTGAAAGGACAATATTGCCAACCGCGAAGCCGCCGGCGACTATGAACATCAGCAGGATTGGAAGATACTGCTCGAGACGAAAAGACACTTGTTACCGCCCCCGCTACAAATCAGATCTATGCGCGTCTGACAATCGCTTGTTGATGCCAGACGAAATCAGCTCGAGCTCCTGCAGGGATTTGCTCGACTCATTATAGATTGAGAATCATTGTACAAGCTGAATCGTAGTCGAAGTGATCTGGGGTGTCAAGCAACGTTGTCTCTGCTGATTAGCTGAAGAATTTGGCAATTGACCCTGCAAAAATGGCTGTGTTAACTTCGGCTGAGCTTCCCGACATGCGTCCCCCGGTCGCCGATTCGTTAAACGTCTGACTGCTGCGTATTCAAGATTGTGATAACCGGTTTCAATACAGACATAGAACACGATGGCGTCGTCTACCATGTACAGACGGAAGATAAGGGTCTCGAGTCACCGTTGATCCTTAGCCTCGTTTACGCCGGCGGAGAGATTCTGGCGAGCAAGCGTTCCCGTTACGAAGATCTGATCAAATCGGGATTCGACGAAGAGAAGCTCTATCAACGTCTGAAGCGACAACATCGATTGATCTGCGCTGCAATCAACGCCGGGCGGCTCGACGAATTGAAACGTATGAGTTCGCGAGCCGACGACATCGTAAACATACGTGCGGCAGGTCCGCCGCCCCGGCCAGTCACCCAACCGCTGGAATCTCAAGCGGTCAACAAGCCGGTTACAAGTGAGGCCGCTCCTGAAACACAACCTCCCGCAGCGCAGCAAGGTGGGGAAGCGCCGACCGTCCCAGAGGAGCAACCTTCGATTTCAACGCGAACTCGTCCGGAGCCGTCGCCATACACGGTCTATGACCCCCGCAGTCAACAGTCCCCCCTTGGTGACGCTCCGAACCAAACGGGTTTGGTCCTTACAGTCCTCGACGATGATGAGTTTCGAGCCGGAGAGGCTTTCACTATTCGAGTACTGGTGCAGGATGCAACGGGTAATAAACAGAAGCCTCTTACAGGCGTTTCGATTTCAGTAAAAATACTTGGCACCACTTTCCGGCCGCAAATATATTCAGTCCGAACAGAACGTGATGGTGTCGCTGCGGTTTCAGCCACGATGCCTAACTTCACTTCCGGTCGCGCCGCAGTCCTGATCCGCGCGGTCGCGAATGGAGAGACCACGGAAGTCCGCCGCGTGATTTATCCCGCCAAGTGAGGTCAGCCAGCCATTGCTTATTCAGCTTAACGGAGAAGCGCGAGAGGTGAAGGAAAACATGTCTCTCCCGGAACTCGTCGCGAGTCTAAGTCTGAAGCCGGAGCAGGTCGCGATCGAACTCAATCACATGGTGGTACGCCGAGCACAGTGGGAATCGACTTTGCTGCATGAAGCTGACAAGGTGGAGATCGTTCACTTTGTCGGTGGTGGTTGTGAGGCGGCTATCGGTCTGGGGAACGCTGGTTGAGTTAGTACTGGTTCAGTGTGGAGCGTTTGCATGTTAGGTAGACAGCTGGGAGCAGCCTATAATTGATTCATGTCAACAGCAGCACCAGCACAAACTAATGGTTTCGAAATCGGCGGCCGCGCGTTTACTTCGCGCCTCATCATAGGGACGGGCAAGTATCGAACGTTTTCTGAAATGAAGGCTGCGCACCGCGCCTCTGGGGCGGAGCTAGTTACGGTTGCGGTTAGGCGTGTGCCGCTCGATCGCAGTAGCGAGTCGTTCCTGGATCATCTCGACCCGTCGCTGCAAATCCTTCCGAACACGGCTGGTTGCTACACGGCTGAGGAAGCAATTCGCACGGCACGCTTGGCGCGTGAGGCCCTCGGAACTGATCTGCTCAAGCTCGAGGTGATTGGCGACCAAACCACACTCTTCCCGGATAATGAACAAACCCTCGAGGCTGCACGAGTCCTGATAAAAGAAGGCTTTGTTGTTCTGCCTTACTTCACTGACGATTTGATCGTGGCGAAGAAGTTGTTAGATGCCGGTTGTCCGGCAGTAATGCCACTCGCCGCGCCAATAGGTTCGGGACTCGGTGTCCAGAATCCAGCCAACCTCCGCATCATGCGTGAGCAACTTCCCAATGCAACGATCATTGTTGATGCAGGAGTGGGAACAGCTAGTGACGCCGCGATTGCAATGGAGTTGGGCGCAGACGCAGTACTTATGAACACAGCAATTGCTGAAGCTCAAGACTCAGCTAAGATGGCTGAAGCAATGAAACTCGCCATCGAGGCAGGACGCCTTGCGTACCTTGCCGGCCGCATGCAAAAGCGACTTTACGCCAGCGCTTCAAGCCCCATCAGCGGCGTCGTTCGTTAGCCAGAGCGCTTCTGCTGGCTCAATACAGAACCGGGAGCGATAGCGACTGGATCCTAATACTCAACCTCACCTGGGTCGCTCAATACAGAACCGTGAGCGGTAGCGA
Organism: Pyrinomonadaceae bacterium; assembly: GCA_036560225.1. Lineage (GTDB taxonomy): Bacteria > Acidobacteriota > Blastocatellia > Pyrinomonadales > Pyrinomonadaceae > PSRF01. Next base: position 543 of record DATBRN010000051.1, on the reverse strand, counting down.
CCGGATGCAACCACTCAACCTTAGCAAGGGGCTCAATACAGAACCGGAAGCGATAGCGACCGGATGCCACACTCAACCTTAGCAAGGGGCTCAATACAGAACCGTGAGCGATAGCGACCGGATGCCACACTCAACCTTAACTAAGGCAACTCAATACGGAAGCTGGAGCGATAGCGACCGAGCTCACAAATCCAACTCCGCAGTGTTCAAGCATCACCAGGTCACTTTCATTGACGATTGTAATTGAGTGACCCAGGTAAGCTTGAGTGGTTGCATCCGGTCGCTACCGCTCCCGGTTCTGTAATTGAGTGACCCAGGTAAGCTTGAGTGGGAGTATCCGGTCGCTATCGCTCCCGGTTCTGTAGTTGAGCCGTCTAGGTAAGGTTGAATGTTGCATCCGGTCGCTATCGCTCACGGTTTGGAACTTCTGTCGCCCGCTAGGCGGGCTTCGATTCTCCGAGGAAATATTTCCCAGCACTGAAGTGCTGGGCTATTGTCAGATCGTCCGCTTCGCGGACGTAGGAAGGTCGCTTTTGACAGCGG
>DATBRN010000050.1:0-15814 GCA_036560225.1 Pyrinomonadaceae bacterium | reverse complement strand
CGATGAACTGCACCTTCGGATTGTTCTTCCCCAACACTCTCGTGATCGCTGCCGTCAACGTCGTCTTGCCGTGATCCACGTGCCCGATCGTCCCAATGTTCACGTGCGGCTTACTGCGGTCGAATTTTTCCTTTGACATTCGTCTCGCTCCTTCTCAACGCGTTGGATGAAAACGCTCATCCTTCCGCCTTCATCCTTTCTCCTTACTTAGCCACTCCCTGGACCTTTGCGATCACTTCTTCAGCAACCGCCTTGGGCGCTTGATCGTAGCGCTCAAAATGCATCGTGGATGTCGCGCGTCCCTGTGTGGCCGAACGCAAATCAGTCGTATAACCAAACATCTCTGAAAGCGGCACGAATGAAGTGATCACCTGCGCCCCACCTGGTCGCGGCTCCGTTTTTTCAATATGACCACGCCTTCGCATGAGGTCTCCATTAACCGCACCCATGTATTCGTCAGGAGTTACCACCTCGATCCGCATGATTGGCTCGAGCAACACCGGCTTGGCCTTTCGTACCGCATCCTGAAATGCCAGTGACCCGGCAATGTGAAAAGAGCGCTCATCCGAATCCACCTCATGGTAGCTTCCAAAGACCAGACGGACCCTGACATCTACCAACTCATATCCGGCGAGAAAACCTCGCTCCATTGCGTCCTTAATCCCCTGCTCGACGGGCTTTATATACTCCTTGGGTATCGCGCCGCCCGTAATCTTGTTCTCGAACACAAAGCCTTCTCCCGGAGCAGGCTCGATCTCAATCTCAACGTGTCCAAACTGACCACGACCGCCGGTCTGCTTCTTGTAGATCTCTTTGCCGGGGGCCGCCTGAGTAATGGTTTCGCGGTAGGCGACCTGTGGCTTGCCTACATTTGCAACCACTCCGAACTCGCGCTTCATGCGGTCGACAATGATCTCCAAATGAAGTTCACCCATGCCAGCGATAATCGTTTGGCCAGTTTCCTGATCGGTTGAAACATTGAAGGATGGGTCCTCCTGGGCCAACCGATTCAATGCCATTCCCAGCTTGTCCTGATCCTGACGAGTCTTGGGTTCAACCGCCACGCGAATAACCGGGGCCGGAAACTCCATTCTCTCCAGAATAATCGGCTTTGTGTCATCACAAACCGTGTCGCCGGTGGTGACCTGCTTCATTCCGCCGATGGCAATGATCTCGCCGGCGCTTGCACTTTCAATGTCCTCGCGCTTGTTTGCGTGCATCCGCATCAGACGGCCAACTCGCTCCTTAGTCTCCTTGATTGGGTTGTAAGCATACGAACCAGCTTTTATTGTGCCGCTATAAATGCGAACGAACGACAACTGGCCGAGATGCTTGTCAGCCATGATCTTAAAAACGAGCCCGGAAAACGGAGCGCTCGCGTCGGGCGGACGAGTTTCGATTTCTCCAGTCTTTGGATTCGTTCCTTCAACCGCTGGGATATCGAGCGGCGAGGGCAAATAATCGACTACAGCATCCAACAGAGTCTGCACACCCTTGTTCTTAAACGCAGATCCCGTGACCACCGGAACAAGTTTTAATCCAATCGTTCCCTGGCGGAGCGCTTTGCGAATCTCAGCTTCAGAGATTTCCTCGCCCTCGATGTACTTGTGCATCAGCTCATCGTCAACGGAGGAAACTGCCTCAACCAGCTTTTCGCGCGCAGCGGCTGCAGCTTCTTTCAGATCTTCTGGAATCTCCCTGGTTTCGTATTCCGATCCCTTGCTTTCGTCATTCCAAATAAGGGCCTTCATCGAAATCAGGTCGACCACGCCTTTAAGTTGATCTTCCAGCCCGATGGGAATCTGGATTGCGACGGGATTAGCACCCAGGCGGGTGATAATTGATTCAAATGATCGATCAAACGATGCGCCAGCCCGATCAAGCTTGTTGATGAAACAAATTCGGGGAACACCATATTTGTCAGCCTGGCGCCAAACAGTTTCCGACTGCGGCTCGACACCCGCAACACCATCAAATACAGCTACAGCTCCGTCAAGAACTCGCAGCGAACGCTCAACCTCCATGGTGAAGTCGACGTGACCGGGAGTGTCGATGATATTGATGCGATGATCGATAGCATTGCGCTCCCAGAAACAGGTGGTGGCAGCGCTGGTAATTGTGATTCCGCGCTCCTGTTCCTGTTCCATCCAGTCCATCGTCGCCGTACCTTCGTGTACCTCGCCAATTTTGTGCGTGATGCCCGTGTAATAGAGAATACGTTCCGTGGTGGTGGTCTTACCGGCATCGATGTGGGCCATGATGCCGATGTTCCGCGTTAGATTTAGATCTTGCTTAGCCATAAAACCCGTAAATGGTAAATAGTGAACGGTGAATAGTAAGAGCGTTGGGCCAACTATTTACCGTTTACCATTTACTATTCACCTCATTAGAACTTGTAGTGCGCAAACGCCTTGTTAGCATCAGCCATGCGGTGCGTGTCTTCTTTCTTCTTTACTGAGTTGCCGCGGTTGTTTGCCGCGTCAAGTATCTCGCCCGCCAGCCGGTCGGTCATCGTTTTTTCACCACGTCCGCGGGCGTAAGACACGATCCAGCGGATTGCCAGCGCGCCGCGCCTCTCCTGGTGAACCTCGATCGGGACCTGATAGGTGGAACCACCTACTCGCCGCGACTTGACCTCGACGGTCGGCTTGACGTTGTCAATGGCGCGCTTAAAAACTTTGAGCGGCTCTTCACCGGTCTTGTCACCAATCTGCTTCATCGCGCTGTAAAAGATGATCTCAGCCACCGACTTCTTGCCGCCCCACATAACGCCATTGATAAATTTCGTTACCAGCGGACTGTTATAAATAGGATCCGGGAGTACTTCTCGTCTTTCTGCAACTCTTCTTCTTGGCATAATAGGTGTTAGCTATCAGTTATTTTCCTGCTCCCTTTGGCCGCTTAGTGCCATACTTCGAACGGCCCTGTTTGCGATCTGAAACGCCCACCGAGTCAAGCGTGCCGCGAATGACGTGGTAGCGAACGCCTGGCAAGTCCTTAACACGACCGCCGCGAATCAGTACTATCGAGTGCTCTTGTAGATTGTGGCCAACGCCAGGGATATAGGTTGTCACCTCGATACCGTTAGTCAGGCGAACTCGCGCAACCTTACGCAGGGCCGAGTTTGGCTTCTTGGGGGTTTGCGTATACACGCGCGTGCAAACGCCACGCTTTTGAGGCGAACTCTGAAGCGCCGGGCTAGCGGTCTTATACTTGACCGCCTCACGGCCTTTGCGAACAAGCTGATGTATTGTCGGCACTGATGTTTTCTTAGTCCTTCCACTTCGCCAAAACGCAAGGCCGTTTTCAGCGCACAAAAGGGCGTTACCTGCCTCTTTCCGGAACCTGTGGCTACTCCACTCGGGGATTCCCAGCGGGGATCCCGCTTGTCCGGCAGTCAGCGCAGGCGAGCTGCCCTGTTGAAATATTTCTGTTAGGGATGTTCTGACTTCACCAACGTGGGCGGGTATGGATGATGGCTTCCCTTAAGCCGACTTTTCTGTGGCGTCGCGTTTAAGACGAGAGAACCCGACGCGGGCCTTTCACGCGTGCCTGTGCGGGGGGCACGACAGATGCCGTGCTGCGCGGGCGACTTACGCCACAATAACTGTCAACCCGACGGCCATGGGCAAGTCGGGGCAACGCCTCCATACCGACAGAACCAACCAAGCGTTGCTTTGTTAACCTCAGACAGTAGGTCCGAAACGACAGACTATATGGAATCTGGGCCCAAACTGTCAAGCGCACGTGAACCGGTAGTGTCAGAGTTGTAGGGGCGGCACTCCGTGGCCGCCCCTTTCGTTAGGTGTCACACACTTTGACAGTAATTCGAACCGCGAGAAGGGACGGCCAGGGAGTGCCGCCCCTACAGAATTAGGACACTACTTGCGTCCCGGGACCGGGCCGCTAGTGCGGAAGAGCCGCCTTCAAGAGGTGCCAAATTCCCCAACCGATTCCTACTACTAAAGCAAGCAGCAGAACTATGATTGCCACCACTATCAGTTTGAACTTTAGATAGCGATTCTTGTCGGGCGGCGCAAGCGAGCCCTGAGGAAAATACGGTGGTGGCGTGTATGTGGCCATTCTCAACTACTCCAGTCAAAACTTGATTGAGCCTACTATAGGATCATTGTGGCCTGCGTGCACGCCACCCGACAGATGTGCCCATCATCTTTGTGAAACTCAAAACAGCAACTTCACTGCAAATTGAATATTTCGTGGGCCACCGCCGCCAAGGAAGGGGTTGCCAATACCTACGTCGGGGGTGACGGTGATTGGCAGAAACCCGATGCCTCGTCCTTCTGCATCCAGTCCGTTAAAAGCTGCGTCGGCGATGAAGCTTGGCAGCAACGGCGATGAAAGATTGGGATGGTTAAAAAGATTGAAGACCTCGGTGCGCAGTTGGACCCTGACGCGCTCAGTGATTGGAGTCGTCTTGAAGAGCGAAAGGTCAAAATTACGATAGTTCGGTCCGGGTAAAGAGTTGCGGCCAAGGCTGCCAAAATGAAACGTACTCGGGATGCAGTTCCCACTCGCATCCAAGGTGCAAGGTACCTTGAACGCCGCGAGGTTAAGGAACTTGTCGGAGCCGTTGGTACCGGCAAAGGGGTCACCAATCAGATCCGGACGCCCAAAGAACTCGCCAGTGCCATTGAAGTCGCCGGTGAAGTTGTAGTTTAGGTGAAAGGGGTTGCCGCTGCGAAGCGTGAGCACGCCGTTGAGTTGCCATCCTTTGCCGAGGCGCGGATGCGCGGGCGCGAAGTTGGGAATGTCGTAGGCAAAGCTCGCGATGAACCGGTGACGGCTGTCAAAGTTGGAGTTGCCTCGTTCGTGATCGGCACGGAAACTGTTGTCCGGTTGCGTCGCATTCGCCACGTAGTCCTGACCATCTGAAGCATTGTCGATCGAATGGGACCACGTGTAGTTAATAACTGCACTCCAACCGCGACGGTTTCGAAGCGTGAAGCTTGTTTGCAAAGCGTTGTAGTTGGAGTTGGCCGAGGTTTCGAGCTGGTTGACATAGAAAAACGTCCCGCCGGATGGGGCGAATGGTCCATTGTCGAAAGGCCGCGCGGTCGAAACAGCGGGGTTGGGCGGCTGATTGATGTCGCGATAGCGGAAGAGCTTCGTTCCATGCGACCCAACGTATCCAACTTCCAACACTCCGCTGCGGAAAAGCTCGTGCTGAACGTTCAGATTGAAGTTCTGGATGTAAGGAGTGCGTAGGTTGCGGTCAACGGCGAAAACATCCGAATCCAGGAAGTCTGTATAGATGGGAACGCCCGATTGAATCTGCGGCACCGTCGAGAAGGAAAACAGGATCGCAGATGGGCCAACGGGATTGTAGGCCGGACCGGGATTGAATGTATTGAACGGAAGCTGACCCACGAAGAAATCCTGTGAGAAGGCGTCATAAAACAGGCCCCAGCCGGCGCGAACAACGGTCTTGCCCTTGCCGCCTACATCCCATGCAACACCCAGACGCGGCGAAAAGTTATTCCAATCGCTGTTGTAGAGTTTGCTCAGACCGCCGGTTCCTTCGAGCACCAGGCCCTGCGTGCGATCGAAGTTGCTGAAGCGCTTGCGCTCTTCGTCGATCACGCCGAAGTAATCCCAGCGCAGACCTACATTAAAAGTAACTCTGGGACGCCAGCGAAAAGTGTCCTGAATGAAACCAGCGTGCGAATTCTGAAACGTGCCGCGACGCGAATCTCCACGAGCTGAACGCCCGCCGGATAGAGTCCCGGATAGGAAGTCAGCTAGCGAACCAAAGTCGAGGCGGCCACGGTATCCCGCATCGAAGAACGCGTTGACAAACGTACGCCGAAACTCGTAACCGACCTTCAAGTCATGACGCGCCAGTTTCCAGGAGAAGTTGTCGATGGCTTGCCAGTTTGTGTCCACGCGAGCACGCGGAACCGACAAGGTGGATCCGATCGAGGCAAAACCGCTAACTCGAATGAAGGGCAAGCCAAAATCCTGGGGACCGCTAATGCCGTTGTTCAAGCCGATTGTGTTCGGATCGAACGTTCTGTCCTCCGGAAAGAAGCCTTCTCGAAAACGGTTGTAACCAAAGCGAGCTTCATTGACCTTGGTAGGCGAGAAGATTTTCAAATAGGAAAGCGATACCAGGTTTACACGAGTTGGTGTGACCGTGTTGTATCCGGGCAAAACGTTGCCGCCTAGTATGGCGAGCGGGAACGACTGGTTGCTGTTTCCGAAGAAATAGCGCCCGGTAAATTGATTGTCTTTATTGAACTGGTGGTCGATTTTCCCGATCAGGCTGTCAACGTCGTTTAAGGCGCGAGTAGTTACGAAAAGGTTTGGAGCACCCGTGCTGTCGAACAAAGGAAGCGGACGGTTCGGCGCGGGCCAGGGATTTCGTGCCAGCAAATTGGCGATAACCGGATTCGAGGGCCCGCCCAGCGCAGTGATTTCGCGCGGATCGGGAACGCGCGCGCTGGAGTTTAAGCCGACTCGTTCACGTTGACCCTCATACGCGAAAAAGAAGAACGTGCGATTGCGAGCGATAGGGCCGCCCAACGAGCCGCCGAATTGATTGTTGCGGAACGCAGTCTGTGGATCTGGTTTGGGATTGAAGAGATTCCGAGCGTCGAAGACGTTGTTGCGAACGAATTCAAAAAGCGATCCGTGAAAGTTGTTGGTGCCTGATTTTGTCACGATGTTAACAATCGCGCCGGAGTTTCGCCCATACTCAGCTTCGAAGTTGGAGAGTATTGCCGCTTCTGAAATCGCTTCAATTGGCAGGATCGTCGCCGGCGTGCCAAACACTCCTGCTTCGTTGATTGCCGGCAGGTTGCGATAACCGTCATTCATATCAGTGCCATCGAGGAGGAAGTTATTGGCCCTGCCGCGATTGCCGTTCGCACTAAACAAACCAAAAGATCCGGGCGAATCGGTGGCGCCGGATGGATCTCCAGTCGCGCCCGGAACCATTACCAGGAATTTTGTAAAGTCGCGTCCGTTGACCGGCAGATCCTCAACCTCTTTTCTACCGATAGTGCCGCCGAGCGTAGTGTTTGTCGTTTCCACTTGATTGCTGGCCGCAATGATCACTTGATCAGACGTACCCGCAACCGCCAAAGCGGCATCAACCCGACGTTCAGAGGAAACCTCGACCACAACACCAGTGATTGTTAGAGGTTGAAAGCCCGTCTTGGTAACGAGTACTTGATAGGCACCGGTTTGCAGTTCCGCAAGAGTATAATTTCCAAACTGATCGGTACTGGTGGAGCGCTCGATGCTGGTGCCCACATTTTTTGCGGTGACGGTAGCATCAGGTACGACAGCACCGTTGGGATCAGTAACTGTGCCGAGAATCGTCCCGCGGAATGTCTGCGCAGAGGTGTTACCTGCCAGTAGTGTCAGCAGGAAAAGGGCAGCCGCAAAACCGAGAGCAAAGAACTTTCTTGACGATTGGCTTGCTGTAAACTGGAACGCTAGCAGGTTGCTGGTTAGTAGCATCTGATTCCTCCTCGGGCTGATTAGAACAAACCAGGATCGAATAGCCATTGGAAGGTGGACGCTGGGCTAGAGTTGTATCGGATTATAGCTTGCTTATACCGCGAGTCAATCAGTAGTTTGACCATTCTTTCAAACGATCAACCTCCGAAGACTTTGATCCCAAGCATATTTCCACCAACCGACTTTCGGGCGGTTTTGGCCCACAAGTCAGGGCGTGCGTGTGTGCGTGGGCTTAGAATTAGAGTTTGTTGGCTTTGATTTTGAATGAGATGGTTTGGAATTAGAAGGCTTTGAATTCGAGGGCGGGGGTGAGGTGTTAGATTCTGTACCTTCTTCACCCTTCTTCAGTTCTTCCTCTTTTTGTTTCTTCAACAAATCTTCCTGATGTTTCTTTCCCGCCTTGATTCGTTGCACACCCTCGCGCGCTTCTTCAAGCGCATCTTCCGCGCGATAGTTTTCCGGATCGATGTCCAGCGATTTGGAAAAGGCACCGGCAGCTTCATCGTACTGGGCCAGCTTCATTAGCGCGGTACCCAGATCGTAAAACATGTCCGCATCGTCATCCTTAAGATGTGTCGCTTGCCTGTATTCGCGTACGGCTTCACTGTAAAGATGAAGTCCGGCATAAGTCTGGCCTAGATTGTAATGCGCTTCGGCGTCTTTGCTGTTTGCCTCAAGATATTTCTTATACTTCTCAACCGCCTTCTTGTAGGCGTCTTCAGCCTCTTGTTCTTTAGCGACGGCATCATAGGCCAGACCCAGGCGAAAATAGGCTTCTGCTAATTCCGGGTCTAATTTGATCGCCTCTTGAAATGCTTTGACCGCCTCTTCATCCTGATCGGCGCGATAGAGCTCTTTACCATTTTCCAGGTAAACTCGCGCCTGTGATTGATCCACTGCACCGGTGCGATTGCTTTCTGCGGTTACGCTGGTATTCGCATTTACCGGCTTTTTACGCGAACAGGCAACTTGACCCCCAAAAAGAAAAAAGATTGCGATTAGTGGGACTATGGGCGGAGGCTTCATTCCAGTCATCAGGTTACTGACTCGATGGAATCTTCGAGCGATCCCTTATCTACTTGAATTCTCAGGGTGAGTCAAACGAGCTGCTTGGCTAGGATGACGAGGATGATCAATAGGCTGGCCAATGAAGTTTGGACAAGACTTGACGGAAAACAGTGCTCAACACAGGCCAGATTCCAAGGTCGAGTTTTGGAAATCTGTTGCTATTCCTTCTATTTTCCTATCAACTGCTACTTCCGAACTAGACCGCCGGCCATTGGACTTTTGAATGCGCCGAGTCGAAGAATGTAATGCCCTAAAAGGAGTGGAAATGTTGAGACACGAGCGCCGCCTAATTGGAATCTTCCTACCAATTGCCCTGATCGGATTATTCGCCTTTGCCACCGTAGCATCCGCCCAAAAAGTGAAGGTGGAGACACGTTCCTATACGCCGCCCAACCTTCGTCTATTGGCTGACCCCAAAGTGATTTCGGTCTGCGAAGGCTCCGGCGCGGCAGTGGTTCGCCTGAATGCTCAGGCCACGTCGAGCGATCCAGTCCGCTATACCTGGAGAAGCAGCGGCGGTCGCATCCAAGGCGACGGCCCGACGGTTACGTGGGATCTCTCCGGCCTCCAACCCGGTTACTACAACGCTTACGTCGACATCGATACGGGCAGCGGCGACGAGGCATGCCAGGCTTTTTCATCCACTTCCGTTCTCGTAAATAGATGCCCACCAGCGCCACCTACCTGCCCGAACGTGGCAATCGAATGCCCGGATAGAGTTGTTCTGGGCGAACCTCTAACCTTCAGATCCACCGTCACCGGCGGCTCGCCGAATGTGACGCCAACTTACCGTTGGACCGTATCTGCTGGTCGGATCATTGATGGCCAGGGAACTGGCACCATCCATGTAGATACGACAGGCCTCGCGGGCCAGACTGTAACTGCGACACTCTCCATGGGTGGATACAATCTCGACTGCTCCGCTACCTGTACCGTCCAGTTTCCGGTGCCTGTAACGTGCAGAAAGTTTGACGAGTTTCCGGCTATCGCTTACAACGACGAGAAGGCCCGGCTGGATAACTACGCAATCGAACTGCAAAACGATCCAACCTCGACTGCTTACGTGATTGTCTATCCAGGAACACGCGGACGACCAGGCGAAGTGCAAAAGCAGACTACGCGCATAGTCGACTACCTGGTCAATTCGCGGGGCATTAGCGCTCAACGCATTGTGACGCTGGTTGGACCAGCCCGCGATGAACTGATGGCAGAGTTATGGCTCTGCCCGCAGGGAGCCAACCCTCCTTCTCTGGCTCCGTAAAACTAATAAACCTAACAGCAATTGAGACCGGCCGGAGCATTCAGCTCCTGCCGGTCTTTTGCTGTTATACTTCCAGCCTCGCGTTTATCCCCCAAAGGCACTCCCCAATTTGTCTTACCAGGACCGGCTGTCTTTCTTTCGGGAACATGTCTGATTGAAGTACCGAATGAAAGATCACTTAAAGGAAGAAACTGAATGGGAGAACCTGTGTTTGATGTCATCATTGTGGGTGCGGGACCTGCCGGTCTCAGCGCAGCGTTAATCCTGGGTCGGTCGCGGCGCCGCGTGCTCATCTGCGATGGCGGCCGCCCGCGCAACGCAGTGACGACGTCGCTTCACGGTTTTCTAACCCGTGATGGCATCGAGCCTGCGGAATTCTTGCGGCTCGCGCACGACCAGCTTCGTCCGTATACCTCAGTCCAACTAAAAGAAACCGAAGTCACGAACGTGGTCCGCCTACAAGATCGTTTTGAGATCACCCTTAGCAATGGCGATTCCATGATGTCGCGAAAACTCCTGCTGGCAACCGGCGTCGTGGATGACTTGCCAGAAATCGAGGGATTCGCAGAATTCTACGGACGTAGCGTGTTTCACTGTCCGTATTGCGACGGCTGGGAAATGCGAGATCAGCCCCTTGCGGTTTACGGACGGGGAGAGAATGGCGCCGGTCTGGCGCTGGAACTGATTCTCTGGAGTCGCGATTTGGTTCTGTGCACAGATGGTCCATCGGAGTTGACCGAAGAGCTTTCCCAACGTCTGCTAAAGCACAACATTCCGGTTAACGACAACAAGATCGCGCGTCTTGAAGGAAGCTCGGGAAGTCTCGAGCGGATTGTCTTTACAAATGGAGAATCGCTTTCGCGACGCGGCATGTTCTTCGGTACGGGCCAGCGGCAAGGCTCCGAGCTGCCACGAAGAGTCGGGTGTGAGTTTACCGAACAGAGCTGCGTTGCGACTGGTGAATACGAAAAGACCAACATCCCCGGACTTTATGTTGCCGGCGATGCTTCGCGCCTGGTCCAGCTTGTAATTGTTGCCGCTTCGGAAGGAGCCCAGGCCGCCTTTGCAATCAACAAAGAACTGATGCAGGAGGATCTGGATTAAGGAGTGAAGCAGAGAAATCACTGAATCTTAAAAAGCGTGCTTACGAATCGGCGGGGGCAGGGCGGGGTCCCCAGCGGGGCAGGCCCGCTGGGGTGCTAATCCCACCTTCCTAGGCCTGAGCTTATTAGAGTTGAGCGTAGATTTTGACTTGAAAGGCTTCCAAGGTGGATTTACCAAGACAATTAGAAAGCCTCTCAGGTTGGGAAAGTGGGCTTGCCACCGCTCATTGGTTACACTCAAGATCGAAATCCAAGGAAATCAAATCGGTTCCTCGCGAACAATCTCAGTCGGGTTCTTATCTTCGCGCAATCCTTGAAACGATGGGTGCCGGATCGAGCCGTCCGCGGTCCATTCCGTGAACTCCACCTCCGCCACTAACTGTGGTTTGGCCCAATGCGCATCACGAAGGCCCGGATCCTTTGGCTTAACCGCGAACGCCATTGAAGGTTGCGAGATGCGATCCAGTTTCTTTTGCAGTTCCAGGCGTTGTTTGATGCTGAAGCCAGTACCCACGCGTCCCGAATAAACAAGCTTCCCTTTGTCGTAGACACCAAGGATAAGTGATCCAAAACCCGGAAAGCCTTTCTTAGAAGGCGTGTAACCAGCAATCACAAACTCCTGGCGCTTGAGGCATTTTGCCTTCTGCCAGTTTCGATTGCGCGTGGACTCGTAGAACGAGTCAGCTAACTTTGAAACGACTCCCTCGATCCCGAACTCGCAGGCTTGTTTGAAAAACCGCGCGCCGTTTCCCTCAACGTGATCGCTGTAACGCAACGGACCTTTGGCCTTCGCGGAAGCGAGCAACTGTTCAAGCACCAGCTTGCGTTCCCTGAGTGGAGTTTGCGAGAGGTTGTAACCCTCCAGGTAGATCAGGTCAAAAACCTGAAAAACAAAGCTTGGCGCTTTACCCCCTCGTCCCATCGACTGCTGTAACCTCTGGAAACTGCTGCGCCCGGCTGAGTCAACAACTACTACCTCTCCGTCGAGTATGGCGGTGGTTACAGGGAACGTTTTCAACGCCTGGGCCAGGTTGGGAAATTTCTCCGTCCAATCCTTACCGTTACGACTCCAGAATCGTGCTTTGCCGCGATGCAAATGGCAAAGCATGCGATAGCCATCGAATTTCAATTCGTGAAACCACTCCTTGCCCTTCGGTGGTTCTTTAACCAGGGTTGCGAGTTGTGGCGCAACAAACTCCGGCATTGGAGCTTTGCGCGCGCCCGGTATTTTTTTGAGATCGATTCGAATCATTCGTTTGGTTACGTCAAGAATCTAAAGAACAAGCCCCGATTGAAACGCCAACCTAACGCTCATCGCAACGCGGCCTAAAAGCTAGACTCCACGAGCCTTCCCAGGGTCCGCGGCAGCCTTAGATCCGGACTCAGGATTGGCCTGGCACCGTTATTGCTAAAAAATCGGTGAAGACAATTAAGCCCGTTTCTGCGTGCCCCGGAAACAGACAGTCCGCCTGGCCCTTGTACCGGAAAACGACACGCGAGCGTCAGCACGGGCTGATTGATTGAAACCTGTCGGCGCTCTTTTCCCCAGATTTAGCGCGGGCCAACAGCATAGCCGGAGGAGGAAACATGTTGAAGTCAAAAACCGGTCACTTGGCGGTTATTTCGTTAATTCTTTTAATCTCGCTGCCCCTCCCTGCCTTCGCACAAGACACCACGGCCCAGACACGGGTCACAGTTAGGGATGATAAGAATAAAGAGAGCTATACAGGCACGCCGGTGCTATGGCGCGAGCCGACTGACATTGAGTCGCGCAATCTGATACTGGGCGCAGGTGGTGACGCGATGAAACCTGATCTCAGCAGTGTCACTTTTATTGAAGAGAAGAAGGGTGGGTATTCAACCAAATACCGCGTTCGCGATGGCGCTGGAAACGAATGGATAGCCAAACTCGGCAAAGAAGCACAGCCCGATACCTCGGCAAATCGCTTATTATGGGCCATCGGATATGAAACCGAAATCGCTTACCTGGTTCCAAAACTGTCGATCGTCGGGAAGGGGACATTTGAGAACGTTCGTTTGGAAGCCCGACCCAAGGACGTCAGCCGAGCTGCAATCTGGAAGTGGGACGACAATCCATTCAAAGGTACGCGCGAACTTCAAGGATTGAAGATCATGATGGCGCTGATCAATAACTGGGACATGAAGGACGACAACAACCAGATTCTCGCAACCAAGGGAGACACTAGCAGTGGTGAGCTGCGTTACATCATTAGCGATCTCGGCGGCAGTTTCGGCAAGACTGGAGGGATTATCAGTCGCAGCCGCAACAAGCCTTCGGACTACGTTAAGGCAAATTTTGTAAAGGCGGTTAAAGGCGACCGCATTGATTTTAATTACGGCGGCAAGAATCAAAAACTCTTCGACAATGTCACAGTTCAGGATGCAAAATGGCTGACCGGTTACTTGGGGCGACTGAGCGACGAACAAATCAAGGACGCGTTTCGAGCGGCGAATTACCTTCCGGAAGATGTTGAGCGGTTAAGCCGGACTGTTCGCGCTCGAATAGATGAGCTGTCGAACGTCTCAACGAGTGTGGCTGCTAACTGATAATAATATTCATTGGTCCAAGCAAAGGTTAGACCAGGAGCATCGTCACCCGCAGTGGTGGCGGTGCTCCTTTCTTGTCCAAAACGATAGTTACAATCATCCCTTGGTTGTCTTGCATCTAAGCCGCTTTTCCCTTCAGTACCGAGAACGGTAGCGATCGGCCAAAGACTCAATCTTAACTGAACAGCTCGATACCGCCTCCTCCATCAACACTGCGCTTTGCAGGGGTGCGGAATTCCTAGCACTTTTGCGGTAGAGTTCTACAAGAGCCCCTAGCTGCAGAGTTGCGGGCTTTGCAAAAGCCCTTTGGCCCGTCGTTAACGCGCTCGGTTCTGATAAACTGAGCCGTCGATCTACGTACTCAGCAACTAACCCTTAATCATGAAGCCTGGGAAATCAGAGATTGCCGCGGCCTACAATGAATGGGCCAAGACTTACGATACCGATCCTAATCGTACTCGCGATCTGGCGGGCCAGGTTTTAAGGAAGGCCAATCTGAATCTCGACGACCACAGAGTTATCGAGGTCGGTTGCGGGACGGGTCGCAATACAGAGTGGTTAGCCCGAGGCCAGACCCGCGTTCGGAACATCATCGCGTTGGATTTTTCTGAAGAAATGCTCGCGCGTGCAAGAGCGAGCGTGAGCGATCCGCGCGTGCGTTTTGTTCAACAAGATGTTCGCCAACCGTGGGCCATCGCGGAAGCATCCGCGGATCTCGTGATTGCCATGCTGATTCTCGAACACGTAGAGTTGCTCGAGCCATTTTTCGCTGAAGCCGCGCGCGTCCTGAATGTTGGCGGTGAACTGTTTATTTGCGAGCTGCACCCCATGCGCCAACTCTTGGGTGGACAAGCGCAGTTCACCAGCACACAAACAGGCGAGCGTCAGCTCGTCACTGCATTCCTCCACAATATTTCGGATTATGTTAATACGGCTTTGTCCGCTGGTTTTGCGCTCGTCAATCTGGGTGAATGGCGCGACGAAGGCGCCTTGCCCACGGATTTACCTCGCCTTTTGTCATTGCATCTTGGTAAGGACGCACTTAGAGACATTGACTTCCCCATTGGCTGAGAATATTTTTGTCAGCCTCAATCTTTCGCAGTGCCGCTCAAGAGCCGAACTTCATTAAGGCTTACCTGCTCCAGCTGCTTCTGCTTCTTCTCAAGCTCAACTTATCACCCGCTAAGGAGGCGTGAAATGAGAAGGATAGCCGCTACATTTTTTACTCTCGTGGTGTTTGTGTCTGCGTCAACTCCCGCTTTCGGATGGGGAGACAAGGGTCATAAGGTAATCGGACAGATAGCCCAACTTCGACTAGCTAATACCAATACCCTGAAGAGAGTCAGGAACATACTGAAACACGACGAATCACTTTCCAGCGTTGCTACCTGGGCTGACCGAGTCAAAGACGAAGATCGCTTCGGGCCTACCGCTGTTAACTCCGATCCCGACACCCAGGATTTCTTTCGGCGCCTGGCTAATCAACATAATCGCAACTGGCACTTCGCCAATCTTCCACTCCACTGCGCCAGTTATAACGATGTCGCCTGCAAGTCTTTTACGTCCTCCAGAGATATCGTCCACCTGATTAATCTGTCGATACGCAAGCTACAGGGTGGCAACGTTCCTCAATTGACCCAGCGAAACGCGCTGCGCTTGCTGGTGCACCTCGTTGGCGACCTGCATCAACCGCTGCATGTGGGCGTGGGCTTTATCAACGTCGACGATGAACACAACCAGATCCTTATTGAGAGAGAACCTAACCGCGTGCGGCAGAATGATTTCCCGAGTGACTTTGGTGGAAACAACCTTCTAATTACCGGAGCTGAAAGCGACAATCTTCATTCGTTTTGGGACACCGATTTGGTGGAGGAGGCCAGCGGCAATCAATCAGTTCTTCAGTTTGCAGCGCTGTTGAATGGTTTGATTCCAACAGCGCCTAATTGGGACGCGCAAGGCAATGTAAACACCTGGGCGGCGCAGTGGGCCTCCGACTCAGTGCAGGTTTCCAACGAACACGCATACGACAGCACCATTCGTCTGAAGAAGGTGGTGATCATTGATGACAGGCCCAAGTATCGTATGACACGGGGAAACAACTACACGACGCAGAACATACCGATCGTGAAGCTGCAACTGGAAAAGGGCGGCTATCGTCTTGCCAAACTACTTCAAGCGATTCTGCCTTGAGGGGGGATCGGGGAGGAGAGCTTTGCACAAAAAGTTGGGCGGCGAGGAAATCTAACTCAGCCTGCGGAGCAGGCGACAGCGTAAAGCCTGGGGTGGAGCGTAGCGGAACACCAGGTTAATGGTCCAAAAGACAAGCGCA
>DATBRN010000049.1:0-18113 GCA_036560225.1 Pyrinomonadaceae bacterium | reverse complement strand
GTAGGTGGTAAGGGCGCCAAGTGTCAGGTGCTCGGTCGTGGCAGTAATCCCGCGAAGCTCCGAAAGATCCCAAATGTTAAAGTAATTCTTGTGCGCTAGCCGACCCGCTTCAAGCAACACCATTAGGTCTGTGCCGCCTGCGAAAGGTTGCCAAACTCCGGGTTCGCTTGCGATCAAGGCCAGAGCTTCGCTCAATCTGCCTGGAGAAACTAATTGATAAGACGGGATGTAAGCTCTCATTCGCTCTTGAGCATCAGACGTGATCTTGCTTCCGACACGCGCGCACGACGGATTCAAAAATCTTCATATAACCCGTGCAACGGCAAAGGTTTCCAGCCAGGCCATTGCGTATGTCAGCTTCAGTAGGATTCGGAGTTCGTTCGAGGAGATCTACGGCAGCCATCACCATCCCCGGCGTGCAGATGCCACACTGCGCACCGCCGCAGTCAATGAACGCCTGTTGTACTGCATGTAACTGCTCACCGCTCGCGACGCCTTCGATAGTCTTTATTGACGCACCTTCAACCTGCCCAACTGGAACCAGACAGCTATTCACAATTCGGCCATCCACGACCACGGTACACGCGCCACACTCGCCTTCCCCGCAACCCTCCTTTGTGCCCGTTAGGTGTAACTGCTCGCGCAGCACATCGAGCAAACGCTCCATTGGGTATGCTTCAAGCGTTTGGGGTTGGCCGTTGACGGTACAATTGACTAATTTTCTTGCGTTAGTCGCCATTTTCAAGATGCTTTCAGCTATTGCCCATGACTAATCGGATCACTCCGCCGAATTAAGATCTGCCATCATTCCTTCCGGCATCAAGGGCACGTGGTTGAAACTGACGCCCGTTGCGTTTTCAATCGCGCTCAATATTGCCGGCGCTGCACCATCCATCGGCAGTTCGCCAATTCCTTTCGCTCCGCCTGGTCCATAGGCGTAAGGGTTCTCTTCGAAGTAAACACGAATCGGTGGAATGTCGGCGGCGGTGGGCATGATGTAGTTAGTCATCTGCCCATTCGCCATGCGCCCGTCTTGCCAGACAACATTTTCGAAGAGCGTAAAACCAATAGCCTGCGCCACCCCACCTTCAATCTGTCCCGCTGCTAGCACCGGATTAATAACTCGCCCCACCTCTTGCACCGCCACGAAATCGTCCACGTGGGCTTCATAGGTCAGGGTGTCAACTGAAACTTCAGCGACGTAAACTGCCCACGCATATGTGCCGTAGGCGTCACCCTGATACTTCTCGTCATCCCAGCGAACGCCAGGCGGCGGCTGGTACTTACTAAAGGACTTCAATGGCCCAAAGCTCTTGATGTATTCACGGCAAGCCTCCTGAAATTCTGATGTATCGTAACCATCTTTCAGCAACCCGCTGCCTATCAGCGTCTGCTTCAAACCCAGGACGGCCGATTCCACCAATTTGCCAACGACCATGCAAGTACGGGAGGCCACTGTCGGCCCGCTGTTCGGAACATTAGCCGTATCGGGCTGTGTAACTTCAATCACGTCTTCTTCGACACCAAGGGCTTCCGCGGCAATTTGAGAAAAGATAGTGTTCGTTCCCTGACCAATTTCAGTGCTGGCGGCGAGAATTCGCACGCGTCCCTCCGGGGTCGCTTCGGCCCCAACTACTGACCCCAGGTAAACTTCGCCTGAGCCTGTGAAGCCAGCGCCGTGCATAAATGACGCGAAGCCAATACCCTTTTTGATTTGCGGTTTCCTGCCGTCTAGCACCCCGGCCGGGCTGCCGGCCTGGGGATCCCGCTTTGCCCCTGCCGTCTGCTCCTGTCTATTCTCGCGTGTGAATTGTTGCATCTTCTCGTGATAGCCACTGAGCTCAAACGCCCGATCAAGCAAATGATTCAGATCGACGTTCTCGCGAATCACCTGACTGGTCGCGGTGGTCTGGCCTTCCTTTACAAAATTGAGCCTGCGAAACTCGTCCGGCGGTAGACCTAGCGTCTTAGCAACCTTATCTAGTTGACGCTCGAGAGCGAAGATGCTTTGCGGTGCTCCGAACCCTCTGAAAGCGCCATGGGGCGGAGCGTTGGTTGCGACGGCGCTCGAGCGTATGCGGACGTTGGGACAGTAATAAGGACCGGCCGCGTGAATTGTGCCTCGCGAAAGCACTACAGGCGACAGTGTGCAATAAGCCCCACCGTCGATAATGAACTCAATGTTCATCGCGAGCAGCCGACCATCTTTTGAAACTGCGGTTTTGTGGCGGGTACGGGATGGGTGTCGCTTCGTGGTTGCGACCATGTCTTCGGCACGGTCGTAGATCATCTTCACGGGCTTGCCTGATTTCCACGATAGCAGTGCGGCGTGGCCGGCAAGCAGCGAAGGATACTCTTCCTTGCCGCCAAAGCCGCCGCCGGTTTCCGTTTGAATGACGCGGATCTTTTCTTCCGGCAGGCCGAAGAGTTTCAATAAAGCTTTGTGAACGTAGTAGGGGCATTGCATCGATCCCCAGACGGTCACACCTTCTTCCGAGTTGGCGATCGCAATCGCTCCATTGTTCTCGATGTAGAGCTGTTCCTGTGCTCCGGTCTGATACTCGCCTTCAACGATAATAGCGGCTTCAGACCAAACATCATCCACCTTGCCTTTATCAACCAAAAAGGATTTGAAGACGTTGTCTTTCCCCCAGACGATCTCTTTCTTATTCAACGAATCCTCAAGAGTAAAGACTGGCGGCAGCTCCTCGAATTCAATTCGAACGTTGCGGCGGGCCTCCTCGAGCAGATACTTATCATGATGGGCCAGTAGGACGATTGGTTCTTCCCGGTGATTCACCACTTCGTCGGCGAGATAAGGTTGGTCGTTAAGAATTAATGCTACGTAATTCTCGCCGGGGATGTCTTTCGCAGTTACTATGGTGAATTCGTTCCAGGGAATATCGCCCTCAAATAAGATGTTTCTTATTCGCCCGCGCGATACGGAACTGCGCACCGTAGTTCCGTGGAGCATCTCAGGAAATGAGATGTCGTCAACATACAAAGCCTGGCCCGTGACCTTCTTCCGGCCTTCTTTGCGGGGAATCGATTTGCCAACGAGATGGCTGTTTGAATTTGCTCTGCTCAAGATGACGTACTTTACAACCGAGTGGTACTAACAGCGCAAGTGAAGTCAGGCTACCGATTCGTTAGAAAGCACACTTGTTTGCCCGCGCGGGGCACAAGTGCCCTCTCTAAACGAATGGATTGTAAGCGATGGGCGCTGCGAACAGCGTGAACAACCCGATTTGTTTAGAAAGCAGACGTGTCTGCCCGCGCCGGGCTACATTTAACGCGACGAGGCGGGCGAGACGCGCCCGGTCCCAGTGAATATTGAGTTTCAATGTTCTTCATATCGCCGGGAGTCGTGTATTATTCCCGCGCTCTTCCATCCCTTAAATTGATTCAGACCGGACTTCCGGCTGAATTTCAGGAGCACTACATGTTACAGAAAATCTCCCTATTGCTTTGCGTTGTGTGCGCACTCCTACTGATTGCATGTGCGAAGTCGGAGACGCCGACAAACAGTGAGACAGCAACGACAGCTAACGCCAACAAGGCCGCGACTACCACGACACCCGCCACCTCGACAACCGCCAGCACGGCGGGAGAAAAAGTCGGAGTGCCGGAATGCGACCAGTTCATCGCTGCATACGATGCTTGTGTTTCCGGCAAGGTTCCCGAAGCAGCGCGAGCGCAATACAAAACTGCAATAGCACAATGGCGCAGTTCCTGGAGCAAACTCGCAGAGAACCCACAAACCAAGGCAAGTTTAGTTACAGCATGCAAGCAAGCCGCGGAGACGGCGCGAACGTCGATGAAAACCTACGGCTGCACGTTCTGATCGATCCCAACCAAAATAAATAACCGCGGTAATCGTAGGGGTGGCACTCCGTGGCCACCCCTTCGTTGATTCACAATCCAATTTCCGTTTCTAGGACGATCCTGCGTGCGTCTTGCCAGCAATGAGTGCGCAGCGCGAACAACCCGATTCGTTTAGAAAGCAGACTTGTCTGCCCTACGCCGGGGGCACAAGTGCCCTCTCTAAACGGAAGGAATTGAATTAATCGCAACGAGGGGCGGCCAGGGAGTGCGGCCCTACAAAATGGCTCAAGCCTCACGAAAACTTGGCGTGTTCTAACAACAATAGTCCGATCGAGACGGCTGCAAGCGCGTACATGACCGGATGAATGTCACGTCGCCGCCCCACAATCAAATATAATCCGACGTGTGAGATGAACCCCCAAAGAATTCCCTGCGTGATTGAGAAAGTCAGCGGGATAAGAATGATTGTCAGGAATGCCGGCAACCCTTCCTCGATCTTCGAGAAGGAGATCTTACCCACGCTGCGAAACATCGACGCGCCGACGAGAATTAAAACCGATGCAGTCGCATAAGATGGGACCATGCCCGCCAGCGGCGCGAGAAAAAAGCAGGGAAGAAAGCAAAGCGCAGTGAACACCGAAGTCAGTCCCGTGCGTCCGCCCATGTTGATACCGGCAATGCTTTCAATGTAAGCCGTGCCGGAAGACGTTCCTGCCAATCCGGCGCCGAGCGTAGCAAAAGAATCAACAATCAAACCCTGCTTGAGGTTCTTCGGATGGCCATGTTCATCAAGGAGGTCCGCCGCATGGGCCACGCCAATGAAGGTGGAGATTGAGTCGAACAGATCGGTAAACAGAATGCCGATAATCGCCGGAAGCAGAGATAGTTTCAAAGCGCCGAGAATATCGAGTTTGAGAAAGACCGTTTTGAAATCAGGAGCGCTGAAAAGGTGGTCAGCGGGTTTGACCAAACCAAAAGCCCAACCAAGCAAAGTGGCAGCGACGATGCCGGCCAAAAAAGCAAAAGCGCTCTTGCGTGTTACGAGCCAAACAGAGATTACTGTCGCCACTATTGTCAGCAAGGCGGGCAAGCCAAGTGTTCCGAGCTTTACAAATGTCACCGGGTCCGACGCAATGAGTCCAGCGTTCTTCAGCCCGATAAATGTCAGAAAAACTCCAATGCCAGCCGCGGTTCCTAATCTCAGTTCAGTCGGAATGGCTTTGGCGATCGTTTCACGAATAGGCGTTACTGAGATGACGAGGAACAGAACACCGGCCCAAAAGATGATCCCGAGCGCTACCTGCCACCACACTTTCTGAGTCAGGATGATCGTAAACGTAAAGAAAGCATTGATGCCCATCCCGGGCGCAACCGCAAACGGCAACTTCGCGTAAAGGCCCATGAAGAGCGTCATCGTGAAGCAGATCAGGACTGTGGCAGTAAGCACGCCACTGAAAGCCATACCGGTACCTGGCGTCGAAAGAATGGCAGGATTCACGATGACTATGTAAGACATCGTGAAAAACGTAGTGACGCCTGCGATTGCTTCGGTGCGAATGTCGCGCTTGGGGATCGCAGGTGTCGTCATCAACGTCTTGATGGATTGGAATGGTTGGACCGCGGGGAAGTTTATGTTACTTGCTTCGAGGTCGCAATTATGAGTAACGAAAAAACAACAACCCGAAGGTTTCCCTTCGGGCTGTCGGTCAGCTTAGCAGCGAGTTCCCCAATAGAAGTAGAACCCTATTGACCGGTTAGACCTTCGAGTTGGTCGGCGGTGCGAGGCCAGTCAGAACGCAGGAGACGCGAAAGCGCGCGGTCGGCGAGCAGCTTGCCTGAGGTCTGGCAGTTGGGACAATAGTTGGTCTCGTTGGATGCGTAGCGGATGCGCTGAATCTTGGTCCCACACCGCGGGCATGCCTCCTGGTACTTACCATGTACTGCCATTTCTGGTCTAAACGCGGTGACTTTTTCCGGAAAGGCTCCAGCCGCATCAAGGTGCAAAAGTTTGATCCACTTGGTCAGTGTATTTCGGGTTGAGTTGAACAGGCGCTCCATTTCTTCTGTGGTGAGCTTCTGCGTCAAGGCAATTGGAGAGAGTTGCGCCTCCCAAAGAATCTCGTCTGAGTAGGCGTTGCCGATGCCGCTGAGTAACCGGGGGTCAGTTAGGGCGCGCTTCAGCGTGTGGTTCTCTGACCGCAGAGCTTCGGCAAAACTGTCCACGTTAATCTCAAAAATCTCCAAACCGCCGGGATTCAAACGCTGCAGGCTGCCCTCGCCCTGGATCAGATGCAGCGAAGCCCGCCGCTGAGTGCCGGCTTCCGTTAGTGAAAGGGAACCCGAGGAAAACTGGAATGTTGCCAGACGGTTCTTCGGGCTGCGAATTGAAGTGGCCTGACGTGTTTGCGTTCTGACACTGGGTTCGTTCCAATGGAGCCGACCTGCAATCATCAGATGCAACACGAGCCAGAGATCTTCGTCGAGTCCAACGCAGATTCGTTTTCCTAGTCGGCGGAGTGCTACAACTTTGCGACCCTGCACGCTGGTGATAGGAGGCTCCGCCGTGCGCAGCAGAAACGGAGCAGTAACGGTGACACTTTCGAGTGTTTCACCCGAAATACGTTGTTCGAGCGCTTCAATATAGGTAACGATGTCCGGGAGTTCAGGCATTTCAGCTAAGCCTAAAGCGAATTGCCGGCACAGAACCGTCCGAAGACCGGGATCCCGGCAGGGCAAACGCGTCGAGGTAGTGAATGCGCCAATGCTACATTCAACGCTGGGTGATGATACAGTATTCCGAAAGCACCAAAAGCAATTGATTCACCAGCCGAGTGGATGAGGGAGAAATGGTATGGCACTAACAAATAGTTTAGCAGGCAGAAATCTGGGAATGATTTTGCTCGGCCTCTGGTTGATACTTACAGGACTGTTGCCGTTGCTCAACCTAAGGCTGTCTTCAACTGTCACAACCGGCCTGGCCGTGCTCGCGATCGCCGCTGGCATACTAATCCTGCTCAGACGCTAGATTCCCCAACGTAAGAGTGCGCCACGCACACGCTGGACCCGCATACACTGGGACCGCGGGCGTCTCGCCCGCACTGAGCGCGCAGCGCGAACAACCCACTAATTCAAGTCTGCTTGCAAGAGCAAAGGGCAAGACTCGGACCGCGGTCTCATGCCGGACGCACGCTGCTTGGGCCCATAGGCCAGGCGCAAGCCCATCGGTTGTTCGCGGTGCGCGCTCATTGCGGGCGAGACGCCCGCGGTCCCAGTGGAACGGGTCCAAGAAAGCGGGCGATGTACTTTTTGTATGCTGCAAGTTCCTCTTGCACGCGGCTATTGGACCATCCGAGATGCGTCTGCGCGATTCGCCCCGCGGCGTCGGCCGCATCCAGACCACAGCTCGAATTCAAACCAACCATAGTTCGTCGCAACAGACAATCCCCGAGCGTCTGCGCCAACTCATGCTTGAATGAAAAAATCACTTCGGCTGCGACTACACCAGTCTCGGAATCAAACTCTTCTGCGAGCGATGGATTTTCGCCAATAAGATTGAGAATCGCTGAGGAGCGAGTTCCGTAGATGCGCAACAAACGATCGCTGATCGTTTCAGATAATCCGCAACGCCGTTTGAAGTCGCTGCAAAAGGCTTCGAAGTCGGGAGTGGCAGCGCCGGGTAGTGGCTCGCGATCAGTCGTGCACTTTTTCGATTCCCGCTGCAGCTTCCGGATAATCAGATCGACGGTTTGCTCAGCGAGACTGCGATACGTAGTTAACTTACCGCCAACTATCGAAAACAAGTTTTCGACCCGCGGATGGCGGCGAATGAAGTGCTTTCGTGTAATGCTCTGTTCATCTTCGTCACCAGTAAACGGCAGTGGTCTTACTCCGGAGTAGGTGTAGAGGATGCTCTCGCGAGTTAGCTGTGCTTTCGGAATTACTCGATTAGTTTCACGAAGAAGATAGTTGATCTCTTCACTATCGATCTGGACATGATCGAGGTCGCCACTGTAGCGAATGTCGGTGGTGCCGATTAGATAGTTTCCATTCCAGGGAATGATGAAGAACGGTCGGGCGTCAGTTTCAGCTTCGACATAGATCGCACTCTTAGGGGCGCCGGCGAATGGAGCAACGATGATGTGGCTGCCTTTCGTGCCGCCAATTAAACGCGGTGAGTCTCCAGCGCCTTGTTCCAGCACCTGGTCAACCCATGGGCCCGCCGCGTTGACTACAACGCGTGCAGCTACAGATTGACGGTCTAAACTGTCCATTGAGGCCGAGTTACTCCAACAAGCGGGCGAGACTCCCGCGTTCCCAGAGGCGAATTGACCTTGTCTATTGGACCATGGATTTTGCATCTGGGTGAACTCAACACCACGAACCTGTCCATCTTCCACTGGCAATCTGTTGACATATCCATAAGTAATTACGGTGGCTCCGTGTTCGATAGCGGAAAGAGTGTTCTCCAAAACAAGTCGCTCGGCAAACGTTACCTGCGCGTCAGAAAAGAGTGCCGCGCCGAGCAAGCCTTCGCTATTGAGCCCCGGCGCGTGCGCGGAGGTTTGGTTCGCTGAAAGCATCTTGTGACGTGGAAGTGGTTTATCAAACGACAAGGCGTCGTAAGCAATCAGCCCGGCTCGAATCGTCCAGCGACCGCGACGCGCATGTTTGTAGATTGGCACTAGAAGTGGGATCGGACGGACCAAGTGCGGGGCAATCTGCATCAGGCACGCTCTTTCACGGAGAGACTCGCGCACCAGTCCAAACTCGCCATGTTCGAGATAGCGCAAGCCGCCATGAATCAACCGCGTCGACCAGCTTGAGGTGCCGCCGCCGATATCCCCCTTGTCCAGGACCAATACCTTAAGTCCACGCATTGCCGCATCGCGTGCGATACCGGCGCCATTAATTCCAGCCCCGATCACTATGACGTCAAACTCGCCTTGATGGTCTTCGCTCGCCATTCGATCTTGAGTTGGCTTTGAAGGTTGAACGGTCACTTCAGCCTTAGCTTCTTCATCCAGAACCCACCCGCTACCGCGAGGTCGTACTGACTTCATGACACTACAGCTCTAACCTGTTAACACGCGCACCATATAGTGCCAATCCTGCACCTTCTCGGGCAAAGTTTTTGCAGCACCAAATCCATCTGTGTTATTTCAGTTTCAATTGACCAGTAGATGCGGTGGTCGCCGCGCAGACGCGAAGGAGAAGTTGTCTCCGATGATTCAAAATAGTCTGAGGCGCACTTCGTTTCCGCCCACACGCGAACTCTGCGAACTCTGCGCGTCTTAGAACTGAAATGCCAGAGTTTTAAGGTCCTTGATAGACCTCAAGCTCTCATTGAGAAGAATCAAGACCACATATTCTTCTAGTTTCTATCGCTCGACTTCCAACATTTCTGATCGGAAACCCTCACGGGCATGCGCCTTGCTCTTGCCAAATCAGCAAGTTAAGCCCTTAGCAAAACGAATCGTTTAGAGGAGAGATTCGGTCTTCCAACCTGAGGACTTAACTCTTCGCCAACGCGCGCTCGCCCTCCAGAACGATGGTGCGCGTATGACGGTCCGAGTCAACAGTTGAATAAAAAAGGAGCGTAGCTATGCGTTCTACCCGGCAAGCAACATGGCGTTTCGGCCTACCTCTCTCTTCGATTCTTTTTCTCTTCCTGACTTTCTTAACTACCACCATTGTCGCGCGCGCCGCAGATGATGCTGACGATGGCGAGGATTACGACGTTAAGGCGCGCGTAGTGCGCATTAGTCTGATTACCGGTGAGGTAAATCTCAAGCGCAGCGGGAACACCGACTGGGAGCGTGCGCGGCTTAATTTCCCTCTTGTCGAGGGCGACACCGTGGCGACTGATCGCGATTCGCGCCTCGAGATTCAGATCGATGCTCGAAACTTCGTGCGGCTTGGGGCAAACTCCGTTTTGAAGATCGTCACCTTGCGCAACGAGGGTGTAGCGCTGAGCGTAGTTGAAGGCACGGCGTCGGTACGCCTGGCAAGGTTTGATCGCGATCACGAATATTTCGAGGTTGACGCGCCGAATACGACGCTCGCCGCGGAACAGAAAGGCCTCTATCGCATCGACGTCTCGCGCGAAGGCCGAGTGCGCCTGAGCGCCCGCGACGGTGGACGCGCGCGTATCTACTCCGAAACATCCGGGTTTGTTTTGCGAGATGGGCGCACCGCTGAACTTGTGGCTGAAGGCGCGAATGCGGGTGACTGGGAATTCGTCGCGGCGAATGTGTCTGACTCCTGGGACAACTGGGTGGACGATCGCGAACGCTACCTGGCCCAGCGTCTTCATTATGACGTTCAGTACTATGACAATTATGTTTGGGGCGCCGAAGACCTCGATGCCTATGGCAGCTGGGCCTACGTGGACGACTACGGCTGGATCTGGCGGCCGCATACAACTGTAATCAATAACTACTACAACTGGGCGCCCTATCGTTACGGGAGTTGGTGCTGGGTTTATCCTTATGGCTGGACCTGGGTGGGCTTCGAACCCTGGGGTTGGGCCCCGTATCACTATGGTCGCTGGGTCTACTACAACAACTACTGGGCGTGGTGTCCGCGAAGCAGGTACTACCGGCATCGCAGCTGGTGGCGGCCCGCGCTGGTAGCGTTTCACATTTCGTTTGGCAACAACATTTGCTGGTACCCGCTGCACTATCATCAACGTGACCCGCGTTCACGATACTTCGGCGGCGGCTCTGATCGCTTGCGGCCGCTGCGATCGGATGAGATCGCCCGGCTACAGCGAGTTAATCCAGCCCTTTACCGCGCGGTGACCACGTTGCCGGCGGGACAATTCGGTGCTGCCGACGCCAGAACCCGACCAGCGGATCAAGCGCTCGCACGACGAGCGATTAATGCGGAACCGCTGCGTACAGATTTGCCTGTTCGGCCCGCTCATGTGCCTGGCGATGTCGGAAGCACCGGCGACCGAAGAGAACGCATTATCATCGCGCGGCCCGCCACGGTTGCTCCTCCCAGAGATCTCACCGACAGACCAACGGGTGCGGCCACCAGAAGCCCCGGAGTTGCACTCGATAACGAGCTGCGTCGCACCCGAATCCTCAACGGACGCGAAGGAATTGCTGAGCGTCCAGCGCTGCAAGTTCCAACGGGTAGTGACACAGGAGCAATTGAAACGCGCCCCACTGGCGCAGTGACACGGCCTGCACGCCCGGCACGCGAGACGGATACGCAACTCAACCCTCGTAGTGATGGCGGCCGCGATGCAAATCGTGTCCCTGAATCCACTGACCGTCCAGCGCTGCCTGAGCGGGCCCGTCCAAGAGAGGATGTGCCTGCGAGACCGGAATCAAACGAACCGGAGCGAGCGCCCGTGCGAGCACCGGTGAGGCCGCCAACAAGTGAAGAGCGTTCGCCAGGGGAGCGTTCGGCCAGACCTGAGCGACAGGACAGGCCAACACGCGAGCGGGATGATCGACTGGACCAACCGGCTCGACCGGAGACCAGCACACCACCCGCAAGGGTGGAGAGACCCGAGCGTCAGGAACGACCTGAAGCTCCGCCACGTTCGGAAGCGCCGGAGCGCCGAGAGGCACCGCGGTACGATCCGCCACCGCGCAACGATCCACCACCGCGCAACGATCCACCACCGCGCAACGATCCACCGCCGCGCAACGATCCGCCACCGCGGAATGATCCACCACCGCGGAATGATCCACCTGCGCGCCACGAGTCACCGTCGCGAAGTGATCCACCTCCGCGCCACGAGTCACCGTCGCGCAGCGAGTCACCATCGCGCAGTGAATCACCATCGCGCAGTGAATCACCATCGCGCAGCGAGTCACCGTCGCATAGTGAGTCACCTTCGCGAAGTGAGTCGCCGTCGCACAGCGAGTCGCCGTCGCGCAGTGAATCGCCGTCGCGAGGCTCTGAGGACCACGCTCCAGCCAAGATAAAAGACCCGCGGTAACTGCACACCTGGTGCTCAATACGTACGGGCCGTTCATCAGTGGGGGGCTGGGAGAAGAAGGCAGATCGCTCGATCCCAACCCCTCCCACACAAGGTGAGGAGCAAAAAACGGTCACGGTTGTCATCGATTGAAGGAGAACAAATGAAGATACAAAGAATGATTACGCTGTTTCTTTCGATAGTCCTGTTTGCGTGTATGTCGCACGCCCAGGAAAGCGCGCGTCTAATCAATGCCTCGTTATCAAGTGATCAGTCTCTCGTGAGAAAGGTTACTGATCCGACCTACATTCCCGGCGGATCGAAAGTCTATGTCGCCGACATCAACGGACTACCGGGCTTTGAAAACAATCTCGTCGCAGCGTTCCAGAAGAAACGGGTGAATCTAATTGTCATCGCCGACAGGTCAAAAGCAGATTTTGAAATCAGCGGATTTGCGCAGGCCGAGAAAGCCGGCTGGGCAAAGATCATCTTTGGAAGCGGGCTTCCTGAAGCAGAAGCCAGCATACAGATGGCAAATCTTCGCACCGGCGTCGTCGCGTTTGCCGTGGCGTCTTACAAGGTTGACTCCCTCAACGGCAACAAGAGCACAGCTGAGCACCTGGCAAAGAACCTGCGGCAAAAAATGGAACGCGACGAAAAGAGAATCAAGTGAAGAGAGACGAAAAAAGGGGTTGCGATGGAAGTCGTAAAGGTATTTGCTGATAACAAAAATTTCACCGGACGCTTATTGCCCGTCGTCGGGATAGTTGCGTATGTGTTTGCAGTTTCCGTTGCCATAAGTGCGCAGACAATAGATTCTGATCTCAGGCCCGATCTTCAACGCGCGCTTGTGACCCAGCCGTCTTCTTTCAGCGGCAAAGGCAGAATCAACGGTTACATTCCAGCGCAAGCTGGAGTGGCAAAAGGAATCCGGCCAAGTTCGTCCGCAGGGACACGTCACGATGGATTGTCCTCGCGTTCCGTACCTCGTCCTTCCGCGGCACTCAATCCACTAGCCACGTCCGCCATTGCGCCGGGAACACCGTTAACTCAGATTCTGCATACTTCGCAGTTGAGCCTGAGCTCGTCGGCTGGTACAGACGAGCAGTTCGTCGACCGCAATGGTGACCTCGTTGCCGATGAAAGGACGACGTTCGATTCAGCGGGCGGCTCTTTCGACATTGCGGTGGGCCGATCGGGCGCAAGGTACGAAGTCTTTTCCGCAACCCTCAACAACACGCTCATCGGCGTGCTGGTAGTGGCGCTGGATACAAACGGGGACTACCGCATCGACAGTTCGACCACTTTCAACCTTCGCACCGATTTCGGCTTGCGTTCTGCAGCGGCGGTCGTCACAGGCGTATCGAGAGCGGGACGCGAGTTTGTCATAATCTCATCCAGTGGTTTCTTCAATGAGTCGAATCCAAACGATCCGAATAACGAGCCTTCGCCGGGAGTCATATTGCTGGTGCGCGATCCCAACACAGGAGGTTTTGACAATTCGCGCACTCGCGAACTCGTGCGGGTCGGTGATAATCGTCTCTTCAACGCAAACGCACTCACGTTGTTGCCGAATAACGATCTACTGATCGCCGATTTCCACTCCGACGAGCTAAGGATTATTCGCGACACAGATGACGACGGCATGCCCGACACGCTTTCCACCACGCCTTATTACTCGTATCGCTTTTCAAATGATGCGCCTTTGGATGTCGCGGCCAATTCACGCGGCGTGGTGTTTTCATATTCCGCCGGTAACGACACGGTCATGCTCGCGCTTTATGACGACAACGCTGATGGGCGTGCCGATCGAGACGAGGTCTGCGTTGAAGGTCTCTCCATTGACAACAATCTACTTCTGCACGGACTCATCGTAGATGGACCAGGTAATGTTTATGTCATCGAAGACGCTGCGGGACCGGCGGATGGCACTGGGGGCAATCGTGGGACTCCTCGCATCGATGGTTTTCCTGATAGATTCCAGGATGGCTTTTTAAGTGACGGCTCGATCTTCACCACTGCGGATGATTCAGTAAACCTGGCTTTGAGCGGGCTCGCGTTTGGCGCGCTGCCGCCGAACAGAATCGATGATCCACAATTCTTCGTTACTCAGCACTACCGCGATTTTCTGAACCGCGAACCTGATGCGAGTGGTCTGGCGTTTTGGGTGAATGAAATAACTTCCTGCGGGACAGACACCCAGTGCATTCAGGTGAAGCGCATTAACGTTTCTGCAGCTTTCTTCCTATCGATCGAGTTTCAGGAAACGGGTTATCTCGTTTACAGGTTCTACAAGGCGGCTTATGACAACATTCCCGGTGCGCCGGTGCCTGTAAGATTCAATGAGTTTCTGCCCGACACCCAACAAATCGGACAGGACGTCATCGTCGGCGTCGGGGCCTGGCAGGCGAAGCTCGAAAGCAACAAGCAAGCTTTTGCTGCGGCTTTTGTCACGCGCTCGCGATTCACCGCGGCCTACGCAACCTCGCTAACGCCGGCGCAGTTTGTCGATGCGCTCTACGCAAATGCCGGTGTAGCGTCGCCTCCGGCAGCAGAGCGAGACGCCGCCATCAATGAATTTGGCGGAGCAGGCAACACGACTGACGCTGCAGCGCGAGGTCGCGCGTTGCGGCGCGTGGCTGAGAACTCAATACTCGGCAACCAGGAGTTCAACCGCGCGTTCGTGTTGATGCAATACTTCGGTTACTTGAGAAGAAATCCAAACGATCCCCCTGAGATTGGATTGAACTTCGATGGTTACAATTTCTGGCTTAATAAGTTGAACCAATTCAACGGCAACTTCGTTCAGGCGGAGATGGTGAAGGCGTTTATTACATCAGGCGAGTACCGGCAAAGATTCGTGCCTTAGACCAAGAGCGGGGGCAAGCCCACCTTCCTAACCCTGAGCTGACCGCGGTTGAGTTGTAATCGATGCTTGAAGGGCTCTCAAGATTAGATCAGAACTCGATCAGAAAATCTCTCAGGTAGGGAAGGTGGGCTTGCCCCCGCTGTCTGATTGCCACTCAACAGTTGAATGAAGTCAGCCCTGACTTCAGTTTTGATCGATGGGCCACTTGGGAATCAAGTAGACTTGGGATCGATGGTGAGGCGGGGCAATGTTCGCGGCTGGCCATCAATTTCAGAAACGGTTTGGCCGATTTGGTGTGCCCCCATCTTTCGATAAAAGCCTTCGGCGTTTGGGTCTGCAAGGATCTCGACGGATGAAACATCTTCTCCGGCGGCGGTTTGCATGGCGTGAATGAACAGTTCCTTGCCAACGCCGGTGCCGATGTGCGCCGGTGCTACCCACATGTGATCGAGTTCAGCTTTGTCCTTCCGGATTATTAATGCGTAAAAGCCCAGCAGGTCGCCTTCGCGTTCAGCAACGTAGACGGGATTGGCGTTTATGAATTCGGGCGAGATGGTGAGGTCGTCTTGCCAGTGTTGGATCCAGTGTTCCGGATAGCCCCAGTGTCGTTTGGCTTCGAGAGCAATCGTGGTGAGTGCGCCGGCTTCTTCGGTTAAGGCTTTTCTTATTCTCAAAACTATTTCTTGTTTTCGGCAATCGCCTTGGTTAGTTTCTGAACCAGCTCGCGCGCTTGAACAGCGAACTCACCTTTCGGCTCCAGCCGCAAATACTCCTGGTATTCGGCAAGCGCGCGCTCCTGCTGGTTGACCTTTAGCAGAATATTGCCCGCGAGCAGGTGGGCTGGCGCAAAATCAGGCTTCAATTGCAGACTGCGGCCAAGAGCCGGGCCCGACTTAGCAACATTACCAAGGTCCCAATAGAGACGCGCCAGGGTAAAGTAGCCGTGCCATGATTTGTCGTCGAGCTTGAGACCGGCCAGCAAAGATTTTTCGGCTTCATCGTAGCGCTTCTGACGCCAGTAGACTTCACCCAGAGCAAGGATAGCTGCTGAACTATTGGCCTTCAGCTCCAGTGCTCGTTGAAAGGCTACTTCAGCTTTCTGCCATTCCCGCGAATCCATCCAAGCCGTACCGAGGAGGAGGTGGGCTTCATAAAACTCCGGATAAACAGCGATCGCTTTTTGCAGATGTGTAATTGACTCTTCGTAACTCTTCTTGCTCAGCGCTGCACGACCGCGAAGCAATGCTTCGCGAGCCTCGGCTGGCGCCCGAGCGTCAACAACGTCAACCAAAGCCATCGGGCCTGTCTTTTCTGGACTCAATTCAAAAACGAGGTAAGCGCGAAAGACGACCTGGAGATCGGCATCCTGTTGCTTCGGCTGATAACCGGGTACGCTAAGAATTACGCGGTAGTACCCACGTTGCAGATTGGCGAAGCGAAAGCGGCCTGTACTGTCAGTATCAATCTGATCAACCAGGCCGCCGCCAAACCGCTCGAGCCTGATCGGTACACGACCGGCTGGCAGGCCGGTCTCGGTCGCGCGCACCTGACCTACAATTTCCAACGAAGTCGCCGAGGCGTTGGAGTAGGTATCGCGCTCTCGTTGGGCCAAGAGCGGCGAGCTGATCGTCAGCGCAAAGATGACGGCCAGAGGGTAGCGATGAAAGCGTAGCACTTTGTTTGCCCAAAAATCTGGAGCGATCTTGTTTGAGAATAGAGGCTACTGCAAAAAGCGGATTTCCGCAAAAACTTTGCCGGGCGGATCATAGTCCGCTCGGCAAAGTTAGTTTTCCGGGACTTGCGTTAGTGGGAATACTTCAATCCAAACTGAATCAGCCGAGCCGGAACAGCGGTTCCCGTAATCTGTGTAAAGGTTGCGGGTGTAGCGATGTTCACGGACGACGGAGTAGTAAAGATCTTGTGGTTGAATACATTGAAGGTGTCCATCCGAAACTGGAACGTATGCGATTCGCCCAGAGTGAAGGCCTTCTGAAGTGAGATGTCCCAGTTTTGTTGATAAGGAGCGCGGAACGCGTTACGTGGCGTGGTACCCCATCCAGTAGTTTGCGCGCCGGCGCTATTTGGAAGATTTGGCGCGAGACCGAAGCACTCCGTTCGGAGGAAGTGGTCGATACGCTGTTGGGTAGTTCCGCGAGTGTATGCCTCAGCAATCCTGCCGCAGAGGAACTGCGCCGTACCGAGGTTGGTGGTACCAAACAAGCCACCAGTAGTGCTGTCCGTCACTGAGAACGGCAAGCCCTTTTGATAGGTAACGATCCCGCTTACAGTCCAACCCCTAAGAACTGGATTGTCCATGAAGCTGTCCTTCCTCACCGGAATATCGTAAGAGTAACTTACGACCAGGCGATGCGGACGATCAAAGTCGCCACGCGCTTTATTCTGTGCGGGGTTAGACTGATCGTTATAGATGTTGCCGCCATTCTGGCCGGCGCGGGTTGCATTTAGCTCGTCAGTACTCAGAGAGCCGCTGACGTTGTCTTCGGTCTTCGAGTAGGTGTAAGCACCCTGGAAATAGAGACCGCGATGCAGCCGGCGCGACAGCGTGGTTTGCCAGGAACTGTAGTTAGCAAATCCGATATTGCCGGAATAGCGCGATCCTCGCTTTCGCGAGAGACCAATGATTTGGTGTCGCAGTTCCTCGTTGTTGACGGTGTTTGTTGTGATGTTGTAGGTGACGCCATTCGCGTCACGAACAACAATCGGAGCAGTAGGGCTCGCGAGCGTAGCGATAAACGGATCCCAGATACCGATTCCGCCAAGGAAGTGTGACCCGACGTAGCCCGTCTCGAGTGCCCAACCACCCTTTAATTCACGCTGAACGGTGAAGTTCCATTGTTGAGTGTAAGGCGTGAAGGCATCACGCGGCGCACTGGTAAACGACGCCAGATTGATCGAGCAGTTTGTCGCACCGGTCGCAGTATCGACAGCGGCAATATGGCTGGCATAGTTCAAGCAGCGCTGCCCGGACTCATTGACGAAAATCGGCTTAAAGAGTGGGTTGTTTATATCAGCTGGATTGGTTGATATTGCGCCCGTGCTTGAATTGAACAATCCCACGAAGCGGGTTGCCTGTGGAATAAATGCCGTAGCCACGATCGACGGTGGTGGCTGACCGGCCAGTGGATTGGCCAGTTGCAGTGTAATCGGAACGGCGCGACTCTCAAGCGGCTGCACCGTGAACGGCGCTGCCAGTGAGTTCTGCAGAATGTTTTGGTTGGAGAGGCGCTGGTAGTAAATACCATAGCCACCGCGCAGAACAGTCTTCTGATCGCCGTTGATGTCCCAGGCAAATCCAACCCGAGGCGCGAAATTGTTGTCGTCGCGGCACCGGATCAAGGCACAGTTACGGACCCCGGGCGTACCCCTGAAGCCGCCCAAATTAACCGCCTCAGGTATCAGGAATGGGTTTTTGCCAGCCGCTGCAAGGGCCGGATCAAAGATACCTGCGCGGTTGAGTTTGTC
>DATBRN010000048.1:0-33867 GCA_036560225.1 Pyrinomonadaceae bacterium | reverse complement strand
CATTTTTGAAAAACGGATCGTTCGAAATAAATTCATGGTCTTGAATAGTTCGATAACTATCGCTGGTTCGCGCGACCTTGATCGCGAAACGGCGCGCACCCTTTTTGAGATTCATCTTTCGTCATTCTTGAATCAAGGTCGCACCTGGATGCTCGGAGGCGCCCGCGGCGTAGACCAGTGGGCAATGGAGTGGCTGGCGGAACACAATGAGGTGTGCTGGGCGGTGGTTCCTTATACGCGCGCGAAGCAGCCTGGGTGGGCACAGCCCTGGTTTGACGAGATTGATCGCGTCGTGGAGTTGCAACTTCCGCGGCGCAAGAGCGCATACGCCTTTAGAAATCGCTACCTGGTTGATCTGTCAGGAATCGTATTCGGCTTTTGGTCAGGTAAGGGTGGCGGCACGATAAAGACCCTAAAATACGCGCTGCGCAAAGGACGAGAAGTCCATGGCATTCCGGCGTCGCTGCCGGGCGATGATGGAGATCCCAGGCCAATCTCAAGGACCGCTACACAAAGCTCTATTAAACGCTTCCCTCGGCCAGTTGTTTAAAGTTCAATAATTGGCGGCGCATCATTATCAAGTCTCCCCACGGCAGCAACGCTCGTATGAACTTTCCCTTGATTCCACGCGGGTACCTGACAAGTAACTTTACAACCAGACGACAGCAATCTTCCGCAGTTGGAAGAATCACGTAGCTCACAGCGATGTCGCCAAAAGTTCGTACGGCGCCGGATCCGGGTTTTAAACGGAGCGTCAGGTGGCGACCCAGCTCGAATGCGACAAGGTTGAAGATGCGCATCATCTCCTGACCAATAGCGAGCCTTTCGAGATCGTGGGTCAACTCGCGTGGACTCTGACGGCCAAAGTTGTCAATCCAATCGTAGCTGTAAGGCGCTGCGCGCATTTGACACAGCCAGCGGAAAACCGTTTCCGGAGAGGCCTTGATCGTGACGCCGCGATAGAGCGATGCGTCCGCTTGTGTGATGAGTTTGTCACAGGGAAAGGCGAGGCATCGTTCTTCCGGCTCCGTTCCCCAGGTTTCGCTGATCGATGCCATTGCGTAATCAGGATAGCAAAGCGCGAGAGGAATAAGCAGAACCTCTGCCTTCTGCCTTCTGCCTTCTCCTCTCTGTTTTCTGTTGCAAGTTCTTCTTGCCTGATCTACGTTCTCAAGCTCAAATTAACATGGACGAGAACAAGAACAACGCCCCGCCTGACACCGAGCTTGCGGAGCCAAAGCTATGGGGGCTACGGCGTCATGAATTGCGAATGATCGCGATCATCCTGTGCATCAAGGCGCTACTCTTTCTGTTCGCGGTGCAAAGCTACCAGGTGCTGCAGAATCAGCGCGTCGTGGGAGGACGTGGCTGGTTAGAGATTTGGAATCGTTGGGACGCTCTCAACTACCAAAAGTTGGCCCAGTTTGGCTACAGCGCCACCGGTGAGTTGCAGCCGCTATTGGTTTTCTATCCACTTTACCCCTGGACCGTGCGGCTATTCGCGTTTATCACTCGCGACTATTTAGTAAGTGCCTTCATGGTATCTACCGTGGCATCGCTGGTTACAGCGATTGTGCTGCTGCGACTAGTCGAGCTTGACTACTCCAGGCAATTGGCCCAGCGCGCAGTCTGGTTCCTATTCATATTTCCGACCAGCTACTTTTTACACATCGGCTACACCGAAAGCCTGTTTCTCATGCTGGCACTGAGCTGCTTTTATGCTGCCCGCAAGCAACGCTGGTTCCTGGCTGGATTGTTTGGGGCGTTCACATGTCTCACGCGGGCGAATGGCCTTGTGTTGGTGCCAGTGCTTATGGTCGAGGCAGCTCATCAATACTCGACCACGCGTCGCTGGCAATGGGGATGGTTATGCATCGGCCTGACCGGCCTCGGGTTCGGCGGCTACCTGCTGCTTAATAGGCATGTAACCGGCGATCCGTTTGCCTTTACCTCGCTCATGCAGCAGTTCTTTAGTAAGTCGCTCTCGCCACCATGGATCGGTATCAATAGCTCTATCGGTGCGTTGAGTCGGAATGCTGGAGAAGCAGAAATGATTGGCACGCAGGAACTGCTATTCATAGTGCTCGGGCTTGTTTGCACGGTAGTGAGCTGGCTCAAGCTGCGTCCTGCATATAGTGTATGGATGACCGGCAACTGGCTGTTATTCGTTTCTACAAGTTTTGTCCTTAGTGTGCCGCGTTACACGTTAACAATGTTTCCTATCTATATTCTTTTTTCCATGCTTGCGGCGCGACGAGTCTGGCTGGCAGTAATAACGTTCTGGTCACTCCTTTACCTCTCGTTCTTCGCTAGCTTGTTTGTGTGGGGACGATGGGCTTTCTGACCAGGTTGCTGGAAGATTCAGGCGACCCGCAACAACAAAGGACAAATTTGTGCGAGGAGTTAGAGAGATTTTCCATTTCTCATTTTTCATTTACCATTTGTCGGTGGTGATTTAAGCCCGAGCGCAACGCACTAAGGTTAACCAAACGAAACAACGATGCCAACCAAAAGCAAAGATCTTCACGGCAATGTACCGGACGAGGCCGGCGCGGCTTTGTTATTGATTGATGTTATCAACGACTTTGAGTTTGAAAACGGCGCGGCGCTGTTGAAGCTTGCCTTGCCGGTCGGCAAACAGATTGCGAATTTGAAGGCAAGAGCGAAGCAGGCTGGTATCCCGGCTATTTACGTCAACGATAATTTCGGCAGGTGGCGATCGGATCTGAATCAAATCGTCTCTCATTGTCTTGAAGATGGAGTCCGCGGTGAGCCTTTTGTCAAACTGGTACTGCCGGACGACAATGATTACTTCGTCCTAAAACCCAAGCACTCTGGTTTCTACTGCACCAGTCTCGAACTCGTACTTCAACACGTCGGCTCCCGGCGGCTGATCCTGGCTGGTATCGCCGGAAACAACTGCGTTCTCTTTACTGCTAACGATGCTTACATGCGCGATTTCAAGCTCTTCGTGCCAGAGGACTGCGTCGTGTCTAAGACGATGGAGGAAAATAAGTACGCGTTAAAACAGATGGAGAAGGTTTTGAAAGCTGACATTCGAGCGTCTGGTGAATTGAGGCTTGAAGAGATGAACGAGATCAATTCACTGATTACGCAGACAGAAACAGGATAACATTAGGCAATTTGGCTCGCTTTTCCTATCGACCCTCAGGCCTTGCAATCGCATCGCTGATGAATAACCTATCCATATAACTAGCGTAAGCTCTATTGCCCAAAGGAGTAATCAATGCGAACAGCTCTGCTTCCAGTTCTCCTGATCGCCATCATTTCCGGTGCCGCATTGGGGCAATCGCCGGGCGCGGCAACTACAGAAAGAAACTATCCCGTCCCGGTCGAAGGCGACTTCGTCATTCCAAACTTCCATTTTCGCAGTGGAGAGGTTTTGCCGGAGCTGAAGATTCATTACCGGACTCTCGGTTCCCCAAAGACGGACTCCTCAGGCGTTGTGCGCAACGCCGTGCTGATTGGACATGGCACTGGTGGCGCGGGCACACAATTTCTCTCGCCACAGTTTGCCAATGTCCTCTTTGGTACAGGACAGCTTCTGGATGCCACGCGCTACTTCATCATTCTTCCCGACGGCATCGGCCATGGTGGTTCGAGCAAACCGAGCGATGGCTTGCACGGGCGCTTTCCCCATTACACTTACGACGACATGGTTGCAGCGCAGCATGAACTGCTGACAAAAAAGCTGGGCGTGAATCACCTCCGGCTGGTGATGGGTACATCTATGGGAGGGATGCAGACGTGGGTGTGGGGCGAAACCTATCCGGATTTCATGGACGCGCTGATGCCTCTGGCGAGTTTGCCCGTCGCAATCGCGGGTCGCAATCGCATCTGGCGTCGCATGGCAATGGATGCAATCCGAAACGATCCCGATTGGCTTGGCGGCGAATACAAGACGCAGCCAGTGCGAGCCTTAACCGCCGCCGAGAATCTGCTTTTATTAGTAGGCAGCGCGCCTTTGCAATGGCAGAAGCTGGCGCCCACGCGCGCTGCGGCCGACAAATTTTATGAAGATCGCTTAAAGACTGCGATCGCCAGGCTGGATGCCAACGATCTGCTGTATCAACTCGACTCTTCGCGTGATTACGATCCGTCGA
This sequence comes from Pyrinomonadaceae bacterium, assembly GCA_036560225.1. Taxonomy (GTDB): domain Bacteria; phylum Acidobacteriota; class Blastocatellia; order Pyrinomonadales; family Pyrinomonadaceae; genus PSRF01. The sequence continues at coordinate 29,743 of DATBRN010000048.1, read as the reverse complement.
CGGAACTGGAAAAAATCAAAGCACCATTGCTGGCAATCAATTCGGCCGATGATGTAATCAATCCTCCTGAGCTGGGTTTGATTGAGAAAGAGATTAGACGCGTCAAGCGAGGACGTTTCATCCTGCTTCCCATCACGGACCAGACGCGCGGCCACGGCACGCACACCTTGCCGGCAATCTGGAAAGACTATTTGAAGGAGTTGCTGGACGAGTCTGGAAACGCCGCGTCAAAGCTCGTCAAACATTAGTTCGTCGAGGTAGCACCAGCCCCAATCTTCGCCGGGCTGAAACGATTTTATGATCGGATGTTTGGTTGCATGGAAGTGCTTCGTCGCGTGCTTGTTGGGAGATGAGTCGCAGCAACCAACGTGTCCGCAGGTCAAGCAGAGCCGCAGGTGCACCCACACGCCGCCGATCCGAAGACAATCTTCACAGCCCTTGGCGCTCGGTGTCACGGGTCGAATCTGATCAAGATGTGAACAGGTCTCGGTCATTGTAGGCATTGTAGCAATTGATCCAAAGCGTCGTTCTCAGCCAAACGGTTCTTCAATGGATGGACTCTGTTTCGTGAAAAACCTGGGTCCATCGGGAGTAATGTACAGGCAGTCTTCCAGTCGGATTCCAAACTCACCATAGATCACGATTGTTGGTTCGTCACTGAAGCACATGCCAGGCTGAATCGGGGTCTTGTTGCCACGCACAAAATTTGTCCATTCATGACCGTCGAGGCCAATGCCATGTCCCGTGCGATGAGGCAAACCAGGCACTTTGTAGTCTGGACCGAAGCCGGCGTCGGTAAGTACTTTGCGCGCTGCCGCATCAACTGCTTCACACGGCGCTCCGACTTTAGCGGCCGCGAAACCAGCATCCTGCGATTTCCGCTCAAGGTTCCAGATATCTCGCTGCCGCTGCGTTGGCTTGCCGAAGACGAAGGTGCGGGTGATATCCGACTGGTAGCCTTCAACGCTACAGCCGCCATCCATCAAAACAACATCACCTTCTTTTAGTTTCTGCGGCGTGCTACTGCCATGCGGAAATGCGGTGTACTTGCCAAAGCTACAAAAGATTCCGCCCTGCACTCCGAGCGCACGAAAGGCAGCGGAACAATTACCGGCAAACTCGTCCTGCGTCATACCATCGCGCGCATTGTCGATGGCCGCCTTGTAAGCGACTATCGTTATGTCGTTTGCGCGCTGCATAAGCGCGATTTCCGCCGCAGATTTAAACATGCGACCACCAGCGGTTACCGGAGTTGCGCTAACGAATTGCAGTGCCGGCGCGGCTTTGCGGATGCCGTCGAAAAGGAAGAATCGAACCCGTTCTTCAATTCCGACTCGGCCGGCGCGCACTCCTCGATCACGAAAGATCTCAGCGACACGCTGGTAAGGACTCTCGTCTTCTTCCCAGGTGCGAACGTCGTTGCCGATCACGATCAACTCCCGTGCTCGTTCTTCCTCAAACTTGGGACAAACCCAGGCGATATCGCCGCGAGCAGGGATCACCAGCGCAAACATACGCTCACTCGTAGCCCACCGCATGCCTGTGTAATAGAACATGCTCGAGCCGGGTTCGACATAGATGGCGTCGATTTTATTTTCACGCATCAGTCGTCGCGCCTTTTCGATCCGGGCGCGTCGCTCGTCAAGGGAGATCGGCGCAACGCCGTCAGTCATTTTTCGCAACTTGCGAATCGATTCAGGGACGTCGCGTTGTTGCAAAGGTTCCGGATGGTTTCTAAAGCCCATCGCTGCGGTTGTGTTGAGAAAAGCTGTGCCTGCAAGGCCAGCAGACAGCCGCAAGAAGTCTCTTCTGTCGGTACACATGATTTGATATTTAGTCGAGTTCAGGCTGTGATTTCCGCGCGCTATGCTAACTGAGGGTTTACGATAATCAAAATAAATTTGCCACTCAACTTATTGCTGGGACCGCGGCCGTCTCGCCCGCCCGAGCACCGTTAAGTGCGATCGATCTCGCACAACGCTCAACTCGACCCCTTTGTTCGCGCTTCGCGCTCATTGCAGGCGAGACGCCCGCGGTCCCAGTTATGAGGGGCGAGGCGGCCGCGGTCCCAGCACTAAGAGACGAGTGGGACTGAATTGCGAAGTTATGGTAGATTTGGCTCGCTCAGACTAAAAGAAGCGCAAAGGAATCAACCGATGGAGAATCAAAATAAAGAACCGGAGATTTCATTCCAAGTACGCGTGAAGCCCGGGCGCGCGGGCACTGACCCGGAGGCGCCAGATTGGGAAGTATGTGAACTGGAAGATGGAGTTATAAAGAACAACGCGGATATTTATGACAACATGACGCTAGCAGAAGCCAACCAGATTGCAGGGATGTGGAGGGCCAAGAAAGAGGAGGCGGAAGCGATGCCAGAGCAAGCGGAAACTACCCAATGACGCAGATAGATGCCGCAGTGGAGGGAACAGAACATTTTCCATTTCTCATTTGTCATTTCTCATTTGCCATCGCAAGAGCGAAGTAGTTCCCAAGTTCGGTTCAATCGGGCTACTTCAGGAATCTCTCAGGTAAGGAAGGTGGGCTTGCCCCCGCCTCAACTGTGGCAACATCCGACTCTCAGAGGAGTTTTCAACCTGCAGCATTCCCTGCGACATTGAGCGTTATCAACTCAGCGGGGGCAAGCCCACCTTCCTTACCTGAGAGGCTGTTGAAGCAGTCGATTGATCGGAACTTGAGAGCTTACTCACCAGGCAATGACAAATGAGAAATGAAAAATGAGAAATGAAAAATCTCCGTTCTGTGTCCAGCGATTCAAGCCAAACAGATTGAAACGGCTTCCACTCACTAGCGCTACTCCAAGCAGAACGTTCTCAGCTTGAAGTCATGTCCCTCGACGACCATTGCTCCAACGTAACCGGAAGGCACCGGAAGTGATCGCATCGTCCAGCGCGCGATTTCCGCGGGCTCTTTTTGATTCATGAGTAAAGCGGCAGTCTCGCCCGGCGCGAGCGAGACATCGAAACCATCAAGGGACATCGAGAGGCCTTCGCCTCGGGCTTTGATATAAGCCTCTTTACGTGTCCAGCAATTGAAGAAAGCGTCCTTTCTTAGTTCAACCGGTACGCTGTTAAGCATCTCGATTTCGCGAGGAGAGAAAAAGCGCTCCGCAATCTTCTCGCCCCCCAGGTCTTCTCTTACGTACTCCAGGTCAACGCCTACTGCTCGGCCATGTGACAATGCATAGATCGCCAGGCCCTGTGAGTGAGCGAGATTAAAATTAATCTCGCTCCGCTGGAGTTCGTCAAGCGAAGGCTTTCCCTTCTCTGAATAGGAAAACCGCAGTTCATCGGGCTTGATGCCAAGATAGACTGAGAGCAGCGTTCTCAGGAAACCCCGCGCAGCCGTAAACTGGTTTCTGTCCTTGGCGAAGTGGAATCGATCGGCGCGAGAGATTTCGTCAGCAGATAGAAGATGCCTGACGTTGTCAGCTAACCAGTCATCCAGTGTGGCCTGCCAGAGATGCACTTCCACCGGTGCAAGCTGCAGCCGACAGGAGAGAAGACCGCACCAGCCAATACCGACATGGTTTGCATTCTCATCAAGGTGGTTATGGTCTGAAATCGTCTGCACTTCGCTCACTTCATCACGCTTCATTGATACACAGCGAATACCTTAGCGCCTAAGATTCCGCTGGCGACGGAATCGACGAACGAGGTCAAGTAGCGCCTTGGTTATGTAATCGCAATGCTAACGGAAATATACCGGCGCGTTAGTTAGGGTTACTGCCGTACCCTTCTGATCGGCCGTCAGGCTGCCTTTATCCTGACCATCATACCCAATAATCTTAAACTGGCCCGCGTAAAGCGGGATAAGAACAGTATGAGCCTCACTTGTCGTGGTCCAGGCAGCATAACGCCGATCACCACCGCTATCATTCCCGGGAGGCTCCGCTTGGGATCCGGCCTTGCGAAAGACGAGCAGATAATCCTCGGCGGCACCCACTTCGACTCGCTTTTCAAATCGGTATCCGTTGAAAAATGTTGTCAGATTCTTGGCCGCCTGGTATGCGGGCTTCGTATCGTAAACCGGCTCACGACCCTTCTGATAGGCATTGGAAACTGTGCCAAAGTGATGTTCCGGCTCATTCGGATCCACACCATCGTCGTGCCAGTCATACCATATCGACAGCGAAATGCCATTGGCGACATTGGTTAGCCAGGCACGCGCGAGCAATTGACCTTGCTTTTGATCGCTCATGCGAGGCCAGGCTGAAGAGTAACCCCATTCACTTGAGATTATCGGAGTCTCCTTCATGTCGGTCGTACCTGCATTGAGCTGACCCTGTACCGCGCCTGAAACCTGGTCGTTACCACTCCCACTTCTCTTAGTTGCGTAACTTCTGATCATTTCTCGCAAGCGACAATAGTCTCGCGCGGCTGTCTCAGGATCGGTGCGCCGGTACGGGTGAATAGACACCGCCGACCAGTACTCAAGCAATCCGGCTTTGAAACACTCCTCAAGAAACTCGAAATCGATCTCCGAGGTTGCGGGACCGATCAGTTTTTCCTCAGGTGCACTCTGACGAAAGGCTCGCCCCACTGCAAGTGCCAGCGCAACATATTCCTGCGGGTTTGGTTGCGGCGGCCAGAACATTGAGTGGTTCGGCTCGTTGTAGACTTCCCAAAGCGCACCACGTCCAGCGAAATGCCTAGCCGCAGCCACTGCCCAGCGCGCGAACGCCTGTCTTGTAACCTCAGTGCGAGGTGGTGCGCCGTTATCGTAGAGCGGATTCCCGTAGTCAAGAATAAACAGCGCGTGGATATTGTACGGCTCCAGCGACGCAATCAGTACGTCGTAAGTGGAGAAGTCATAGCGGCCAGGTTCTTTTTCAGTTGCCTCCCACTTAAGATCCATGCGCACCCAACGAAAGCCCGCCTCGGCAAGCATTTTCATTTCACCAGGGCGAGGCTCGGTGAAATCAATATTGACCCCAAAAGCCTCCGGAATAATGGGATCGCTAGAAGTGGATTGGAAAATAAACTTGCAGTCTCTTTGGGGTGCGCAGCCGAAGCACGGAAGGGTAAGAGCTGTGATGAGGACAAGCGGGCTAATGAAACGAAGTTTAATCATTCCACATGACAATCAACGGCTTTGCTGCCGCACACATACCCGAAAGCTTGCCTTGCCCTGAAGTCACTAAGATTGATTGGGGCCAGCTTTCCCAACTCCTGAGCCGGCTTCCTAACAAAACAGGACTGCGGTAGGGAGAAGCTTTCGGCACTGGGTGATGCAAAGCTATCGAACTACTCCAACCCAACTAATGCATCAGCGGCTTGGCTCTTGGTCTGCGGCGTTCGATGGGAAAGTCGTATGAATTGCGCGCGTAGACCAGCGGGAGTGAAACTCGCCGGGAGGTCCTCCCAGCGCGGCCGCATACATTCCCATATGGTGATCTTACGGCGGTGCAGTAACCAGAACAGCGCCACCAGAAACATCACACTGTAACCAGCAATCGACGCGATGGCAGCGCCCTGAATGCCTCTCGATGGCAACAGCGTAACAAGGGCTACCACCATAACTATCGCTGCGGCGATCCTCGCAGTGGCACTCAGGCCCGGATGTCCTAATCCGTTTAATCCGCTGATGACGATCGCGCCTGCGCTCCAGACAACTGAAGCGAACATCAGCAAGCGCAAGACATTTGTAACGGCAACGAACCCTTCTCCGTAGGCAAAGCGAAGTATGTAAGGCGCTGCAATCCAGAGGGGAATAAGAATCAGCAGGTGGGCGCATACCGTAAGCCGTAAACTTCTTGTCACCACGCGCGTCGCTTCGTCGGCTCTTTTCGACGCTGCTACCTCCGGTAGCAATGCATCACCCACTGATCCAGCGAGAGTACTGGTAATGTCTGCCAGTCGCAGCGCCACTACGTAAAGCCCAAGCGCACTGCTTGACGCCGTTCCCACGAGCATCATTAGATCGAGTCGCCAATTAATGAATTCGGTTAGGATGCCGGGATAATCGCGAATTCCATAACGCAATGTCGTTCCTAGTTCTGACAGGTTCGGATTCCACTTCGGACCCAGTTCTCGCCAGACAGCAATGAGGGTCATGACTAACGAAGTCGCCACCGATGCCAGCATAGTGTAAGAAGCGCTCGCAACCGTTAGCCGACCCAACATCCACAAGACTAGATAACTTGCCAATTGTACGCCGAAGAGGATTAAGCGCGATGCTCCGACCCAGGTAAAACGTCGCGCTCCTTCCAGTAGGCCACGCGACAGGTCGGTAAGCATGTGCACCGGAACTACCAGCAAATATATCCGCGTTAGTCGCAGTACCTCTGGGCTGCGTTCGCCGATCAGGTGAGGAATTATCCACTCAGCGAAGCCGAGAGTAATCAATCCCAACACCAGCGTGTAGATCACGGCATTCGAGAAGTGCGCCGAGACACACTCAGGCCGTTTTGCGACCCAGAAACGATACGCTTGCGGCAACCCGATCTGTGCAACCATTGAAAAAATGGCCGGCCACATCAGCACAACCATCAGATCGCCGCGCCCAGTCGGCCCCAGCGCCCAGGCGCTCAAGAGACTGGTCACAACTCCCGAACACAACATCAGTGCGTTCGTGCTAAAGACCAAACTGATGTTACGTTTCAGCATTTACAATTAGACATGGTTGCGATTAGGCAGGGCGCGGTCTGCGAAAGCCCTTCGCTCACGCGGCAAACTCTACGCTCTGTTGGCTGAGCGGCTGCCGCCTGGTTCTCATTACTTGCTGATAGAGAGCGTAGGTCTTTTCCGCGACGCGCTCCCATGAATACTGTTTGACTCGCTCGAGGCCAGCCAAAGCCAGCCGCTCGCGCAAACCGTTATCTGAAAGCATCTCCCTCAAAGCGCTCGCGAGCGCTTCTGCATCACCTTCTGGAAAAACAAGCCCAGCATCGCCAATGACTTCAGGTATCGCGCCGCAGGTTGAGCCAATCACCGGTACTCGGCTCGCCATTGCCTCTACAATTACTCGTCCAAACTGCTCGCGTATGCGTTTAGTTGTTTCTGTAGGTATGACCATGAGGTCCAGTTTGTGAAAGTACTCAGGAACGAGCGCAAAATTGATCGCGCCGGTAAATTCCGCACGGTCGCGTAATCCTGACGCAGTCAACTTCCCTTCAAATGCCTCGCGTTCCGGACCATCACCGACTACCAATAGTTGCCACGATTCGGCCCTTAGTTTCTCGAGCGCATCAGCCAGAACATTTAGGCCCTTTCCGGGCAGCATGCGCCCCACAAAACCGATTGTGAGTGGTCGATCAGAACTGAGGTCGCGGGCTGGTCGCGGACGAAACGCTTCCGTGTTGACACCGAAGGGAACGATCGGCGCTGGTTTGTCAAAGCCTTTTGCTCGTAGAACCTCAACAACCGCTTCGCTACAGGCATAGGCAGCGGCCACGCGTCTAAAAGCCCGCTGCTCAAGCCAGTTAAAGGGAGGTGGATAGTGATGAAGAATGTTCTGGTTCGTCTGCATAACAATAGGAATCTTCGGCGCAAGCCAATTACACAAAGTCAATATCTCGGCGCCTGCGATGCTGTAAGGCTCGTGGCCCATGTCGATCAACTGTGGCCGGTGCTCACGCAAAGCAGCCATGATCGGTCGCGGATCGTATGCAAACAACTGAATGTGCCTGGAAAAATGGCTACGCGCTGTTCTCACTGGAAACAGATCATCGGGCGTGGCCTCAACTTCCATCTCCGCTTCACGCCAGCGCTGCGTTGTAATCACTTCAAGATCAACGTCCGGATAGCAACGGCTGAGCGCACGCTCTCGCTGTCGCAATTCGGGAGTCAAACTTGAATGAGTAATTCGCAGGACACGCATCTTTTCTCCTCCATTTTCTGAATGGGCCTTTCCCATGGTCTAAGTTGAAATATTTGGCTTCGGCAGCGCGAATCCCTGCACGGTTCGCGCCCTTTCAGATAGCAGCTCGTTAAAGAGTTTCAGGTACTGTTTGGCAATCTTCTCCCACGCATAGTTCTTGGCAGTCGTCAGGCCACACTCTCGTATGCGCTGGCATAAGACCGCGTCGTTTAGAACATGATCTAACTTAAGGGCAATGTCATGCGGGTCGCGTTGGATATGAATCCCGTTCTCGCCATCAATCAGATAGTCCTCGATGCCTCCTACGGACGTGGCCAACACAGGCAGACCTGAGGCCATCGCTTCGAGACAAACAAGTGCGAATGTTTCATAGAGCGTAGGTAGCACCAGCGCGTCGGCAGCAGGATAGATTCTCGGGAGATCGCTTCGAGCACCCGCAAAGATCACACGATCGCAAACTCCTAAACGCTCTGCCAGTTTCTTGTAAGGAGTTGCTATGTCACCGCCAATGACGATTAGAACCGCCTTGGTTTCCATCTCTGCCAACGCTCTGATGGCAAACTCCAACCCCTTCAGCCGGTATTGACTACCAACGAAGAGCAGCAGAGGAACATCCTTGGAAACTCCAAAGCTGCGACGAACCTCAGCTCTTGACTTTACATTTGAGGGATCGTAGCGAGAGAGGTTGATGCCATTAGGAATGGTTACAATTCGTTCGTCAGGAACGCGGTAATGCTGTTTCACCTGCTTGCGGACGCGCTCTGAAATTGCGACGATCCGTCGATAACGTCCGCCTCTCAGCATCCACCAGTCGCGCCAAGTGACCCACAAATTGCTCGGATTCAGCAGCCAAAGGTAGTATCCCGCGCGTCGCTTCTCGGCGAGTGACGCACGGTTCACAGCATGGACGATGCAGACATCACCGATTAGCGAGTCACCATGGCTCAAAATTATTCTCGAACCGCGTGTTCGATAGGCACGCCACGTGGCCAGCAGGGTGAACAATGGAACGGCAAACAGCGCCGCCAGATGCCGCCAGCGCGCTCGCATGCCCCAAAGCGTGAGCCATGATGCTACATAACTAATTCCCTGGGGCTCAGGTTCGGTAACCGAGCTCGTGAGAACTCTCGCGTCAAGACCCAGTGCAAGCCAGGCGCGGTGCAGTTCATAGGCGACACACTCACTGCCGCCTCCCAGACCCAGTTCCAACGACAATTGTAAAATAAATGATTCTTCCATCTTGTTAAGTTCAGCGTATTCGGGGAAACTCAGGCGCATCTCGCATCCGCAGCTTGTCTGCTTCCGGACTCCGCGAACACCGTTGACCTCAAGTCAGCATGCGAATGATAGAAGGCCTGCAGTTCAGTCATGTAACGATCTGCTGAGAAGCGTGCAACCCCTTGTTCACTTCCCTGTTTAGCGAGCCGAGCAGCCAGCTCAGGCCGGCGACCCAAATGCACAATGGCCCGTGCCATCTCGCTCTCATCGCGCGGCGGCACGAGCCAGCCGTTTACACCGTGCTCGATTATTTCGGGGATACCACCAACGGCCGCGGCCAAAACCGGTGTGCCGCAGACCCTCGCTTCGAGTATGACCAGACCAAACGCTTCGACATTCGAGTTGACGATCAATAAGTCGAGCGCCTGCATGATTGAGTCGATGTCAGTTCGTGAACCAACCATTCGCACTCGTTCGCTAATCCCGAGCTCCGTGGCTGTTTGTTCCAGGAGCTTCAAGTACTCATGGTCGCGGTTAAATATCGGAGCCCCGACGATCAACAACACGCTATCCGGCATTTCATCTAGTGCTTGGCGAAACGCGTGTAGCAACTCGAGCTGTCCCTTACGCGGCGTAAGCTGCCCGACAATCCCGATCAAGCGATCCTCCGGGCGGAGTCGCAGTTCCCTACCAATGATCTGCCTTGCAGCTTTATTGCGCCGGAACTTGCCGAAATCGATTGCGTTAAGAATGACGCCGATGCGTTTCGTCAGTAGGCGCGGAAAACGGCCGCTAAAATTTGCCGCGACCGCCCTGGAAACAGCAATCATGCGGCTCCGCGATGAAATCAAGGCAGCGATGCGGACCAACGAACTCAACGGATGCCGCGGGAGGATGTCGTGCACATGCCAGATAACTGGCGTTTCAAGTCCTAGTGTGGCCACCGTCGCCACCAACCCGGCGCGAATGCTGTTCGCATGAATCAGATCCGGCTTGAGGCTAATAACTTTATTGCGAAATTGCCGAGTCACCTGGAAGAACGACTTGCAGTAAAGTGCCAGCTGGTCCACTCGCCAGGTAAACCGGGCTTTAAGGGCCGCAATGGTTTCCACCGGCACGCCGAGTTTAGACACGAGGTCAGAAAGCGATTCCTGTTCAGGACAGACCACGATTGGATCAAAGCTGTCGCGATCAATTCTTGACAGGATCATCAACAGTAAGCGTTCAGCGCCACTAACTTGGCCGGTGTGGTTGTAAAAAAGAATCCTCATTACTTCGTAATGCCGCAGATTTCAGTTCGTCGTTGGCAAAGCGTTGCGCTGGGCAGCGGCAAATTGAAGTCTGTCAGACACTCGGTGCCATTTCGCCTTGGTCAGTGCATAAACTCCCGAAGTCTTCGCCACAAACCGGGCAAGGTTATCCTGTCGTCCAAGCGGCACGCGCCAGCGGGAGTGCAAACTATTCGTCCCTTTCCAGACCGACCACGACGCACGATAACCGCACTCAGAGCTCAAGAGCTCCAATTCGGTATTGCATTCGCCGTAGGGCCACGCGAGCAAATCAACCGTCTTTCCTGTTATTCCTGAAAGTTGACGCCGCGACTCTGTCAATTCAAACCGGGCCTCATCGAGACTCAATCGAGTGAAGTGACGATGCCACAAACCGTGCGCGCCAATCCTGACCAATGGATGTTTGGAAATCTCGCGCAGCTCCTCCCGCGAAAGGTACGCGTCGCGGCCAAGGAATCCCGCCACAACGAAGAGCGTTATGGGCACCTGAAACCTTTCGAGGAGCGGCAGGGCGACGGTTAAGTTGTCGCGATACCCATCGTCAAATGTGATCGCCACCAGTCGTCGGCGCGGGGCCACGTGTAGCGTCTCCTCGAGCGGTACGACCCGACGCCACCGCGAAAGCCAGCGCAATTGACGCTCAAATCGTTCTGGGGAGATATCAGCGTTCGCCTCCATCGGTTCAGGAGGCGAGCTTATCGAGTGGTAAACCAGCACCGAATGCATAAGGTTCAACTTGGAGCTAACAGTCGAAGCGCGTTCGCGGCGTGGTCTAACCCCGGAGTCCGCGGCGCCAATCAGGGATATGAACCGCTGAATCCAGGCATCGGGTCGACTCTTCCAGCTCGCCCGCTCTTCGAATTAAGTCTCCACATGCTGTAAACGCTGAATAAGCGGCGTTTTTCAACCAATTGGGATCAAGGGGTATTCAACGAGAGACGGCGATCCGGACCTGAGAAATCCTGGAGGGCACTCGAAATCGAAGGGAAACACCTGCGTATTATGCGTTTATGAACTGTGACGTAGGGATCCAGTTTGACTTACAGACGAGCGGTTTTTTGATCCACGTTAGCTTGAGTGACTACTTGACGACCATGTCCAACCGACTTGTTTCCAGACTATCCACAATTGCTGCCCCTGGCCGGCAATTCAGCCGCCTGCCAAACACTGAGGCTACGAAGTTGAACCTCCCGAGGTCCAATTGGCGACCCAAGCTGCAGGAAAGTTTCGTAACTCAACTCGTTGCCGCGCAAGCCGCAGCGGCTCCGGACATGCCGGCGCTAATTGCTGGTACCGACCTGATCACTTACCAGGAACTTGATCAGAGGGCGAACCAGATGGCCCACTACCTGATGGCGCTCGGAGCCGGCGTCGATGGCCCGCTGGATAGTAATAAATCTCACAACATTGTGGGGCTCTGCCTGGATCGCTCGATCACTGGCGTTGTTTGCGCTTTGGGAATCCTTAAGGCGGGCGCAGCATACTTGCCGCTCGATCCCACTTACCCTGTCGAGCGCCTTGCCTTCATGCTCAACGACGCTAATCCCCGCGTACTTATCACCACCCAGCAAACGGCAACCAAGCTTCCAGCCGGCGCGTGGCAAGTAATCGCAATTGATCGCGACGATGCGAAGATCGATGGCCAATCCGGCGATTCTCCGAACATCGAGATTACGTCAGAACACCTGGCGTATGTCATCTACACGTCCGGTTCAACCGGTCGGCCTAAAGGCGTGGAGATCACTCATGCCAGCCTGATGAATCTCATATTGTGGCACCTGCGGGAGTTCGAAGTTACCGCGTCGGACCGAGCAAGCTTGTTAGCGGGGGTAGGATTTGATGCAGCGGTTTGGGAAACATGGCCCTACCTCGCCGCGGGAGCAAGCCTTCATCTGCCTCCTGAGTCCACGCGACTTTCGCCGGAACTCCTTCGTGACTGGCTCGCAACTGAACGAATTACGATCAGCTTTCTGCCGACGGCGTTGGCCGAGCGCGTGATGACTCTCGACTGGCCGCCGCATACGGCGCTGCGAACTTTGTTGACCGGCGCGGAAACTTTGCGACAGTTTCCAACGGACGATTTGCCCTTCAAGGTTATCAACAACTATGGCCCAACTGAGTGCACTGTAGTGGCCACATCCGGTTCTGTGCCATCCGACTCTTACTCAGACGCGCTGCCAACGATAGGCCGACCTATCGCAAACACTCAGATCCACATCCTGGACGAGGACATGCAACCGGTCCCAGTACATGTGGGAGGGGAAATCTACATTGGCGGCGCGGGCGTCGCGCGCGGCTATCTGAATCGGCCAGAGCTGACCGCGGAAAAGTTCGTTAGGGATCCTTTCTGCAATGATCCAGGCGCGCGTCTGTATAGAACGGGAGACTTGGCCCGCTATCTGGCAAACGGCGAAATTGCTTATCTGGGGCGTATCGATGAACAGATCAAGATCCTGGGACACCGCATCGAGCCCAATGAAATTGTTACTGTGCTTAATCGCCATCCACACGTACAGTCAAGCCTGGTGGTGGCCCGCGAGGAGGCTTGTCGTGAGAAGCACTTGATTGCCTATGTTGTTCTCAACGCAGGATCACAGACTTCGGCCGCTGACTTACGCACCTTTCTCGAAAAGGAATTGCCACAATACATGGTTCCTCCGGTCTTTGTCCGACTAGAGAAGTTTCCGCTCACACAGAACGGCAAAATCGACCGCGCTTCCCTTCCCGCACCAGATTCAGCAAATACATTGACGGACGGGGCATTCACCCCTCCGCGTACACCCGTGGAGGAACGACTGGCGTCGATGCTTACCTGCCTGCTGGAACTTGAACAAGTCAGCGTACACGACAATTTCTTCATGTTGGGTGGACACTCTTTACTCGGCACTCAGCTCATATCGCAGATTCGCGGCGCCTTCGACGTCGAACTTGCCCTGCTGACACTGTTCGAGTCACCGACAATCGAGCAACTATCGCTCGAGATTGAACGACTGGTAATGGCCAAGGTTGACGCCATGAGCGAGGAGGAAGTCCTTCGCTTGTTAGCGTGAGAAGACAATTTTGTGGGTCGGAGAAAACCCATTTTTCATTTGTCATTGGATCTCAAACAAGAATTGACCTGGCTAGCAAAGCACTCGAAATTAAGCCCTAAATGGAAAATGAAAAATGACAAATGACAACTGGAAAATCAGTAGCAGTAACGCCTATGACGACTACCAATACACGCCACGACACACAGAACTCAACACCAAGTTTGTATCAGCTCCTCGACCCAGAAGTTCTGGCTGATCCGTATCCTCTTTACAAACGGCTGCGTACCGAGGCTCCCGTCCATTGGGATCCTTACCTTCATGCCTGGGTAGTCACACGCTACGCCGACGTGATTACAGTGCTGCACCACTTCTCAGCTAACCGCACTCCAACTCCGGAACAGTTCGCCGCCATGGGTCTCGCGGAATTAGGCCCCCTGGCCCAAGTGATGGTGAAACAGATGCTGTTCATGGACGCGCCCGACCACACACGATTGCGCGGTCTCGCATCGATGGCATTTACGCCGGCGAGAGTTGAATCGCTGCGTTCACACATTAAAGAGATTCTCGACAGCCTGCTCGAGCCTTTGCTCGACGCTGGGCGTATGGACGTAATTGCGGAGCTGGCCGCTCCTTTGCCAGCAATTGTCACCGCAGAAATGATGGGCGTGCCAACTTCTGATGCTAACCAGTTGAAGGAATGGTCGGCAGATTTCGCAGAAGTGCTCGGCAACTTCCAACACAATCCCGATCGCGCCTCACGCACCTTAAAGTGCGTGGAGGACATGACGTCGTATTTTCGCGATGCCATTCGTCGTGTGAGGACGCAGCCTCGCGAGGGCTTAATCAACGCATTGTTGACGGCAGAGATTGATGGCGATCACTTAACTGAAGAGGAGATTATCGCCAACTGTATCGTGACCATGGTTGGGGGACAGGAAACAACTACTAATCTCATTGGCAACGGAGTGCTGACATTGCTCCGGCATCCAGTGGAGCTTGAAAGACTTAGAAACGATTTGACTCTAATCCCCTCGGCTGTCGAAGAGTTGCTGCGTTTTGAAAGCCCAAGCCAACACACCGCGCGCATTTGTCGTGAAGATACAGAACTGGGCGGAAAACTGATTCGCAAGGGTCAGGCAGTCATTGCGGTGATGGGTGCCGGCAACCGTGATCCGGAACGCTTTCCCGAACCTGATCGGCTTGACCTTGGTCGCAAGGATAATCGTCACCTGGCGTTTGGTTGGGCCAGTCACTTCTGTTTTGGCGCACCGTTGGCGCGCATTGAAGGCCAACTTACTTTCGAGGCAATCGTGCGTCGAATGTCGAATCTGGCGCTCGAGCCCGGCCCGCTGGTTTGGCGCGATAACCTTGGTTTACGCGGTCTAACATCACTGCCCGTTACTTTTGATGTGGTGGAATCGCCAATAGAGAGTCCACGGATAGTAGTGCCAAACACAAGTGCCGGCAGTTGCCCATTTCACAGACCCGCTCAGTAGGACCAGCCGGGGGCAAGCCCGGGGGTCCCTGTAGGTAACGGTTTGCAAGAACATCTTCCATCCATCCCGACAAACGCGTGTCTACCAACGATCTCAGAGGCCAAACGGGACCTCCTGGCAAGGTATCTTCGCGGAGAACTTAAGCAGCAGCCAACCTCGACTCGCACTATCGCGCCACGCCCACCTGACGCAATTCCGCAACTCTCGTTTGCACAGGAGCGGCTGTGGTTTCTGGAACAGCTGAATCCGGGTTCGGCAGTTTATAACGTCCCTCTCGCGGTGCGATTGTCCGGCCCAATTGATCCCGGCGTCCTTGAAAAGAGCGTTAACGAAATAGTGCGCCGGCACGAAGCCTTGCGCACCACCTTCGCCACCGTTGACGGTCGACCCGTCTTGTCGATTTGCTCACAACTACAGGTTGACTTGCGAATCCAGGATCTGAAGTCGTTACCCTCGAACAAACGGGAAGCTCACGCCCGGATGTTGCTGAACGAGGAATCCGCGACATCCTTCGATCTCACTCACGGTCCGCTTATTCGCACAACGCTGTTGAGACTCGATGAGCAACAACACATCTTCCTCGTTGTCATGCATCACATCGTGAGCGACGGTTGGTCCCTGGTTTTGTTCTTCAGGGAACTGTCCGCTATCTACGAGGCTTTTTCTTGTGGCAAACCGTGTCCGTTGGCGGAAGTTGCTATCCAGTATGCCGACTACGCCGCCTGGCAACGAGAATGGCTTCAGGGCAACGTGCTTCAGGCGCAATTGACGTACTGGAAAAAACAACTTGACGGCGAACTTCCGATCTTGGAGCTACCAACAGATAGACCTCGACCTGCGGTCCAAACATTCAACGGGGCGCGCGAGTGGCTCGTCTTATCGGAGGAACTTACCGAGTCGATTATGGCCTTGGGTCAGCGGGAAGGCGCCACGTCGTTCATGATTCTGCTCGCTGCTTTCAAGGCTTTGCTCTATCGCTACACCGGACAGGAAGATGTCATCGTTGGCTCGCCCATCGCAAATCGTCCACAGACGGAAACTGAATCGATAGTCGGCTTCTTCCTCAATAACCTTGCCCTGCGCACAGATCTTTCCGGGCAGCCGAGTTTTCGTGAACTGCTGGCCCGTGTAAGACGAACCGCGCTCGAAGCTTATGCTCATCAGGACGTGCCCTTCGAAAAGTTGATCGAAGCGTTGAAGCCGGAGCGTGATCTGAGTCGCACGCCGATCTTTCAGGTCTATTTCAATCTCTTTAATTTTGCCGAAGAAATCAGGTTGCCGGGCAGCGGCACAACAGTCTCATTTGTAGAGGCCTGGCAAAATTCTGATGAGGAACTATCGAAGTTTGATCTGACTCTTTATGCGGGCTTGCAAGGACGGAGACTCAAACTGGCGTTCGTCTACAACAGAGACTTGTTTGATGTGGAGTCAATCGCGTCCATGCTGACTCACTTCAAGACGTTGCTGGAAACTGTTGTCGCCGATCCGGGCCAGTATATCGCGGATCTCTCGCTAGAGTCTGAGGTCCAAGGCGAACTGGAAGGGTCGCGAGCTTCTCTGGTTCGACCTACAAATCCCTTCATCGAATTTCCAAGAGATGAGATTGAGCAATCAATCGCGGCTCGTTTTTGCACTCAGGTTGCTCAGTATCCCAAACGGCTGGCAGTCAAGAGCAAGAACCATGAGTGGACTTATGAGCACCTGAACGGGGTAGTTGATCAGATCGCCCAATCGATACTGATCCGGGAAGCGAAAGAAGAAAGAATCGCGCTTCTGTTCGAGCATGACGCCCCGATGATTGCCGCGATGCTTGCCGTTTTAAGGGCTGGGAAAACCTATGTCCCGCTCGATCCCAATCATCCGATAGAACGGCTGACGCAAATTATCGAGCATTCCCAGGCCGGCGCGATCCTGACAAACAACAAGAATCTAGAGCTGGGCGGCGAGCTGGCGAAAAGCGATGTGGCATTGATAAATATCGACGACTTAGACTTAAACAAAAACGGTTTACCGACCGTCGAATTCCCCGCGGTCGAACCGGGCGGGCTCGCCTACATCCTTTACACCTCAGGTTCCACTGGAGAGCCAAAGGGTGTCATGCAGAACCACCGAAATGTGCTGCATTACATTCGCGTCTACACCAACAACTTGCACCTGAATAGCGACGATCGACTGACCTTGCTTTCTTCATATTGCTTCGATGCGTCGGTGATGGATATTTACGGCGCTCTGCTTAATGGAGCAACACTCTATCCCATCGACCTCAAGGAAGATGGATTGGCCGGGCTGCTTGAGCAAGTGATCAATGAAGAGATCACCGTCTATCATTCAACGCCCACTGTTTACCGCTATTTCCTTGGTACGCTGGCTGATAGCAAGGCGATGTCCGAATTGACTTCCTTTCCCAAAGTTCGTCTGGTTGTGCTTGGAGGAGAAAAAGTAAACCGCACGGACGTTGAGCTGTATCGGCAGCATTTTGCTGAACACTGTCTCTTCGTGAACGGCTTGGGACCAACGGAAGCTACGGTAAGCCTGCAAAACTTCATCAATAAGCAGACTAAGCTCTCGGGAGACAATGTACCTGTCGGTTTCGCCGTTGACGACACGGAAGTCTTGTTGCTCAACCAGGCAGGCAAACCCTCTGAAGGCTTCGGTGAGATTGCCATCAAGTCAGCACACGTCGCCCTTGGCTACTGGCGCAACACTCAGGCGACCGCAACAGCCTTTTCCAGCAACGGTAGCCACTCCAGCCGGGTTGACCAGCAGGCTCTACGTTGCCTGCCCATACGCATCTATCGCACGGGTGATATGGGTCGCCGTCTCCCCAATGGAGGTATTCGGTTCGAAGGAAGAAAAGATTTTCAGGTCAAGA
The DNA here is from genome assembly GCA_036560225.1 of Pyrinomonadaceae bacterium. GTDB lineage: Bacteria > Acidobacteriota > Blastocatellia > Pyrinomonadales > Pyrinomonadaceae > PSRF01. The sequence goes on along the minus strand of DATBRN010000048.1, from coordinate 11,997 downwards.
TAAGAGGCTTTCGTGTCGAGTTAGGTGAGATCGAATCGGCGCTGGCCCAATATCCGCGAGTTCGTGAAGGCGTAGTGGTTGCGCATGAGAACGGAAGCGATGACAAACGGTTGATCGCTTATGTTGTCCCACGCGACCAATCCAAAAAAGCCTCTGGCACGGCAAACACTTCCCTTAGCGATGAGGTGCACGACTTCCTAAAACGGAAGTTGCCGGAATACATGGTGCCCAGCTCGTTCGTGATGCTGGCGGCGTTGCCGCTAACACCGAGCGGTAAATTGGACCGCCGTGGGCTGCCTGCGCCTGGCACTTCCGGCATTCGGCAAGACAATCCGCGAAGAGCGGCGCAGGTTTCTCCACAAACTCCAGTGGAGAAGCTATTGGCGGTTATCTGGACGGACCTGTTGGGAGTCAAAACCATTGGCGTCAATGACAACTTCTTCGAATTAGGCGGACACTCTTTGTTGGCCGTGCGACTCTTCGCGCAAATCGAAAAAAGACTCGGGAAGCGATTACCACTCGCTACCCTGTTTCAGGCGCCCACAATCGCGCGGCTCGCAGCCGTCATTCAAAAGGATTGGACGCCTGAGTGGTCGTCATTGGTGGAGATTCAGCCTATCCAAACTGCCCAGTCTGCCGCATACAAGCCTGTTTTCTTCTGTGTCCACGCGCTCGGCGGAAATGTGCTTGAGTATTACCCACTGGCGCGACGTTTGGGCGCGGACCAGCCGTTTTATGGACTGCAATCCGCGGGTTTAGATGGCGAGCGGCCCCCGCATACGCGCGTCGAAGATATGGCCGCGCACTACATCAAGGAGATGCGAGAGCTTCAGCCGGAAGGTCCATACTTCATCGGAGGGCGATCGTTGGGCGGCATGGTTGCATTTGAAATGGCCCAGCAACTTCGAGCACAAGGTCAAACGATTGGCTTGCTGGCACTATTGGATACATACCCCTCGGGTTACGCAAAATTGTTTCGGAACGAGGCTACGGTGCGGGCCGCACTTCGTCGCGGTCTAAGGAGAACCAAAGCTCACCTCGCAAATTTGGGAAGTCTCGCACCTCGGGAGAAGCTCTCCTACCTACTAAAGAAAGCGAGGTTCGCCCCCATCAAGATTCGTACCCAAATCTGGCGACGTGTTTACAAGTGGTATGAGAATCTGGGACGACCGCTGCCGCGCATGCTGAAGGACATTGAAGAGTTTAACTCGCTGGCGGTGCGCGACTATACGCCGCGCGTCTATGACGGTGAGGTCACGCTATTTTGGGCCAGTGCAGACTTGCGGACTTCTCTCGACCTGGTTGAGGGTTGGCGCGCCTTGGCGGCCGGCGGAATCGAAGTGCAAGAGATTCCGGGAAGCCATTTAGATATCGTGAAAGAACCTCACGTCGGTGAACTCGCAAAGAAATTGAGTTCCTGCCTCACCCGCGCCCAATCCCGCCTCCGCGACGTAGTCACTGATAACAAAAACCCCTCAGTTATCTGATTGAAAGGCATTCAATCAGGAGTAATCCAGGCAACCAGAGGCAGCTCAGGGTTGGGAAGGTGGGCTTGCCCCGCCCTGCGAACAGCTCTCAAAGCTAGTTAATCAACTCCTCACATAACCTCAGGGTAAGGAAGGTGGGCTTGCCCCCGCCTCTGCGAACAGCACTCTAGCTACCGGTTAATCAACCCACATAACTTCAGGGTAAGGAAAAATAATTCAAGTTACATCACCTCAGGGTAAGGAAGGTGAGCTTGCCCCCGCCTTTGCGAACAGCACTCTACCTACCGATTAATCAAACTCACATAACCTCAGGGTAAGAGAAAATAGATCAAGTTACACAATCTCAGGGTAAGGAAGGTGGGCTTGCCCCCGCTCTGCGAACAACACTCTACCTAGCAAGTAATTAGGCAAGTCAGACAATCTCCGGGTAAGTAAGGCGGGCTTGTCCCCGCTCTTTCCGTATGCTCTTTTTAGACCCGATGGCACGCAAGTGGTCCAATCTGAATATTCCAGGCGCATTGCACTTTGTCACGGGAAACTTCCTTGACAGGATTCCTGTCTTCAAGCAAGACGCATGCTGTCAAAAATTCATGGACAATCTAGCAACCTTACTCAAAGATTGGCCGTGCAAAATAATTGCATATGTCCTCATGCCGGATCACTTTCACATGATAGTTAATCCAAAAGACGGACGAATCAAAGAATTCACCGGTAAGCTAAAGAGTCTCACCGCCCGACAGATTAGCAAAACCGCGCAGGAGATAGTTTTCAAACTAGACTCTGAAGGCTCGTATCAAGTCTGGCAGGAAAGCTTCAAAGCGGTACCGCTGTGGAGTGCTTGGATGATTTGGCAAAAGGTCAACTACATTCATGCCAATCCTGTAAAGGCTCGACTGGTGTCTTCTGCAAAAGATTATCGGTGGTCCAGTTTCAACGCCTTCCACTCCGGAGGTGATGAACCCTTGAAAGTCGATCAGGAATGGTGGTGGCCTGATGATTCTCAGAAGTTATCAAAGGCAATGAAAGAGTTGGGATGGCAAACTTATCATAAGAGGAACAAGTGAGGGTGGTGCAAGCCCACCTTACTCTGGGTTATGTGACTGAATTGATTAACTGGTAGCTAGAGCTGTTCGCAGAGGCGGGGGCAAGCCCACCTTCCTTACCCTGAGGTTATGTAACTTGATCTGTTTTCTCTACCCTGAGTGCTGCTCGCAGAGCGGGGGCAAGCCCACCTTCCTTTCCCTGAGATGATGTAACTTGATTTATTTTCTGAGCCGGAGGTTATTTGAAGTGAGTTGATTAACTGCAGCTAGAGTGTGATCGTAGAGCGGGGGCAAGCCCGCCTTCCTTACCCTGAGATTGTCTGACTTGCTTAATTACTCGCAGCTAGAGTGCTGCTCGGAGAGCGGGGGCCTTTCTCCCGCGCTGATCCATCCGATCAGCAGCCAGCCAACCGGGGCGACTGAGTAGAGGGTGAATGTATTGCCAAATAGGGTATTGAGAATTAGCACAGGCATCAGTGTGGCTGCTATGCGCCAAACGCGGGCTTCGGGCGAACCGCGCTCTGCCCGGCGAAATGAGTGCATGCTCATTCGCGTCGCGCGCAACAGAATCCAGACGAAGAGCAACGCCGCCGGCAGGCCGCACGTTATCACTGTCGAGATGAAGTAACTGTCAATCGGCGGCAAATCCACGTCGTTACTAAAGCGCCACGCGCCTAATGATGTTCCTCCAAGACCGATGCCCAGCGGCCGGTAAGGTACCAAGTCGGTAGCCAGGTAAGTCCAGTTCTTGATCCGTTCTTGCAAGCTGTCTTCCTGGGCCGGACGCAAAGTCCCTCTAGCCGTGTGCGAGAGCACTGCGCCCACCTTGTCGTCCGAGTCGTGGCTCAACATGTCGTCATTCGTCGGCGCTTGCACAAATACGACGATAAGCACAACAGGTGAGGCAACCAGCAACAGTCGGGCAGCTGCTCCTCGCCACGTTTTCGTGCCGAGCAGAAGCAGGACAAGAACTCCTAACACGAGTCCAAAGATCGAGGTGCGCTGGCCGGTCAACAACAACATTAGGGTTAGCGCGCCACCGCATAAAAACCATGCCGCGCGTCGTATATGGCGAACGGCGGAAGCGCCGAAACCCAGAGCAATCAGGGCACCGATTTCAATGTAACGGCCCCACTCTTCGGCGCTGCTGTATGTCGCCAGGGCGCGTTTCACATTACCGACTGTGATTGAGTTATAGAACTCCGTATTGTCAATCCAATACTGTTCGAAGCTGGGAAAACCAAACACTAGCTGGTACAGCCCATAGAGCGAGGTGAGAACGCCCAGTACAATTACAAGACGAAAAATCGTTTCAATGAACGCCGGCTTGATTGTCTGACCAAAATAGAACCAGGCGATCGGAACCAGCATGAACAACGCACCCGAGAGACCGACGGTCAAACCGCCCTGCAGCGGGTTGAAGATTTCCAGGAAGTAAATCAAGGCCAGAATTGAAACGAGCCCAGCCAACGGAGTCTCGCGGAAAATGCGCAGCCTCCGGCGTTGCAAGAGTATCGCGAAAGCCATCACCGTGATCAGCGGAGTTACGACGTGAATTGGATCGGTTTGCGAATAGGGTAGGAAGAGATATTGTGCGCGCCGCAGAAAACCCCGCAGCGGCTCAAACAACATCATGGCAAACAATCCGGCTTCGAGGCTGAAGAGCAACGGCAAGGCGAGCGACCAAGCGAGCGCCCCGAGTCCCAGCCATCGTAAAGCCTCACCGCCCGTGTTCACGGCCCAAACAGCGAGTGCTGACAAAGGCAATGTGACGACTGGCCACAGCTTTAATGGGCCGCGCGGTCTGGTTCCATCAATAGGTCGTTCTGTCAGAACTTGGCTGCTCATGACTTGGTATTAGCTGTAAAGCAAACTGTTAGTTTGCGGCGGTTCGTTGCCAGGTGAGTGTTGGCAACCGACGCAAACTAACAGTTTGCTTTGCGTCCGACGCTTCACCTCGCAACTGCCAACCTTGGCCAGACGCGCGCGGCAACGTTGCCCGAAAGCAATCGCGCTCCAGCGGTCAGTTCTCCTGCGCACGATGACGGCGCTACTGCACCCAGAAATTGTAAGACCCGAAATGCGAAGACGCTGCGATCAAACCTCTCGGCATGTCTGCGTAGTCTCTGCTGGTACCAGGAACGACTCTCCAGGTCTTCTATCGCTGCCGCCAAAGCCGCGCTTGTGGGTTGATTGAAGAAGATCCCCGTAACCCCTTCCACAACCGTTTCCATAGCGCCCCCGCCCCGAAATGCGATCACCGGACGTCCCGCCGCGTTTGCTTCAAGCGGAACCATGCCAAAGTCTTCTTCACCCGGAAACAAGAGGGCACGACAACGACTCAGGTAGCGGTTCACCTTGCTGTCTGGCTGGCTACCGAGGAATTCTGTTTTAGGTCCGGCAAGTTTTTCGAGCCGCTCGCGATCCGGTCCTTTGCCAATGATTACCAGGCGGCGATCCAGACGTTTGCAGGCCTCGATTGCTAAATCTAATCGCTTGTAAGGCACCAATCGCGAAAGGACAAGATAGTAGTCGTCAACCTGCGTCGACATCTCGAATCTGTCCACATCAATTGGTGGCGGAATGACAAAGGCTTCCCGGCCATAGATCTGTTTTATTCGTTGCGCAACGAGGCGCGAGTTTGCAATGTAATAGTTTGGTTGTTGCGCCGCGCGCAGATCCCACTTCTTCAATCCCCATAGAGAAATCGGCAACAAGGATCGCGCGACGCGACCGAAGCTCTCACGCGCAACATAGTCTTCGTAGCGCCAGACCCAACGCATTGGTGTGTGGCAATAGCAAACGTGAATTGCGTTCTTCCGGCGCCGCACTCCCTTGGCGTATCCGGAGCTACTGCTGAAGATCAGGTCGTACTCAGAAAGGTCAAAGTGCTCAACCGCGAAGGGATAGAGCATGAAGTAATGACGAAATCGCTGCTCCATTCCCGGCAACCGTTGCATAGCGGAGGTACGAATGTCAGCCCCGACCAACTCTTTAGGCAAGCGGTGTGGCAGAGCAACGGTTGTGTAAATGGGAGCAGACGGGAAAGAGTCGTGCAGGGCCGCAGCCACACGCTCAGCACCGCCCATCTGAATGAAGTAATCGTGGACTAGAGCGATTTTTGACAATTGAGTTAAGCCTTTCTGATACCTACATAGACTCAGAATCGGGCCGGATTTTCAGTGAATCAGGGCCAGAAGCTGAAGAAAGGAGCGAATGAAGTGGCTGCGGATTAACCGGATAATCGAGGACTGACAAAAGCAAATTCAGGGACTTAGGATGTGAGGATTGAACCCCTTTTCCTTAGTAGCAGGGTCGTTCTTCGTGTGGTTTCTAACTTGGTTTGAGCCGTACGTATCGGCCTGAATTCGCGACTGATTTTTGCTCGCTTAGCTCGCTCCGCGTGCCAGCAGAATTGCCGGAATGGTGCGCAGCAGAATCAGACCATCCAGGCCTAGCGACCAGCGGTCAATGTATTCCAGATCGAGCTCCATCCATTGTTCGAATGATAGGTTGCTGCGGCCTGAAACTTGCCAGAGACAGGTCAAACCGGGCTTCACGCTAAACCGCCGCTTCTGCCAAGCGACTTCCATGCGGAGTGCATCTCGCACCGAAAGCGGGCGGGGCCCAACTATGCTCATGTGACCAAGCAGGACGTTGATGAGTTGCGGTAACTCGTCGATGCTTGTCTTTCGCAGCCATTTGCCCACGCGAGTGATCCGCGGGTCGTTGCTTATCTTGAAAATTGGACCGGTCTTTTCGTTCAAATGCTCGATGTCCTGCATGCGCGCCTCAGCATCGACGCACATTGTTCGAAACTTAATCATGCGAAAGCGACGCTTATTGAAGCCGACCCGTCCCTGAATGAAAAACACCGGTCCTGGGGAGTCAAGCTTGATAGCCAGAGCCGTCAACACGAGGAGCGGGGCCGACAACACCAACAAACTCGCAGCGACTACGATGTCCAGCATCCGCTTGATTTCGGTGCGCCAGGTTATTGGTGGTGCACTGTGCAGTGACAACAAAGGTGTCCCCTCAAAGTCAGACGGGTGTGACCGGGCCAGCCGGTGTGGAAAATGATCGGAAAACAGATGAACCATGATGCCCTGCTCTTCCAGCAGGTTGATCGCCGTCTCAATTCGCGAGTACTGCGACTTGATTGGCAGCGCGACAAACACCTCATCAATTGCATCGTGGGCAATAATGCGTGACAACTCAGCAACATCGCCGAGCCGCGGAACACCCTTGACTCCATGGCCGTTAAAGTTTGTTTCATCGTCAACGTAACCGATTATGCGATAGCCAAGATCTGTTCGTTTTTTTATCTCGTTCGCAAACCACCGGGCTCGAGGACCGCCGCCGACAATTAAGAGCGTCTTGATGTTGTGACCGTGAACCCGCAACCGTCGCAGGTTGAGGCGCAAGAGCACGCGCATGGCCACGATAAGTGCCAGGCCAATCAATCCAACGCAGGTAGCCGTCCAGAGAGTAATGATTTGCCAACGCCCAATTTGGGCGACCATTAACAACATCAGTGACGCCAGAAAAACTGCCCGGCCAATCTCTTTGAGTTCTTCGGTGAATCTGCTAAGGCGATGCGAGCGGTAAATTCCCTGGAGGTTGAACACCATATACCAAACTAGCAACATTCCGGCTCCGAGCAATGCGTTCCCAACCTTTACTCGAGTCGACAGGAAGTCGATGGCATATTCGGAAATCGGCACGCGAGCACCAGGTACGTAGTTGAGGAGGATTGCGAGGCTCAAGGCGCAAAGCATCAGCAGCAGGTCGCTGACCTTGAGGAAGAGATTAGCAAGTTGTCCGTAGCGGGCGATCATCAAAGGTTACGCGATATCGTTCTCTATCTGGGCATCAGTGGATTCAAGAACGTGGCCAAACTCGCCAACCGCACGTAACGTTCGATCTTGCTGATTCGGTTTCGCGGCACAAGGATCATGTCTCCAGGTTGCAGCGTAAGATCATTTTCCAGGTCGCTAGTGCGCTTCAGTGTCTTAAAGTTCAGACTTCTAACTTCCGCCGTTTCGGCGTTCAGTTTTCGAAACACCAGAATCTGCGACGACTTGGCGCTGTCTTTGAAGCCTCCGGCCAGCAAAACAGCTTGAAAGGCGGTCAGGTTCTCCCGCAGCTCGAGTTTGCCAGGTTGAAACACTTCACCAGCAACCACAACGTAGGGCTTCTGAAACTCTTTCAAAACCACGAGCAATTCCGGCGATTCCAGTCGCGTCTTGGCCCTCGCCAATATCGCGTTGCGCACTTGTTCGAGATTGCGTCCGGCGACTTTCACGTCGCCACCAATCTCGAGAGAAATATAGCCGTCGGGTTGTACCGTGACGGTCTGATTAAACTCAGGGGTATAGCGATACTGAATGTCCAGCACATCGCCTGAATGCAAAACATACCGCTCTTCAGTACCAAAGGTTCCGAGCCTGGGTGCCTGTGACGTTTGCGCTAACTGCCGTGGGCGCACCGCTTGGGTTTGTGCCTGTGTGGCCAAGCCCATGCCGGTTACCAACAATGCAATCATTGCTACTCTTCTTATCAGCACAAGTCGCACCTCATAACCTCCGATACAGCCAGTTGGGCAGGGGGTACTGTCTTTGGTTGAGAATGAAGCCGAGGAAATTCCCCCCGGCGGCTTCGATCAGCTGTTGGCAACGTTGAATTTGGCCCCGACGCGTTTGGGCGGCTTTCACCACCACGGCTACTCCATCAACCAGAGGGGCGAGCGTCGTCGCATCTGACGAAACAGCCGTCGAGGGACAATCAATCAACACGTAATCGAAATTCCAGCGCAAAGCCTTGAGGCATTGGGCGCGATATTCAGGGTCAGACTCCCAGTCGCTGGCTCTTGCTGAACGCACCACAGCCGTCAGGTTCGACCTGGATTCTTCGACCGACAAAGTGAGCAGGTTGTCTATGTCCGTTTCTTCACAGTGTTTGGAAATCTGATTCGCACTGACTAACGGCAAGCTTTGCAGGACCGCTGCCTCAACGCGAAGTACGCGATTTTGTGTTTGGGCCGCCAATTCCTCGGCCAGGAGCTTGACGACGTGGCTCACGCCCTCGCCGGCTGTCGCCGAGGTAAACACAATTACCCGATGGCAGAGCTTGCCCCTATTGTCGACGGCCTGAAACACCGTTCTGATTAGCTCAAGATAGAATCCTGTTTTGATTTTTCTCTCGCTCATCTCAATTCCGCCGTGAATTCATTTTCGCTTTCATTACTCGCCAGAGGCCCACTCGAGTATGCGATCGTCCACAATCTTTGGTTGTGAAAGTCGTCTTTCAGGTTTTTGCGTGGACCACTCTCGTTCCGGCGCGGTGTCCGGCTCTACAAAAGCCAACCTCGGCGCGCGGCCCGTGTTTGGGAGCGAAGCCAGTATTCGCTTTCCGGTTAAAACGTGGAGCTCGCGTGGCGTAAGTACTGTATCCCGCAGGAATTCGGCTATTACTACGCTTCCCGCGCTTAGCAACGCGCCGAGGAAAACACCCAGAACAAGGTTCAATAGCCTGTTCGGCCTTGTGGGAAGCTGGGGCTGTATCGGGGCTTCCGCTACCGAAACATTGGTGATCTTGTTCTGATCAAGCTCGTCGGTGATGCGCGACTCTTCCTCTTTCTTCTTGTAGAGCTGGTAGTTTTCGCCGCTCTCTTTCACCTTGCGATTGAGATCCTCGTATTCAGCCGTGACACCTTCAAGGCGCGAGAGTTGCGCCTCGTATTGTTGCACCTGCCCTGCCAACATCTCTCGGCGGCCTTGAGCGCCAGCTTGGTCCACTCGTCCGCGCGCCAACTCAGCTTCCAGCGTTTGTCGCAGTGGATTGAGATCCGTTGACTGTTCCGTTGCCGTCTCTTTTGAAGCTTTATCCAGGGCCGCTCGCGTCGTTTTGATTTGCTGGTCAACTTCCCTGACAAGCCGGTCATCGGGTCTGAACTTTGTTAGCAGTTGGGTTCGACGGTTTTGTAACTCCACTATCAGTGTGTTGAGACGCTCGGCGGAGTACTGGTTAGGTAGAGCGCGGCTCTGTGTGACAATTCGAGGCTGAAGCGTTTGCAGTTGCTGTTGCCCCTTGCTTAGTCGATCGTTCACCTCGCGGAGGAATGTCTCCGTCTCCAGGAGCTTCGACTTAGCTTCGGTGAGTTTCTGTACAGTTTGGTCTTTTTGTTGCGTCAGTGACACCACATTCATGGATTGCTGAAACTTCGACAGTCCTTTTTCAGCCTCCTGCAGTTTCTCTTCTGCCTGATCCGCTTGTGTCTTGAAGAATTCGTAGGTGCCCGGGGGTCTGTGCAGCTTGACGTGCTTCTCCAGGTACAGGGCCTGGAGCTTGCGTAAGACGGCGGCGGCTTTTTCAGGCGACCGGGACGTGTACTTGACTTCTATGATGTTTGCCTTCTTTACAGGGGTCATTACCAGGTCTTTTGCCAAACTACGGCTGGCATCCTCGATCTGAGCAGCTTCCGAACGTGGCGCCTCCTTCAACCCGAGCTTTGAAGTTATTGATGAGCTGCCACCATATAACCCGCATTCGGTTACAACCTGTTTCAATAGATCCTCGCTGGTCAGCAATTCAATTTCTGAATTAATTTGATTCTCTGTGACGTCGTTGTCGAAGTAGGTGCCGGTTGATCCATTTGTGCGTTCTGGCGTAATCGGCACGTCAGACCGGGTGTTTTTGACAAGAATCTTCATGCGCGATTCGTATTCATTCGGCATGAGAAAGGTCACGACGGCTGTCCCCACGACAACTGTCAAAAAGGTCAGGCAGATGAGTAGCTTGTGACGAAACAAGACGCCTGCGACGTCGCGAACGGAGACTTGCGCCTGCTCAGATTTGCTGGAGCTGGTACTGTTCATAACAGGTCTGTGGATGAGTTAAATGGGCAATTGACAGGGGATTCCGCTTTTCACCGAGGGTTTGTCGTGATTCCGTGGCGTTCAGTTTTGAGCGCAATGCGAAAATAGACGACTCAACATCAGTACCGCGAGCGGTAGCGACCGGCCCGGGACTCAACTAATCAGAACCTACAGCGGTATCGATCGACAGATCCCGGCCGTCGCTATGAAAACCCTACAATTCTCACACGTGAGCTTGAGTGTTTGGCCGGTCGCTACCGCTCGCGGTACTGATGTCGTGGCTAAATCCAGCCCCGAAATACTATGATGACGCCAATGACAACCACATCACAAAAATCCCTGACCCTCGCTTCGACTGCCGACATACGGGCCTGTTTTCCCGCGCTCGAACGCGTGCACAATAACCTTCCGGTTGCGTATTTCGACGGTCCAGGAGGGACACAGGTGCCACGCGCCGTGGTCGAGGCGATGAACGACTATCTTTACAACCATAACGCAAACACGCATTGGGCTTATCCCACCAGCGAAGAGACTGACGCCGCCCTTGAGAAAGCCCGGCAGATTTGCGGCGACTTTCTGAATGCCTCGCCCCGGGAGATCGCCTTCGGCGCCAACATGACAAGTCTTACCTTTCACCTGGGAAGAGCGCTGGCAATGCAGTATGAACGCGGTGATGAACTCATCGTTACCGAACTGGATCATCATGCGAACGTCGCACCCTGGCATCGCCTCGCAATTGAACGCGGGGTAACGGTGAAAGTCGTTAAGCTGGTACCCGAAACAGGCCAGTTGGATTGGAATGGTTTCGAACGGTTGATCAGCAAACGGACAAAGCTCGTCGCTGTCGGCGCAGCATCAAACGCGCTGGGTACAATCAATGATCTGGAGCGAGCAACCAGAATGGCGCGATCTGTGGGAGCCATGGTTTTTGTCGACGCGGTTCATTATGCGCCCCACGCTCTCATCGATGTTCAGGCGCTGGATTGCGACTTTCTCGGCATGTCGGCTTACAAGTTTTATGGTCCGCACGTCGGTGTATTGTTTGGGAAGCGCGAGTTGCTCGAGTCGATCAATTTTCCCAAGCTTATCCCCGCTCCGGATGCGGCGCCTGAGAATGTTGAGACCGGCACACAAAACCAGGAAGGCATGGTTGGGGCGGGAGCAGCGGTCGATTTTCTGGCATCCCTTGCCAGTGGAACATCCAGAAGAGCCAGGTTGGCAGCGGCGTTTGCCGGGTTACACGCTCGAGGCGCCCAATTAACGCGGAGACTGTGGGATGGTCTGGCATCGATAAATCGTGTTCGGCTTTACGGACCCTCGCCCGATCTGCCAAGAACGCCCACGATTTCATTTACCGTTGACGGTGTAGCCTCAACCGAAGTAGCACGGAAGCTTGCGGCGCGTGGTCTGTTCCTGTCGCACGGAGATTTTTATGCGGCAACTGTTACTGAACGGCTCGGACTTGGTGAGGAAGGACTTGTGCGCGCCGGATGCGCTTGCTACACAACTGCGGATGAGATCGAACGGCTGATTGAAGCCGTGAATGAGATTGCGACAAGCAACTAACTCTTCACCGCCTTACCGCATTGA
>DATBRN010000047.1:0-6311 GCA_036560225.1 Pyrinomonadaceae bacterium | reverse complement strand
GTGATCCGTTCATAGGGGTAGCAAAAAGAAAATAACGACCATTCGACTGTTCAGGGAGGAGTTATGAATAGAAAGACTTTCGTACTCTTGGTGGCAGTCTTAACTCTCACCGTAGGCATCGTCGTCGCAAAGCTTTCCCGCCCGCGATCACAAACCCCAAAACAGCCTGACGCCAAGCCGGAAGCGGCAGTCAGCAACTATGAACTGTCAGGGCCGTACACTTATGAAAACCTGACCATTTTTCTAATTCATGGACCAGATCAACCTAACAGTAAAGTATTCATGCCACTTCAGGAGGCGATGGAACGCAAGGTTGTTATTGTGCACGAGACAAGCGACGTAAACGAGCTTGCCATTGAGAATGTCTCGCGCACCGAAGAGGTTCTGGTTCAAGCCGGCGACATCGTCAAAGGCGGGCAACAAGATCGCGTACTCGCCGTCGATCTCCTTTTGCCCCCGCGTTCAGGAAGGATACCAATCGACGCATTCTGCGTGGAACAGGGTCGCTGGCAGCAACGTGGGCAGGAGGGGGTAGCACAATTTGATTCGTCTAACGAGATGGTCGCTACCAGGAGCTTGAAAATGGCAGCCAAAGAGGCCAAATCTCAAAGCGGAGTATGGAGAGAAGTAGGCGAAGCCCAAACCAAACTGAGCAGGAGCGTAGACGAGGATGTCCGATCTAGTGTTTCACGCTCGAGCCTTCAGTTGGCCCTGGAAAATGAAAAGGTGCACCAGTCAACTACTGCTTATGTAACGAAACTCTCGTCGATTATGGAAGGCAAGAACGATGTAATCGGCTATGTTTTTGCAATCAATGACAAAATCAACAGTGCTGATCTCTATTCCTCGCATGAACTATTCAGGAGATTCTGGCCGAAGCTCCTTAAGACAACCGCCATTGAAGCGGTGGCGGAACGCGCATCCGGTCAAAAAGGAGAGACAGTCTCTGCTGAAGCGATGAAGGCCTTCTTCGCCAGCGCTGAGCGAGGTAAGGAGTCTACAAGCAACGTTACCGACCGCTATCAGATGATCAAACGAGAAGGTGAACAGGGTTTGTTCTTCGAGACGCGCGACTTGTCGCAGAAAGGAGTTTGGCTACACCGAAGCTTCTTGGCCAAGTAAACCATTTTCGTTTAGTGCTGCTGGCCATGTTGGTTGGCGACAGCGGTGGCGCGGTTATCGGTGGCGTCTGCCAAAGCTTGAAGTACCTTCAAACTCTCCGCCGGCACTGCAAAGTTCAGCTTGTCGTCGCTCCTTATATGCATTACCGCGATACCCACTACTTGTCCGTGATGATTTAGAACCGGGCTGCCACTGCTGCCGGGAAACACGCCTGCGGTGATCTGCATTCTTGTACCCATACTCGCAACCTGCCACATTCTGCCTACTCGACCAGGAGTGACTTTCCAATAAGAACCTTGCGCGTTGCTGAGCAATAGGATCGATTCACCTTCGCTCGGTGCTTTGCCTTCAACCTGCAGTGTGGTTGTGTTGGGACAAGGTTCGTGCAACTGCAACAGCGCCAGGTCGGCGCCCGCGTCTGTGGCGATGATTCTTTGAACAGGGAAAGCCTCTCCTGCAAAGGTCTGGATGCGGATCGCAGTAGCCTGGCTGATAACGTGAAGGTTGGTGACTATTCGCTCCGGTGTAATGAAAAACCCGCTTCCCTGGAGCAAGGGCTTTCCCTGGTCGTCATAGGTGGTAACAATGACGACCGCGCGTTTTAGTGAAGCGATCTTCTTTTTGGAGGGCTCGTGCGCGGTGATAGACGCCGCTGCGAGAAGAATGAATACAGTAGCTATTAAACCCAGGAATCGAAAGGGGCAGCAGTTTGACGCACTGATGCTGGAACTTACCATCGTGGGGCACCACCAGGGGTCTGTCTTAGTCTTAAGATATCTGAATAGGTTAGAAACGACGATTAGAGGCCGGTTTCCCTATTCTGTAAGGCTGCAAGTGAGGGCAGGTTACGTCCTGAGTGCGCACCTATCGATAAGGTGAGTTTGAGAAGGCAGCCGAAACCAGCGTCCTCCGCGCCTAACATTACAAAGTCCTGAGAATTGCTTCGGCGGCCATCAATGTCAACGCTGCTATGGTCAAGGTTGGATTGGCTGTCCCGACACTTGGGAAAACACCGCTGCCCAGAAGGTAAAGGTTCTGGTGATCATGAGAGCGCAGAGTGCCGTCCACGACCGATGTGCCGGGATCACTGCCCATGCGATAGGTTCCCATTACGTGACCGGCTCCCTGAAGGAGGTATTGGTTACCTTCGTACGTGAAAACGCTCGGGCCGGCGGGAAAGTAGGTAAAGTCTATCGCGTTCATCTTCTTGAAAATTTGTTGAGCAGCCTGGTTGGCAGCAGCAAAACCCGCTCTCGTGTAAGGGTCCAGGTCATATGCAATCTGCGGGCGTGGCAGGCCGAGGTTGTCCTTGAAGTCGCTTGAAAGCGTCACCCGATTGGTACTCAGCGGCAGTTGTTCCACGAGGCATCCAAATCGAAACTGTCTGGTGAGAATAGCGTTCACCTGTGACTTCAGCCCCCTACCAAACTGTCCGCCGGCCACAGTATGATTCGGGCCTGAAATCGAATTTGTCCCAAGTGTAATGAGCGCATTGACCGTCGTATAAGGATCGCCGGTGGCCCAGTTCCATCCTTCGTTTCCCATTTCCATGCGAAACGCGGCGCGCTGACTGCGAAACGGCCCGTCTCTGAGGCTTTCCACTCCTGAGGTGGAAAGCGGACCGCGATACGGATACAACTGATTCTGTGCCAGCGCATAGTTAAGCTGCACCGGATGGTCCATCAGATTTCTTCCTACTTGATCGCTACCGTTTGCGACGGTCTTTCCAGTGTTCCCCCGTGGCGAATTCAACAGGATCTTGGCTGTCTCGATCGCGTGAGCAGCCAGCACATATACCTTTGCTGTCACAGTGCCGCTGCCCGTCTGTGGACCACCCGGCTCCTGATACTGAAGATAGTTGACTCCATTAACCAGTCCAGTCTCGGTGTCCACGCTAACTGAGGTGGCGATGGTCTGGTACCAGATATCGACTCCGAGATTCTCGGCCTTGGCAACGTGCACCGTGGCGTCATACTTTGCCTGGATCGGACAGATGGGAATGCAATTGGTGTTGCCGGCGCAGACACGGCGTTCATCGTAAGGAATGGAGTTGCGCCCTTGCGGAGTCGGGGAAACGGTTACGAGCTGGCCATCAAACTCCATCTGCCCGATGCCGTTGGTTAATTGCTGGTCGATGTAAGATTGCGGAATTTGAGGCATCGGATACTGATACGGCTGATCCGGCTGTTGTGGGTCTTTACCAAACGTTATCCCGAGGTAAGATTCATTTCTCGTGTCGCCCGCTACCCCGATTTCCTGTTCGGCTTCGCAATAGAATGGCTCGAGGTCGTTGTAGCTGATGGGCCAGTCCATAGCCTTGTCGCCAAGCGGCGGGTTTGCCTTCGATAGGTAGTTCGAATAAAGCGCAAAGTCGTTAGGCAGCAGACGCAATGACGTGCCGAGCCAATGCCACGTTGTACCGCCCGCCACGCGCTCGTAGGTGCTGCTAAATGGCAAAGGACCAGTTTGGATCAAATAGCCAGAGCCTTGTTGTTGCCAGGTACTGATATCGAGACTTTTCGGGGAGGGGTCGTCGGCAATTACGGGATAGGGAGCTTCCGGCGTCTTCGCCATCGCCAGGTAAAACTGCTCCATGTATGAGCTGCGATCGTCGGGAATTTCAGGACCGCCATCGAGAACTAGGACGCTCTTGCCAGCTTTCGCCAATTTGTAGGCCATAATAGCCCCGGCAATTCCAGCTCCAACTATGAGGACATCGTAGTTCTTTTGTTCAGGCATGACTTGATCTCCTATGACGACGAATGACTGCTATGAACAACTGATGATCCGGGCGCAGTGCAGTGTCGAAGGTACGGGGCTGCTAACTGGATCAGATACCCCCTCGCTGCAGGGCCACCCGAGGTCCTGCCTCCCCGGCCTCCTCTGTGCCCGGCGCCGGTGATTCCGACACATTCACGTTAGGAAAAGAATTTGGAGAGACATCATTGGCCGGGGGAGCGGATTGCCAATAGCCGGGGTGCAACTCGCTGTAGCCCATCGGATGCGCCTGGGCCGCATCCCAGGCAAGGCCTAACGTATACGCATTCATTGAGACAACCTGCCCATCCCTGTTTGGGTCAGGCGGCTCGGTTGTGTACCACGTTGAGAGATACCACAGCCTGATTATTCTTCGTCCAATATCGCCCGTGGCTTCGCCAGAGAGAATTTGTTCCTGGACCAGCGCGCTCATCTTCTCCACTTGTGCCGGATCGGGGCTCACCGGATCGAGAGGTTGAAACTGAGAGGCAATATTCTGATAAGTAGTGAGTGTTTGAAGAAATGCTTGACGATCTGCATGCTGCAACATCCAGTTGAGATACTCCGAAGCCAGCCCAATCGGATCAATCTCCGGAGCTATCTGATCCTGAGTGTAACCGGTTAGTATCGAAGACAAGCCGACGAAGTTGTTAAGGTTGGGATCAGTGCTCATTTGTTCGCCTCCTTTGAGGAATTACCTTGAGCGCGTTCAAGCAGATAGCTGAAGTCAGCGAATGCGCTGGTAGTTGTGGTGGCATTGTTGTGACACGCAATACAACTGGAGGAAACGTTCGGCACTTTTCCTTGTATGTAAGTCTCTATTGCTGCGTTCGCCAAAAACTGCGGTGCGGGATCGCCGGTCGGCGAACGGGACGGATTGGCCGGCCATTGCGTGCTGACCAACTGATAGTATTGCCAAACAGAATTCTTATTGACGCCTGCGAGCAGACCCTGCCATTCGGCATTCAGTTTGTTGGTCGCGTCATCAATGGGGAGGATGCGCGTAATTTGACTCGGCGTAGTTTTTACATTTGGATTCCACGGTTTTGGCGGCGGCTTATTTATCCGGCAGTTCTTGCAATCGGGGTTGAAGAAGCTAGGCTTTAAACCCGCGGGAGCATTCGGACCAACCGCTACGTTGTCGACTTGCTCAAACGTAGACCACACCCACTGTGGAGCACTGGCAGTCTTGTGAGCAATGTGCAAACCGACGAGGCCCAGTGTCTTGCGCTCGCAGCTTGCCTTAGTGGGAGGATTTGCCGCCGCCGGCGTGTAAACGTATGCGTCGATCTTGTGGTAACGAGAAACTACGTCACCTTGCGTCGGATCCAGAATGCGCCAGGCGCTCTTTAGAACTATTGAGCCAACGGTAGCAGGACTGTTCGCAGAACTAGAAGCCGGCGTCGGACTCGGGGTGGCGGCGATCGGGAAATTAACGTTGGTAAAATTTCTCTGGCCCTCTTTGCTGTACAGCTTATTGTTCAGGATGTAATTAAAGGCGTCCTGATTCAGATTAATGGAATAGCGAACGTATTCACCTCGCTGATCGATCAAGGGACCGGTGCCAAAAGCCTGCTGTGAAAAGTTAAGCACTTGATCCGAGACCTTCATAGTCATGCGAAAGACTGGTAGATTGCCTTTCGAAGCATCGGCTGTGGGTTGACAAATTGGAGGCACCTCGCGCGAATCCCAACTGGGCGCTTTTCCGTCGGGCAGAAAGACCTCGTAGCTTTCAATATACGTTCCCCAAACAGTGGGATTGTCTCCGTCCGCGGACGATCCAATGATTTGGCTTCGATCCGGAGACCAGTTAAGCGCCACGAAGGATTTCCAGGAGAATACGTCGAAGTCATGTTGGATCTGCCCAATGGTGGGTTTATCTGGCAGATCCGAAAAGTCAGCGTCACCTGGGATATCGGGACTTAAAGGGGACTGGGCCGGCGTCGCTGTCGCCACGACCAAGGGACTTGCGGCGTTCGTGTTCCCTGGTCCAGCCGGACGGGTCTGGCAGGCTGATCCGAATATCGCAACGACTACGATTGCCGTAAAGCGTATATGCTTTCCTGCGAAACGCATCTGAGTTCTCCTTTAAAGCAGGTTAATCGGCCCAGCAATTTGTGAAATACCGACGGTTTGGAGTTAATTGTTCATTAACACAACCGCCCAATAAGTTCACGACCGACGATTGGACTAATGACGTCAATCGTCGAAGTGCTCGATCGATCCGACACCTCTAGCAATGACCCAAGAGTTTTTGGAACACTCGTTCCTCAACAGGCTAGTTCTCTGGAGCGTGAGAAAAAGTATATGAGGAGGAGGAAATCAACCTGCCACTGATTACAAAAAATAACTGATAGAATGGAAACTTAAACGAGCTTCTCTTCCCGTTACGCTTGAGGGGCGGGAGCGTATCACGACACTCCTCCCAACAC
>DATBRN010000046.1:0-15412 GCA_036560225.1 Pyrinomonadaceae bacterium | reverse complement strand
AGTCCCCCCCGATCACTTCTTCGTCATGGGTGACAATCGTAACAATAGCGAAGACAGTCGCTACTGGGGCTTCGTTCCTCGCGACCTGGTGATTGGCCGTGCGATGTTCGTTTATTGGTCTTACGATGAAAGTGCGCCGTCCAGCACAGGTCTGTACCCGATAAGCCTGATCGCGGATTTCATTACTAACACTCGTTGGGGCCGGACCGGAACACTGGTCAAGTGACTCTTAGTTCGCCCAGAAAATTCTGGTACGAATACTGTCAGTTCCGACAAGATTTCCACATCCCACAACCGTCCACCTTGCGTCCCTCGTTTAGGAAGCGGACTTGTCCGCTCTCGCGCGGAGGGCCACAAGTGTCCTATCTAAACGGATCGGTGAAAAAAGCCGTTTCGTTTAGGAAGCGGACTTGTCCGCCCTCGCGCGGAGGGACACAAGTGTCCTATCTAAACGGATCGGTGAAAAAAGCCGTTTCGTTTAGAGAGCGGACTTGTCCGCCTCGCGGGGGCAGGACACAAGTGTCCTATCTAAACAGCTTCAAACCGCACTAGTGCACAATCGACATAACGTCGTATTCTCTAAATCTGCAGAAGACCATGAAAACGACCCTCGACACCTTTAACCGCTACGTGTTTCTTCAAATCGCGCGCCCGATAATCTCGGCCGTTCTTTTTGCATCACTTCTACTCCTGATGCCCACTGCGCGAGGCGCCCAAACGAAGACGGTTGTTACAAAAACCCGAGCGGCGAAAACAAAAACAGGGCAGTCCAAAGCAAATCAGAAAAAGACGAGCGGCAAGAAAACGCAGTCGCGTCCTGCTGATGAGCTGGCAAAGCTGCGAGAAGAGTTCATCAAAGCCACTAATGATTACAAGGCCAGCCTTGAGAAGCTGCGGGAAAGCTATGAAAAGAGTCTTGCCAAAGCGGAAGCCAACCTAAGCAAGTCAAAAGAACTATTCGCCGAGGGTTTGATTTCAAAGAAGGATGTGGAGGCTAGTGAACTCGCGGTGGCGCAAGAGAAAGATAAGCTGTCAGACGTAGACCGAAAAATGGCGAGCGCCGACTCACAGATTGCCGATACGCTGCTTGAGGCGGAGGCTGAAACAAAACTCGCCAAGGCCAAGCGGATGCCTAAAGGGGGCATGCTAAGAACTGCCTCCTACATTCGCTACAATGGGACTGCCATCTGGGGTTTGTCAGATGCCTGGAAAGTTCAGCGGTTTTTCTTAGACGCGTTTAAGAAGCCGTTGCCGATTGCTGTTTTTGGCCAGGGCTCTATTCACGATCGTTGGCGTCTAGATCATCGCAATGCGATGGACATCTCCCTTCATCCGGACGGTCCGGAGGGACAGGCGTTGATGGGTTTCCTGCGCGCCAATGGCATTCCTTTTCTGGCGTTTCGTGAAGCCATTCCAGGCACGGCGACCGGACCACATATTCACATCGGTCGTCCGTCGCATAGATACTAGATTAGAAACAGCGAGACTCGCAGCAGTGACAGGATGGTAGACAGCGGAGGTTGCTTATTGAATCCTGTTCGTCTTGTAAATCCTGTCTGCCGGATCGATCTATCAGAGAGAGATCAGGAGGAGCAGTGTCGAAACAAGCAATCGCAATCATTTTCGCTATCCCACTCTTTGTTTTTGGCGCAGTCTCGGTAACCGCACAGGTGAACCGTTCCAAATCACAAGATATTTCGCTAACCGAGGCTCAAGCATCGCATTTCGCGCAACTGGCGTTGAAGTGTGTTGCCAGGGAATACCCCAACAAGCCAGAGCACGTAATGAATGATGCCGGCGACGTTGAAAGCCCGAAAGCGCTGCACCCGGCTTTCTACGGTTGCTACGATTGGCACTCGTCGGTTCACGGCCACTGGATGCTGGTGCGTCTGCTCAGAATGTTTCCCAACCTTCCGGAAGCGCGAGAAATACGGAAAGCCATCAGCGCGAACTTGAAGGAAGAAAATATTCGGGTGGAGGTTGCATACCTGAAAAAGAAGAATCGACAGTCGTTTGAGCGAACCTACGGTTGGGCGTGGCTGCTCAAGCTTGCAGAAGAACTTTCACAGTCAAAAGACACCGAAGCAAGAGCATGGTCCCGCAATTTACAACCTCTCGTGGACGAGTTGGTAAGTTCGTACATTCTGTTTCTTCCAAAACAAACTTATCCGATTCGAACGGGCGTCCACCCCAACACCGCCTTTGGGTTGGCTTTTGCATACGACTATGCCAGGACAGTAGGAAACCAGAAACTCGCCTCTATGATTGAGGAGCGAAGCCGCACCTATTTTGCAAAAGACGTAAACTACCCCGGCGCGTGGGAGCCAGGTGGCGAAGACTTCTTCTCACCGGCGCTGATGGAAGCCGATCTCATGCGGCGGGTAATGAGTGCGGCAGAATTTCGTCGCTGGTTTCACCTTTTTCTGCCACAACTGTCGGCAGGTGTACCAAAGACTTTGCTTCATCCGGCCACAGTGACTGATCGTAGCGATCCTAAGCTCGTCCATCTGGATGGACTCAATCTCAGTCGGGCGTGGTGTATGCGCAGTATTGCCAGTGCGCTACCAGCGAACGACCGGGCGCGAAAAGCTCTGGCCGGCTCCGCGCGGCTTCACGCCAGCGACGCGCTGGCTCACGTCGCCAGCGGCGATTACGCCGGCGAACATTGGTTAGCCTCGTTCGCTGTCTATTTGCTTTCAACTCCCGCGCCTTGAAGAACAACCGAAAAGTTTTCCAGGGCCGGCACTCCGTGGCCCGACAGTTTTGGAGATTAAGGACTCGAGAGTAAGGAAATGTTTCTGGAAAAGGCGGCCACCTAAGGCTTGCAGGAATAGAGCTCTTACGATTAAATCCACGCCATGATAAAAATAGTCATTTTAACGTGCGCCGTTGCGCTCATCTGCTTTGGTTGTTCAAAAAACTCGGGGCCAGCGGGAACGAACAGTACTGCAGCGCAATCTTCTACTACTCTTCCACAGTCAAATGTCGCTGGCGAGTTGCGAACCAAAGTTCCTGACGGTTGGACCACGGAGAAGCCCACTTCCGACATGCGTGTGGCCCAATACAAATTGCCAAAGGCCGAAGGGGACGACGAAGATGGACTTCTCGTAGTCTATTACTTTGGCCAGGGGCAGGGTGGTCCTGCTCAGGCTAACATCGACCGCTGGATCAATCAGATAAAGCAACCTGATGGCCGGCCTTCAAAAGAAAGAGCAAAGACAGACTCACTAACAATAAACGGATTACCAGTTAACACGGTCGACGTCTCGGGCAATTACTCAGGAGGAATGTCTCCTGACAGTGCCCCGGCAAACAACAAGGCGATCTACCGTTTGCGCGCCGCGGTTGTCGACACGCCAAAGGGCTCTTATTTCGTTAAGCTCACCGGGCCTGAAAAGACCGTTAATCATTGGGACCAGGCCTATACTGATTACCTCAAATCCTTCGAGTTCAAGTAATTCCTTCCCTACAAATTGTTTTTAAGTCGTCCGTTTAGAAAGCAGACTTGTCTGTCGCCGCGGGGCCGGGCACAAGTGCCCTTTCTAAACGGAGCAATTTGGAAATTTGCATGGCCACGGAGAGCAATCCCTCCAAATTCTTCAAGGCAGGCCCGCACCCAAAAGATTTCGCTTGACACTATTTAGCAAAATAGCTAAATTGCCAATATATGAAATCAGTTTCTCGAGTTTTCAAGGCGCTGGCGGACCCAACCAGGCGCCAGATCCTCCAGGAACTTAAGGAAGGTGAGCTCTCCGCCGGAGAAATCAGCGCGAAGTTTCCCATCTCCGGGCCTTCCATTTCACGTCATCTCTCCATCTTGAAAGGGGCCGATCTGGTAGCGGAGCGCCGCGAGGGAAATAGAATTGTCTACCAGCTCGAGGCTGAACAGGTGGCGGGCGTGATCGGGGACTTTCTCAGCGCCGTCTGTCCGACGCAGGTCTTGAGAAACCGTAAACGCAAAAGGAGCAAGTCATGAGGATAGCAATTACAGGCGGTACCGGATTTATCGGACGCCATCTGGCCGCGCGCCTCGCGGCCGAGGGAGTTGAAGTCGTTCTGCTTGCTCGGCGCGATCGCAAAGAATTGAATCACCGGGGAATGGTGTTTGTGGCGAGCGATCTTTCCGACCCAGCTGTCTTGCGAAAGGCCTTCGACGGTTGCGATGCCGTAGCGCACTGTGCCGGGATCAATCGCGAAATCGGACAACAAACTTACGATCGGGTCCATGTTGAAGGCACCTGGAATGTGATTGAAGCGGCGACTGACGCCGCAGTTAAGAAGATTGCACTCCTAAGCTTTCTGCGCGCGCGTCCAGACTGCGGATCGGCGTATCACGAATCAAAGTGGACCGCTGAGGAAGCAGTACGAGCTTCCGGACTCGACTATACGATCATCAGAGCCAGCATGGTTTACGGTCGCGGCGACCACATGCTCGACCACTTGAGTCATGCCTTACATACTTTTCCGGTATTCGCGATGGTCGGCTTCAAAGAAAAGAGCATTCGCCCGCTCGCCATTGACGATCTTGTCGACATCCTCCGAGCGTCCCTGGTTGAGGGGCGACTGTCCAGACAAACTGTCGCGGTGACCGGGGCCGAGGAACTGTATCTTAGTGAGGCTGTGCGTCGCGTGGCGCGATTGACCGGCAGGAAGGTGCGCATGGTACGCGCGCCTGTTTGGCTCCATTATGGGTTAGCGCACTTCTGGGAGTTGACGATGAAGATACCGCTCGCAGCTCGTGCCCAGGTGCGTATTCTTTCTGAGGGCGTCGTCGAGCCGGCCCTGCCTTGTGATCCTTTGCCGCCTGATCTCGTGCCGAGGCGGCGATTCACTGATGACCAAATAGCCAAGGGACTGCCCGAGCCGGGCCGCTTCACTTTGCGCGATCTGAGGTGTTGTGCCTATTCCTGAATCCCACCCCATTCTTCTCTACGACGGCGTTTGCGGACTCTGCAATCGTCTCGTCCAATTTCTTCTTAAACGCGACAAACACGATCGTCTTCGATTTGCTTCGCTGCAAAGTGAACTTGCCAAAAACCTGTTAAGGCCTCATGGCGCAGACCCGCAAGACCTCGACACCGTCTATGTGGTGAAGAACCACGGCCAATCCGGCGAGACCTTACTGATGCGTTCGGATGCGGTGCTTTACCTGCTGGGCCAGCTCGGTGGTGTTTGGAAGTTGGCGGTAGTTGGACGGGTGCTACCAAGACCGCTTCGGGATGCGATCTACAAACTCGTGGCACACAATCGCTATCGTGTTTTCGGCAAATACGAATCATGCCTATTGCCCGAACCCCAACAGCGAGCCAAGTTCCTGGATGTGTAGGCCCGCGTCCGCTTGGCACCCTTTGTTAGGTAAAAATGAAGAATGCAAATACCCTACTTAACATTCATCCTTCATCCCTCATCCTGAACAGAACTGGTGCCCCCGGCGCGATTCCAACGCGCGACCTTCCGCTTAGGAGGCGGACGCTCTATGCAACTGAGCTACGGGAGCACGAGGCTAGGTGAATCGTAAATGGTAAATGGTGAATGGTAAAGCTCGGGTCCGGATCTTTGGGCTTTGAATGATCTTGGTTCGGCCAAAACTACTGGACCTAATCGACACTCAGTGCAGAACCGGGAGCGGTCGGACTCAAGCTCAGAGGGTCAGTGCAATACAGAACCGCGAGCGGTAGCGACCGGATGCAACCACTCAAGCTAGGTGTTGCTTCCGGAGCTGTCTCTTATCAAAAAGTTGAAGCTAGCGACTAGCTCAGCGGTGTTCAACTGTCCAAGGACTCGGATCACGCACCAACCATCAGCTTGAGTGGTTGCATCCGGTCGCTACCGCTCGCGGTTCTGTATTGAGTGGCCCATCGCCGCTTGAGTGGTGGCATCCGGTCGCTACCGCTCCCGGTTCTGTACTGAGTCGCCTCGCCGGCGTTGAATGATATCGACCGTCGACCGTCGACCGTCGACGGTATTTTACTCTTTGTATTTGATCAGCGATCTCACGTCATATCCGTTGAGTTTTTGTCGGCCCGGCAAGAACTCGAGTTCAACAACAAACACGAGACCGGCTACAGTTCCACCTAATCCTTCGACGAGGTTGCAAACAGCCTTGGCCGTTCCGCCAGTGGCCAGCAGGTCGTCCGCGATGAGCACTCGATGTCCGTTGCCAACCGCGTCACGATGAATCTCGAGGGTGTCCTGGCCATACTCAAGGTCATACGAGATCGAGGCACACTCGGCCGGGAGTTTCTTTGGTTTGCGCACGGGAACAAAACCGGCGCCCAGGTGATAGGCGAGCGCAGGGGCGAAGATAAAGCCGCGGGCCTCGACGCCGATTACGGTATCCACCTTTTCTCCTTCATACTCAGCAGCCAAAGCATCCACGGTCGCACGCAAGCCGTCTGGATGTTTGAGCAGCGTAGTAATGTCATAAAAGTTTATGCCGGGCTTTGGAAAGTCCGGCACCTCACGAATCAGTTTTTTCAAGTCATCCATAATTTGTTCAGTGTTCTATTCTGAAGGAAGAATATTGTCCGGTTGGTTCAAGGCTGATTTCCTCAAAGTGATCAACCCGAGACCATTGCGGTCCAGTTGCCAAATCCTTCTTGAACTCCTCGACCTCATTTTGAGAGCCTTCAGCGACAACTTCCACCTTTCCATCCGGACAGTTACGCACGTAACCGAAGACCTGGTGGCGCGCCGCGGCACGTTGGGCGAAGAAGCGATAACCGACTCCCTGCACCTCGCCCGTTATCAAAAACTTCCAGGCGACTCTCGTTGTTGTCATGGTGTGAATCTTCTGCTGCTTGCTGGTCCGTCGGAGTTCGTCGCCTAAAACTAAACAAATCTCGTCGGAGTTCAGATCACTTGCACTTGAAAACTCTTCCTGCCCCACCGCGCTTCAAGGTAAAAGTCTCAACCACTTCGTTCGTGTCCGCCAGCTTAACCTTCAAGTTCATGGTGTCGCCCTTAATCCAGCCCGAATAGGTTGCCGGGCGGTTGTTGGACGGCTCGTCAATTCGGATTGGCCCGGGGTGCTCTCGGTTGTGAGAACCGCGCCACGTGAAACGACCCTTGCTGTCCGTCGTCAAAGGCCCGTCGATCGTACCATTTGCGCAATCATAATCGATCGTAGCGGAGCTTGGCCCAACGTCCATCCTAATATGCGGACCGCCCCAAGGACCCTGAGGTACGCGTTGCGTCCTGCGTGGCCGCGAACCAGCAGTAGAACCAACCAACAAAACCACGCCAATAACGACTAAGAACTTATTTCGATTTCGCCAAAACACTTCCATGCCCTCCTGCTAGCCCGACCCAAAGCCCAAACTCTTTCACCGCGAAGCAATCGTCCACGAGTAACTGTATCCGAACTGCAAACTCTGCGATGGATTCATTGTAACGAGTTATTTGCAGGTTAACCACTCTGCTCGCGTCATAGCGATCCGATGGTCGGACGCGACATACTGATTGGCGCAGTCTTTGGCATGGGCATGATCCTTTGCGGTTTATTGACTTCGATTGGGATGCGCTGGATGGGCCAGCCTGCGGTACTAAGTCTTAATCCAGCGACTACCAATATCGGTACGCACCTTTTCATGGGAAAATTACTGAGTCAACTGCAGGCCCGTATCTTTCTGGCGTTCTTCTCTCTCTCTTCCTGGTCCTTCTCTTCGTCCTGATTTCGCGCCGCGAGCGACTGGCATTTGTGCTACTTTGGCTTCTGTTAGCGACAGTCAACACGCTGATTGGGCAAACCCCTATTCAGTTGATTTTTTTCACTGGTCTCTCAGCGTTTCTCGTTGTGTTGGTGTTATATCGTTTCGGACTGCTAGCGACAGTGTCAGCGCTCTTCTTTGCGCATCTCTGGGTCTTCTTTCCCATGACAACCGAACTTACCGCCTGGTATGCGACTGACTTCGTGCTCGCGCTCATCATGTGCGTCGCGCTGGCCGCCTATGGCTTCTACTCCTCGCTCGCGGGCCAGCGTTTGTTGGGCGGGAAACTGCTGGAAGACTGAATAATTACGTACACTGGGACCGCGAGCGTCTCGCCCGCACTGAGCGCAGCGAACAACCGATCCCATTTCACTCCACCTTCCAGAAAACGGGCCGCCCAGGTTCGTCTGAGACACCCATAACCCGAAGTTGCCTGGTCCTGGCGGCCATCTGTTTGTGTCAAATCTGTAAAATCTGCGTTCCAAAGGACCCCCTTCCTTGATCCTGGGCTCCGGTCTCATGCTAAGCTCTATCTTGCCTGCCCCAGGTATCTCACTGGTTTTCGGACTTCTCTCGACTTCTGATTTATGAGGCAAACATGTGTCCAGCTAGCAAACTGGCTAATCCTGTCACCACGATTCTCATAATCGAAGACTACACCGACACGCGCGAGCTGTTGTCTGTTTTGCTGCGCCGCAATGGGTATAACGTGATTGAGGCCGAGGACGGAGTGGAAGGCTTACTGAAGGCAGGTTGGGTGTATCCCGATCTGATTCTAATGGACCTATCCTTGCCGGAGATGGATGGCGTTGAAGTAGCTCGGCGCATTCACTCGCAGTCCAAACTTTCCCAAATACCAATCTTCGTATTGAGCGCTTACTTGACAGAAGCAGTCAAAGCGGACGTCCGCTCCGCCGGTTGCATCGAGGCATTTTCGAAACCCTTCGATGCCGAAACCTTGATCGAAAGAATCACCGCAACGCTGGGCGCTGCACGCGTTGCATAAGCGTGTTAATCTTTTCGAACCGCACTCCTCGGATCGCGATCCGCATCAGAACCGCGAGCGGTGGCGACCGGCCCAAAGATTCACTTTTATCTACCTAGTTAATTTAGACTATTAGTCTGCAACAGGCGGACCACAGATAACCCAGCCTTACTAAGTGCAAGCTCGCATCAGCTGGAGCGGCACTTATCGCCTATTTCCCTCAAAGGCCAAGTCCTGCAAAACTAGAAGAAATCGGCTAATCGGATTATCTTCTATTTAAATAGCTCTGTGTCTTATCAATAGGCAACGGACGGCTGGTCGCGAAGTTTCAAATCAGTCGCCTGTTTTTTCGCTGTCCCCGACAGCCGCGAACCTACAAGGATGGGAACAAACAGTGTCTTCGCCAAAACCGGAAATCAAGATGTCGGTTGAGCAACAAGTAAAGGCCGGACTGCGCGCGGTGCGGGATTTTCTCGCGGGTCGCTCCGGCGATGACCAGGTCGCCGCGACAGACCACGAAGCGACGAGAGAAGTGGTTGCCGCGGAACTGTTGGCCAAGATGTCCAACCGCCCGACTGAAGAGACGGCAAGCTCGGAGGCTGAGGGGCCGCCTTCCGGGACCTCACTGGAAATTCCTCGTCATGAAGAGGATCCCGCAAACAAAACGAAGCTAACGGCCTATTCCCAAGCTTCGAACGAAGAACAACAGGAACAGAAACGGGCGCGGGACCTTTTTCTGGAGCATGGCTATTTTGACGAGACCGTTCAGACTCTGCGCACCTCACAACATCCAGCTCAACGCGCGGCTGCTGCGCGTGCATTGGGCGTGGTTGGAAGCGATCGTGGTACCGCACATCTGGTCGCTGCGACGTTCGATGATGATCCAGAAGTTCGTGACGCAGCGACGCAAGCGCTTAATCAGATGAACGCATCAACAATGGCTACAGGTGCAGTTCGTCAGACCTTAAGGGATGAGATCAAAGAAACTCCTGGAACTGATTCTGCAAAGTCTGAGCTGCCGCAAGAGCAGGGGCAAGAGGTCTCCGGTACCAGCGAAGTTTCTGAAACTATGTTCATCAGTGGACCAGCCGCGCAATTGGACCATCCCGCTAAATCAGCGGTTGCTGATTCGGTTGTAGCCTCCTCTGATCTGATGGCCTTAGATTCTGCTAATCCAGGCTTTGCACCCACCTTTGAAGAAGAACAACTACTACTGGAGGAACATCGACTCAGGAGGTCTCTAGAACAGCTCGCGTTACAGCTTTTTGAAACCACAGCGGCGCGCAAGCAGTCAGAGCAGGAAGTTCAAAGCAGGACTGAACGAGAAATCACTTTGAGGGCTGAAGCAGCGGCGCGGCACGCTGAAGAAGAGAGACTTCGCAAGCAGGCCGACGAAGAATCGGAACGCCATCGGATAGAGGAGCATCGGGCCTTAATGGTTGAGCAGGTCGCTCGCGCCAGGGCTGAATCAGAGGTGCAGCATCTTGCTGAAGTCGAGACAAGTCTTCGCCTCCAAGCCGTTGACCTTCGGCTTGCGGTCGCGGAGTTCGTACGCCGGCGAGTTGCGAGTGAGACTGCCCGCAACGAAGCAGCCGAAGCGTCACGCTTAACCGAAGCGAATCGCGCGCACGAAGAAGCGAAAATGCGGCACGATGCTGAACTAGCTCGCTTGCAGAGCGAGGAATCACATTTGCAGGAGACGACCGACAACCTTGCGCTACGACGCGCCGAAGTGGAGCTCGAGCGTCAGAAGGCGGACGCTGAAGTCGAACGGCTTGCCGAAGCGCGCGCGCGCATGCGTGCCATGGCAGAAGCGGGAGTTCAAGCCGAGGCAGAGCGTGCTCGGCTCGAGGCTGAAATCAAACAGCGGACCGAAACAGCGCTACGGCTGCTTGAAGAAACTAGACGGCGAGGAAGGGAAGAACAGGAGCATCTAGAAGAGGAGTATCGCCGCGAAGTAGAAGCGCAACAACGCCGGTTGGCGGAACTTGGGCTCATGAAAACGAGGGCAGAGGCAGAGTCAAGACAACTGGCCGAGAAGGAACAACAGATTTTGAGTCAGGTCAATAGTCTGCAATTCGCTGATTCACAGACGCGCAAGCGAATCGAAGATGCGGAAGCCCGTAAGCACGCGTCAGAGGATGCTTACCGGCTGGCAGCGGAGAAAGTCCAGCGAGTCGAAGCAGAAGCGCATGCTCGCGCAAAAGAAGAGGAACAGATGCTGGCCAGGTTGGAGGCGGAGCGCCGCACGGTTGCGGCCGAAGCGCAATCAAGGGCTGCCCAGGAGATGCGCATTAGAGAAGAGATCGAGATGTTTCGCCGGCTCGAGGAGCAAGAGCGGCCTCGTCTGGAGGCCGCGATTCTCCAGCGCGCGCAGGCCGAAGCTCGATTGAGGAGGGCGAGAGAACACGTCATTGGTGAGACAGAGGCGAATGATAGTGGAGAAAATATACCGGGTCACTCCAGAAGTTTTGCCGCCGAACAGACGGGCGCGAATACTTGGCAGGAGAGCAGGTCCGAGACTTGGAGTAGCTCGGCCGCTTCAGTTGGGGAAGAATCATCGAGGCATTCTACCGCGACTGCGACGGCGGATACTGACAAGAATGGAATGGTCGCTGACTACGGGGATGGAGTTGACGATATTCTCACTTCACCTGTACCTCCGTCGATTCTTGCCTATCTCAACAGCGTCGATCCCTATAAGCGGGCCGCCGCGGTTAGTGAGTTAGCGAGATCACATACACCTGATGCTTTCAACTTAATCGTCAATTGCTTTGACGACCATTCGACGCATGTCCGTAATGCTGCTGCACGCGCGTTTCACAAACTAGAACCCAACGGGAGTGTGGAAATGTTCAACCGGGCGCTGGAAGGCGCGACCGAAGAGCGGCGTCGAAACATTGGGGCGGCGATCGCTACGTCGGGGTTAGCGTCGGAAGCAATCAACAACATCGTCGGTGAGAACCGCGAGGAGACTTACAACGCGCTCGCCATCTTGTTTGTGATGGCGAAGACAGGCGAGGTGGGACCGTTGCTGCATGCGCTTCAAGAACATCCTGACGATGAGGTTGGACAAGCCGTTACAAGACTGCTCACGTTGAGTGGGCACGGTTAGTCAGGAGCAGACGGCAGGAGCAGACGGCAGGAGTAGGAGACGACATTTTTCATTTCTCATTTGTCATTTTTCATTTTTCATCGCGAATTCAACTTCTAAGTGCAACTGATTGTTGTGCGCAAATTCAAGTTGGAAGTGACAAATGAAAAATGAGAAATGACAAATGAGAAATGAAAAATGTCGTCCTGCTCCTGCCGACTGCTTCTAGTTCAATGGATTTCGATAATAGAAACTGTCCCCGGCGCGAGGGAGACAGTCACAACATTCCTTCTGTTCTGGTACTCTACGTCAACCTCCTTGTCATCAATCCAATCAAGAGCTTTTGAGATCCGTGGTCCATCCAGGCTAATCGTGGCTTTGGCGTACGCTCCACGATCAACCTGCGCCAGGCCTTGTTGAGGTTTGAAGACTCCGTTGTTGTTGAAGAGCGTGACGATCCAGCCGTTTGCAGTGCGGTTGACCAAATACTCAACGTCACCAGCGACCTTTAGCGGAAGAGCCTCAGAGAAGACGTGCGCCAGCATGTGCGCCGCGACTGGGGTCATGCGCTCATCCTCGCCAAGCAGGTCAGGAATAGCGCAAAAGACAACACTGCCCTTGCCGACTTTGTTAACTGTTACCAGAGGATCTGCTGCGGCAGCACTTGTTGGCAAAGTAATTAGAGGTTTTGCCCCCTTCAGTTCGACCCTTTCGTAATGAAATATCTGTCCGCTCAGATCCTGCTCAGCCTCACCGGTTGATAGGCAATGCGCGTTGTGCGCCTGACCGTCGACACCCGTCAGTCGCACGCCCAGCAGTTCGGACGGAAACCCTTTAATCTGTGCGGAGTTTATTACGAGGGTTCCTCCGGCTTTCACATAATTCGTAAGCCTTTGGATCGTTTGAGCAGACCAATCCAGATGCCCGCCAACGACCACACCCCGGTAGGCGCCGAGCGGATCCGCGGATGGAGAGTCAGGTAAGGCAGCTGCGGGCCGCGGCCTACCACGTTCGCCAGCCGTGATGGCAGCACGTGGCCGATCCGCGGCGACAAGTACATCGAAGATGTCACCAAATGAGCCATTTACAAACGCCTGGCGATCGGCAGTTGCAGGTTCGCCTTCCACGACCAGTCCCGGATAGTAAGCGACGCCAAATAGCTCCCGCAGCGCTCGATCGCTTCGATTGATCTGCGAAACTTCGAAAGGCCATTGAGGATAGTCGGTCATATCCCAGCCATGCGCAGGATCGAGCAGGAAAGCAATAGGCGTATAAGGCGTGCCGCGGTCGGGATGATTTTCCGCGAAGCGCATAAACTCATCTGTAATGCGTCCCAATGGATTTAACTGAAACTCGTGTTCGCCCGGACCTGGTTTGAAGAATTGATCAAAGCCCTGTTCGAGATAGATCGCGGATGCACCTGACATGTAATAGAGGTAGTAGCACTTGCGATACCACGAAAGCGATGGGCCCATTGTCGCGCCGTAACGCGAGTGGAAGAAGTTGTCCGGTCCGGCAAAGTTTTGCTGTTTCGTAAATGTTGTCGCGGTATCGCCGAAGTTGGGTGCGTGATAATAAAGAAAAGTTCCCCCGTATTGACGCACTGCACCGCGAGTAAAGGCGATACGCATCGCGAACATCGGCTGCACCGCCGCAGTCTCCAGGCCCAGTAGGCGCACGCCCCAGGAAGAGAGCGCGTGAGCGAATGACGTACTCGAAGTAGATTGTGCGGGAATGAGCTTGTCCCACATCGCGCCGGTATCTGTGTGGAAGATTGCGGCCCACTTTCGTGCGATGGCATGCGTGTAGAAGACGCGGTGCGCTTCGAGCAGCTCGCTGCGCGACATCGAAGGCGAAATCTTCAACTCCGCTGGCGCCTGCTCCCAGACGTATCCCACACTCTCACCAGACATCCAGCCAAGAAACTGATCCTTGAGTTCGCCGGTCAAAAGTTTCCAGGCGGCTTGCCCGTCTGCTGCGGGCATATCTGCAGCGCCGTAGTTAATCAAAATCGCAAAAGGCGTTTTCGTTTCGCGCAGATATCTCAGAAAGGGACTGCCTTCTTTCAAGTACTCGGGCAGGTTGTTGATGTAGATGACTGGGACAACGAACTTGGAACTGAAGAGCGGAACATCACGCACGCCTTTGTACTTCTGCACAAATGCCTCAATGGGCTCGGCGTTAAAAGGGTAAAGGGGACGCTCCGCCGCTGGCTTATCGTAGAGTTTCCAGAACTCGGGCGTGATGTTCCAGGGCATCAGAAAGTCGCGTCCGGAGATCAGAGGACGCTTCCAGGCGAATGGAATAGGGACCTCGTTTGATTCTATTGGCTGCAACAGCGAAGAAAATGGGGTGCGTGTCGTAGACCAGTCGCGCAGGTAACGCATTGCGGCGAAATCTGGCTTGCGACGTCCGTCAGGGACGTAAGCCAGATCGTTTGTTAGTAGCACACAATCAACATGACGCCGTGCTTCGGTCGACTTTTCAATATCAATTGAAACGCGAGCTGGGCCTTTTTCGAGTTGCGCAGGGGCGCCGTCCCAGGCGAATGCCCAGCCCCAGTACATACTCACTTCGTCGTGAGGATCGATGATATCCTTTGTTCCAAACTCGTGGCGGAAAACCTCTCGATACGCGGCGGTATGGTGACTCGGAGATATTGAGACCTCACTTTCGCGGTCTCCACTTCTTCGCATCGCCGCATTCGGTTCCTGCGTTACCCTTACTACAAAATTTTCGGAGCGATTAGCATAGTCAGCATAGCGGACCCAAACTTTGTAAGCTCCGCCGCGTGGTATCTCGACATCCTGGTAGATCGTGGCGGTGGTCTCATCGGCGCTGGCGGCTGCGGAGTTCCATTCGCTCTCGCCGCCTTGCGACCATTCGGCGGACACACCCGGGCCATTCATGCCCCATGCTGGTGCCTTAGCTTTCGGTAGGTTAAGCCAGGAAGGATTCTGAATTGGCTCGCCATTCGGCTTGGTTCCGAAGCCGCGCATGTTCTCGGCTTCATACCAAAGGTACTCGTAGCTAACTGGATGCGTTTGCTGGGCTGGCGCTGCGTTGCTGAATAGAAATGCAATCAAGACCAGGCGGCTGAGTCGTTTCATCTGGCGATTTGATCGAAAGTCGTCAAAGCATTAAGCGAGTCAGGCCAGCACTCAATGGGATGGTGGCCTTGCCCGCTTGTTGACTCTCAGGTTGGGAAGGTGGGCTTGCCCCCGCCGGGTTACGGAAAAGCTACTGTCGCTTGCTGGCTCTGCCACCTGATGTGCGGAATGGCTATGCCTTTCCGACTAGTGCTCATAATTGCCTTTGAGGCTGCGCCTCCGTTCGAGGCGCAGCCTCTCACCAGTAACTAATTGGAGATTTGCCGGAAAGGCGAAGCCATTCCGCACATCAGGCGGCGGAGCCGAAAACCGATGGCATACATTTACAAGCCGGGTCCGTCTCCTCGTCTCCGCCCTCGCGCTCTACCCTAACGCTTCCAGGCATTCCTCGAGGGTGCGCTGGCGGCAGGTAAACATTGGCGTGTCGCGCAACGTGTAGGAACTGGCCTTTGTCTCGCGCAACTCTTGCACCAGGTCAAGAAAATCGGCTGGATTGTTAGTCTCAAATGCGACT
>DATBRN010000045.1:0-6474 GCA_036560225.1 Pyrinomonadaceae bacterium | reverse complement strand
CCGTTTAGCCTGCGGACTTGTCCGCCCCGCCTCGGACCGTTTAGCCTGCGGACTTGTCCGCCCCCCCTCGGACCGTTTAGCCTGCGGACTTGTCCGCCCGGGCCGGGGGCACAAGTGCCCTCTCTAAACGGGAGAATGGTGGGCACAAGTGCCGCGTCTCTAAACGGGAGAATGGAGGGCACAAGTGCCGTCTCTAAACGGGAGAATGGTGGGCAAGTGCCCTCTGTAAACAGACAGAATGTTGGGCATCAATTGATGCTATAGTGGTTTTCTTGCATTCCCCCTCATCGAATTTCTGTGCCAAATTCCTTGACGGGAGAAATTCTTGATGGCCACGCCCGCTATAGCGGAACCAACGCCTACCCAAGCCTATCCGCCCAGAATCCTTCGACTTGTAGCCGCCTGCTTCATACTATCCGGCGCCACTGGTCTGATTTATGAAGTGCTCTGGGCGCGCATGCTGGGTCTCGTTTTTGGAGCGACCACGCTGGCTGTGAGTACAGTGCTGGCGGCCTTTATGGGCGGGTTGGCGTTGGGCAGCGCACTGGCTGGTCGCGCAGGAACGAAAGTTAAGCGACCCGTGCGCGCCTATGGGTTGCTCGAGATTGGTATTGCTCTGTATGCGCTCGCTGTCCCGCTGCTCTTTAGCCTTGTCGACAATCTCTATGCAGTCATTTGGCAATACTTTCATCCGAGCTTTTTTGTCTTTAGCCTCTGGCGGTTCCTACTCTCGTGCGTGATGTTGCTCGTGCCGACAACTCTGATGGGAGCTACGCTGCCACTGCTCTCAGCGGCATTGGTGCGATCTGCCGGCCAAACAGCAACCTCAGTAACTAAGCTTTACACCCGCAACCTTGTCGGAGCGATTTGTGGCAGTATCGTCGCCGGGTTTTTGTTATTGCCGATCTTCGGTGTTCGCGCGACGATTTATACCGCCGCAGTTATTAACATCACGATTGGCCTCGCTACCATTCTCGCTGCCCGGCAAGTTGAAACAAGAACTAGTATTGAAACAGACGCCACACCGATACCTTCAATTGAAGAGTCAGTGGACAAACTGGAAGAGCCGGTGTCGACAAGCCAGGTCGGTAACTCAAGGTTCTGGCTGTTTTGCGCCTTCGCTTCAGGTTTTGTAACTATCAGCACTCAAGTTGCCTGGACGCGCATGCTGACGATGATTATCGGTTCGAGCACTTACGCCTTCAGCATTGTTGTAGCGCTCTTCCTGCTGGGCTTGTCAGGCGGAGCATACGTGATTGCGCGCCGCAACCTTTCCGGCAAACTACGAGCGACTGCACTCACTGTCGAGCTTGCTACTGCCGGCAGTCTCTTTGCCAGCCTCATCGTTGTTAACCTGATTCCCAAACTACTAATTATTGCCGGTCTTCGCTTGCACATTAGCAGCTGGGGTGGGCTGCTTACGTTGCAAATAGTCTCCGTGGCTCTGTTGATTCTTCTTCCTGCCTTCCTGATGGGGATGGTTATGCCGCTGGTCCTCGTCTGGGCGGGCAGCGGTCCCAAGAGCGAATCCGTTCAACTGATTGGCCGGAGTTATGCGGTAAACACCATTGGCGCGATCGTGGGCGCGTTTGGCGCCGGCTTTCTTCTGATCCCGAAATTCAGCACGCGATTCACGATTCTTTTTGCAGCGGCACTCTGCCTGGTCGTTGGCGGGTTCGCCTATCAGCCGAAAGCTAACGCTCGAGATCGCGATCTTCAACGAGCTCTTGCTGCTGGACTTACGCTGGTCCTAATTGCTGCCCTGTTTCTGGTCGCTTCCAAGATGAGAATGAATCTGGATGATCTGTCTATCGGAGCATACGACAGCTTGGTGCGAGTGCTGGCGAAGACGCGCGGCGGAGTCGACGATCCATCGGTCCCACGTGGTCCGGAAACACACCAGCTGCTGATGTATGAAGAAGGACCTACCTCTACAGTTTCAGTACGCAAAGACTGGGACATAACATCCATGGCTATCAACGGCCGCACCAATGCTTCCGACAAGGAAGATATGCCTACCCAGGTAATGTTGGGCCAGATGCCGCTGCTTATTGCACCGAGCTTGAAGAATGCTCTGGTGGTGGGCTATGCGACCGGAGTCACGGCAGGTTCCATGTTGCAGTCGCCAATCGAATCACTGGAGTGCATCGAGCTGGAACCAGCGACAGTCAACGGCTCACGCTTTTTCGAACACGTAAATAACCATCCGCTCGATGATCCGCGCATGCATTTGGTAATTGACGATGCGCGCACCTATTTGCGTGTTACTCCCTCACGCTATGACATGATCGTCAGCGAGCCCAGCCATCCCTGGGTGCCGGGCGTCGCGAATCTTTTTACGCGAGAGTTTTTTCAACTGGGCCGCGACCGGCTGAACGACGACGGAATTTTTGTTCAATGGCTACAAATATACCAACTCTCAACAGACAGTTTGCGTTCCGTCCTGGCAACTTTTCATGAGACATTTCCCCACGTGTTCGTATTTCGAGTTGAAGGCGCCTGGAAAGGGAAAGACTTGCTCCTGATTGGCAGCAAGACTCCGTTAACGCTGGACAGGATAAAGGATCGGATCACCGAACCACGCATTTCAGCAGAGCTCGCCCGCGTGAACATCAAGAGCGAGGCAGATGTAAGAGCATGGTATGTTTGCGATGAAACGCAATTGGCGCCGGCTGTAAACGGAGCAGTCATCAACACCGACGACAACATGCACATTGAGACTACGGTGCCGCGCGAAGCGTTTCGTCCGTTGCTGGAAACAAATGCGGCGTGGATTCACCAACTCTCCAGCAAATAAGTCTGGACTTTGGAGTCTGGAGTCTGGAGTCGACAGTCTACAGTCAAATCATAGTTCTCTTTCTCGTTAGACTAAACCCTTGAATCCCGAGATTTCCTCAGGTGAGATGCTAATACGAAGGTCATCCTTCCGATCTCTTAAAGCAAGTCATAAAACTCCTTAAAAGCCTCGGCTTCGATGTACGTTAGATCGAGAGCAACGTACAGATGAGATTGCACCTCCGATACCGAAGCGTGTGCGATGGTTAAGAAGTTAGCAAACTCCTTGTCGGAATGACGCCCGAAGCCCTCAGCGATGTTTGCCATAATGGATACACTTGCTCGCTGAATCTGATTTCGAAGGCCAAAGTCCTGTGCAAATCGCGGTGAACCTGTGGTGTTGTAGATCTTACTCGTCAGTCGCCGTGCTTTTTGCCAGGCCTTAATGTCCTCAAATTTCTTAAACGTCGCCATTTGTTGCTCCTTTCGTGTCACTAAGCGGATTGTTAAGGTGATTCTCCTCGACGCCTAAGACAAGCGGGATCACAGACTCCAGACTCCAGAGGGATTAGACACGCGATTAAGCGGATTGTGGGTGAATTGCTTTTCGAAGTTCAGAACGAGCGGACCGCAGACTCCAGACTGGAGACTCCAGACTGGAGACTGTTAGGCGATGGTACAGACTTGCACCGCGACCAGTTGCCAGCGATTGTCGCGTTCGGAATAGACTTGTATGACCTTGTATTGCCCTTCGAAATGCCGGCCTCGGTAGGTCCATTTTGCGGAGTCGCGAGCAGTCAGCACGGCAGTGCCGCCATAAATACGCACGTTCACCTGGTGGCGAGTGAGTTGCTCAATTTTGAGATCGCCGGACATAACATCGGAGATGAACTGTGCCCGATCATCACCTTCTAATGGGTAGGTAAAGACGAAGTCTTCCGCCATGACGCGTTCGAGCGTCTCTGCATCGCGCCGCACGACGGCCTTGACCCAGTCGTCGTTCATCTGTCTCAGCAGTTGTTCCGTTTGAATCTTCGAGGGCTGAGCGCCAGGTTGCTCGTCCGACATCGCGGCGACTCCTTTGTTCGAGAATCGATGAGGTAGTAAGGTTCTATTCCAATTAGACCGGCTAGTCAATGTTGGTGAGAGCTAGCGCAATCCGTCAGACGGCGTAAACCACGTCAGCTGCAAATTCACCACTACGAATGCAATCAGGGATTCCGAGCCCCGTGTAAGCATTTCCCGCAAGCGCAAGACCGGGAAGGGAAGCGACACGTTGCTGAATCCTCTTCACTCTTTGAAGATGGCCCAAGTGGTACTGCGGCATCGACCGTTCCCACTTTGAAACCTCTGTGAAGAGCGGTGCTTGCTCAATTCCCAGCAGATCACGAAGGTCGGCACACGCTCGCGAAGTCAGCTCCTGTGGGCTTAGCTCAAACATCTCCGGTTGCAGCGCACCACCCATAAACGCGCGGAGCAGCGCATGACCCTGTGGAGCGCGCCCGGAAAATTTCACGCTGCTAAATGTACACGCGATTATGGAACGTCCTTCAATGAATGGCACAACGAAGCCAAAACCATCCAGCGGGTGCGGAATGTCTTCTCGCTTGTAAGCGATGTTGATTGTGGCGCTGGACGCGTAGGAAATCCCATCCAACTCGGCAGCCAGTTGAGCATCGACATCACTCAATAGGCGCGCGCTGATATACGCTGGCAGCGCGAGACATACCGAGTCGGCAACGAAGGTCTCACCGCGATTCGTTCTAACTTTCCATTTGGGCCTCTCGTCGCCTTCCTCATGATCAGGGGTAAGAGACTCAACGGAGGTGTTTAGTCGAATGGTGCTTTGACTTAGACTTTCCTCCAGTTTGTCGGTAAGAACCTGCATGCCGCGATCGAAAGAAAGGAACAAGCCGTAACGCGCGCCGCTGGTTCCTTCAGGAATCCCAGAGTATTGGCTCTCAGCTGGGCTCCTGCGCTGACTGGTTGAATTCTTATCAATACTTCCATCCTGCCTCGCGGCCGAACCTGAGGTCAGGCTCTTAGGTTGTTTGCGCAACGCGCGAATCAGGCTGCGGTGATCGCGCTCCATTTCCAGGAAGCGAGGCATAGTTGCGCGCAAGCTTAGCTGCTCGGGATCGGCTGTATAGATTCCTCCAACCATCGGCTGCGCCATGCGCTCAAGCGCTTCACGTCCCAGCCGGCGGCGCACAAATTGAGCCAGGCTTTCATCTTCAAGGGCATCGTCAATCGCATCTTCCCGCGTTTCGCGAACTCTTTCGCCGTTGGCGGATAACAAGGGGTCACCTTCCAGGCGGCACGGGCGGGTGGCGGGTTTGCGTCGCGGCAAGAGGAGGTCGAGTGCCATTCTGGCCTTACCGGACCAGCTAAAAATGTCACTTCTTAAAAAAGGC
Organism: Pyrinomonadaceae bacterium; assembly: GCA_036560225.1. Classification (GTDB taxonomy): domain Bacteria; phylum Acidobacteriota; class Blastocatellia; order Pyrinomonadales; family Pyrinomonadaceae; genus PSRF01. Next base: position 1,285 of record DATBRN010000045.1, on the reverse strand, counting down.
CAGATCCGTGAGGGTGCCAGCAGATGAAATCCTTCAGGAACGGGAAGTAATCGCTCTTTCCTCACAATGAAACTTCGGCGATGGTTCTTATTAGTTTCTATTAATTGCGATTCGAGTCCAAGGCGTCTGGTTAGTTCCAGTGCTGCCAGCTTTTCCGAGATGAATGAATCGGGTCCGCTCTCGAGAAGAAAACCGTCGCGCTCCCTAGTCTCCACAATCCCGCCAAGCCGGTTACTAGCTTCGAGCAAAATTAGATCGAGTTCCTTTTCCGACTCATGGCTGCGCTCGAGTATTCTGTGTGCTGCTGCGAGGCCAGTTATTCCGCCACCAATGATTATGACGCGTTTCATCTGATTACCAGTTAAGACCAGTCTGTCAAAATAGGCTGGGTCTGATACAGGCGCTAATGCGGCTTCGCCGCCGTACAGTGCGGTAAGGCTCTGCCTTACCGTTGAGTCCATATTTTTACAGGAGGCTACGCCTCCGATTCATGAGGCGCAGCCTCAAAAACCAAGAAAAAGCGGCGGAAAGGCGGAGCCTTTCCGCACTGTGCGGCGGCAAAGCCGCAATCGGGAATTAATGCGGAGCATTGAACCAACTCCGCGCGCATTTTGCGCCCAAACCTTTTCAAGTTAACGAGCAGCAACCCGGACCACAAAAGCTGCTGTGAGGACCCTCAGCACCGAGATACCTTTGAGGTGTTTCCGGGTCGACGCGCTCCATAATCAGCTCACGAATCATTTCAATAAACGCGGGATGCGTTCCCGCCGTGGCTGCGCGAATCATATTCAAGCCAAGTTCCTCACAGAGTGCTCGGGCTTGGGTATCCAGATCGTAAATAATCTCCATGTGGTCGGAAACAAATCCAACGGGAGCCACAACTACATCTGTGGCCCCAGCTGCTTGCAACTCCCTCAGGTGATCGCAAACATCCGGTTCCAGCCACGGTTGTGTCGGCGGACCACTGCGACTCTGAAACACCAGCTGCCAGTCTTTGATGCCAAGTCTCTCCGAAATCAACCTGCTCGTCTCCCGAAGCTGGGCTTCATAATCACAATTCTTTGCCATCGACTCAGGAATGCTGTGCGCGGTGAAAACAATCTGCGCCCTTGCTCTTCTTTCCTCAGGAATCCGTTCCAACGCCGCGCGAATGTTCGCTACGTTTGCTTCGATGAATCCGGGGTGATTGTAGAAAGCCCGTAGCTTTTCTACGCGAGGTGCGTCTGGTCCAACCGATTCACGCGCGCGTTCTATGTCTTCGAGGTACTGACGGCAACTCGAATAC
>DATBRN010000044.1:0-7583 GCA_036560225.1 Pyrinomonadaceae bacterium | reverse complement strand
CGGGTCTGTGATCCCACTCGGACCCGACACGCTCGGCCAGGTCGTACCAGCGCCAAATCCGCATTTGTCCCGCCTGCCAATTCAACGCGTGCCCTGGAGGCAGCGAACGTATTCCTTCCCAGAAGGTCCTTTCTGAGTGGTCGTGCAACCCGGAAGTGAGGTAGGTGGCCCAGGTCACTGCGTCTGGTTGAACAGGAACACCTGCCGCATGCAGGGCTTTGATTTCACTGGCGAGCAGCAGAGTGCCATCACGTCGCTGGTGGTAGTTCAGGGGCTTAACGCCGAATCGGTCGCGGGCGGCGAACATCTGCTGTTTACGTCCATCCCAGATCAGAAATGCAAACATGCCAACAAAGTGGTCCAGGCAGTTTTCGCCCCAGCGTTCATAGGCTGCCAGTATCACTTCGGTGTCGGTCTGACTGCGGTAGGGATAATCTTTGAGTTCGGCCCGCAACTCCAGGTAGTTGTAGATCTCGCCATTGAACACCAGCCATAGATTGCCGTCGGCACTAGACATCGGTTGTTTGCCGGCGGGCGAGAGATCAATGATGCTGAGTCGATTGTGGCCCAACCCGGCGCTTCCGGTCGCGTCCAGATAGATCCCGTGTGCATCCGGGCCGCGATGATGTTGACTCAGGACCATCGCGTCCAACTGCGCGCGCGTCCAGCCATCTCCGAAAATTCCGGCGATTCCACACATCTTAAGAATAGTTCTCCACTCTCTTGAACTTATTGAGTAGTTCGCAGATTCAAGAACGGGCCATCATCACCCGACTCGATAAGATTGCCTCTGCACGCTTCCAGTCTTCCGGCCCATCGATATTGACCGTCTGATTGGCATCGAGCAGGTGTCCGATGACGCGCTTACCGTAAAGGGAATTTTCTTTCATCACCACATCCCGGCGTGTGACGTAAACCGATCCATCGCGATGAAACGAGGGTGGTAGTTTTTGCCGCTGCGGAATCGGCGTAGCTTCACCGGTGCTCAAATGTAGGTCACCATTCTCGCCGCGAAAATATGCCCAATGAGGATTGTATTCTGGAGGGATTGGCAGAATCGTCATGACGGCATCGGCGTCGCTGCGCTCCAATGATTCGATGCAAGCGTCGATGTCTTCAGGGCGTCGCAGCGGATTGGTGGGCTGAAGCTGACAGATCGCATCAAAGTACACACCATGAGCCTCCATCCATCCAATGGCGTGCTGGACCACCGGCAATGTCGGCGTATTATCCGCGGCCAGTTCGGCGGGTCTCATAAAAGGCACTTCCAATCCACAATTTCGGCCTACTTCAGCGATCTCCTCATCGTCTGTCGTCAGCACAACCCGCGAGAGACGACGCGCGGAAAGCGCCGATTCCGCCGTGTACTGAAGCAGAGGTTTGCCACAAAGCAAGCGAATATTCTTCCGGGGCAGCCCCTTTGAACCGCCACGAGCCGCAATTAATCCAAGCACCCGCATCCGACGATTATTGAACTCTTCTCCATTGTTTGTAGCCGATTGGTGGATCCGTTCCCATGCTTCATGAGCGAAGTGGTTTGAATAGATCGGCATGACGCCCAACCGCGGAAAGAATGGCCCCTTAACGGGGTTCACATGACGATGTCTTTCGTGTCAATACGGCGAATCCTGAAGAGATCTTGTCCGACGCGGTTGTCCCCAACCTCAGTGGCAAAAGCGCAGTCGAAACCGAGGCCTTGAATGGATTCAACAGTCAACGAGTTGAATGAGTTCGTTTTGCCATACGGATATGAAAAGGGCCAGAAGTTTTGAGGCTTGAGCTTCTCGCGGAGCATTGTTGTGCATGTTTTCAAGTCCGCGCGCTGGCGAGAAGCATCCATTGTCGCCAACGCTACATGGTTGTGTGAATGGCCACCCATCACCATCCCATACTTTTGCATCTCGAGTGCTTCATCCCAACTGAGATACAAGTCGCGGGCAAACGCCTTTTCATCACCTAGATATTCTATAAACAGGTCATCGAGTATTTGATCACGCAACGTCTCCTCGATTTTAAAGTTTAGTAGATACTTAAAGGCTGCGACTTCTGGCGCATCCCAACGGTAAGCATGCTGGACCTGCTTCAGGTCCACCGCGGTGCAAGTCTCAGGGCTCAACTCCGCCAGACGTTCCAGGAAAGCTTCTCGATACTCGTCGAATTCCAATGCTGCCATCAGGAAATGGTTCTTATGAACCGAAACCACCCGTCCATCCAGGCAAGATGTGATGAGGAAGAAGAGACCTTCGATTCGGTGTTCTGACAAGAGTGGCAAGACCTCTGTGTAGTGGTCTTTCAAGCCGTCGTCGAAGGTGAGCAGGCACAGATCACGCGACGGCTCATACTGGCCAGCCAGAAACGCCAAAGCCGATTCAAGTGTCGCCATCTCCTGGTGCTCGCTGAGCCAAGTCAACTGCCGCTTGAAGTCGTCCGAGAGTAACCCTTTGATGCGCGGGAAGCGCGTGCTCGGGAGATCGCGGACGTAGTGATACATAACAACATTCAGTGCGCTCATAAGCATTCAGTCAGGCAATTACAAGATCTCAACTATTCCTGGAGAAACTCAACCAGGCTGCGTTCTGGCGTGTAAACGAAAGCGATCTGCCGATTGTCGAAAGCGCGCGCTGGGGTTGGACCACTGACGATCACGCCACCCGCTCGCCGTACCTGCTCGATTGCTGCTTCGATATCCGGCACGAGGTAACAAACGTGATAAAGGCCACCCCCGCGCTTCAGGAGATTGGCGATAGGAGAATTGTCGCCGAGTGGCTCGACGAACTCGATGAACACGCCGTCACCGACCTGCGCAAACGCTACCCGCACTTTCTGTAAATCATCCTCGATGATCTGGCTTGTTAAAGTGATGCCGAACGCCTGGCGATATTGTTCAGCATGTTCCGCAATACATCTGACTGCCACGCCTACGTGGTGCAATTTCATCGTTCTAATTTGGACGATCTTGATCGCCGTCGCCCTTCGTGACGTACCAATCGTTTACTTCAAGGGCGTCGGGAGCATTCCGGAGGTAGGCCATAAATGGGATGCTTTGCCGCTTCCAGTCGATAGGTTGAAACAGAGTGGGAAGCTGCGCTGCGGCCTCGTCTTCCCCAGGCAAAAATCCGTGCTGAGTCATCACCTCAGACATGCTTCTGCTTGAACAGAAAAAGTCGACGACGGCGACGCCTTGCGACAAAGCGTCATCCAACACTCCCTGCAGCAGATATTCTTCCACATCTGGAAACGAAACAAACTCAAGTATCCGTCCGACGCGGATCGAAACATCCTTTACCTGTTCCACACGAAGGACAGCCAGTCCGCGGAGGCGCCCTTTTTGGCGCAATTCGTGGAGACGGTATTTGAATGTGGGATGCTCTGCATACCGCCTATTGAGAAACTCCGCCGACCGATAGGTACCGGCAGACCGTCCCCAGACTGCCTCCCACAATTGCGTTGCGTCATCGCCAAAGCTAGTGACTAAGGTAGTGATGACCGGATGTCCTTTTTCAAGCCGCGCCGCTACCGCTGGCCATTGCAACTTCCCTGTGCGCGTCAGCTTGCCTGCGGCTTGGACATCGAGTACACAGACGTACCTCGCGAGTTCTCCGAAGTCAGTCCAGCCCATGCGGCTCAAAATGTCGCGAGCATCCTTATTCGGTCCGACATTCAAGGCAACAACAAACTCGCCCGTTACCTCACGCATGAGTAACGGTCCCAGACCGAGCTGTCGCTGGAGCGGATCGACCATCCAGTTTATGAGCCAAACGCCAGGTACAATTCGTCCACGCAGGCTGACGTCCACCGGTACATATCCGAGACATCCCACCGTCTGGTCGTCGAGCAGCGCTAGCTTGAGGTGATAGGCGCTTCCGTCGCCATTTGTCGCTTCTCCAAATTGCCAATGAAAGAGCCTCTCATCCCTGCACAGTATGTACCCGGGTCGATAAACGCGGGCCAGAAACTCTCGCAAGGAAGGCAAGAGATCGGCGCTGCAATCTACAAAGGATACGGTCATCTAGATCTCCACTCCGCACCGATGAAGAATGGTTCGAATCGAACGCATGTTCCGCATTGCCAGCACTTGCTCCGCTGAGAGGTTAACCCCGAATTCCTGCTCCAGGGCGATCACCAGGCTAAGATGGGAGAGCGAATCCCAGCTTGATATGGTGGAGGGCGACGACTCTTCCGATAACAAATCAGGAGTTACGCCCAGAACTTCGGCAACTGTTTGTGTGAGACGATCCTCAATCTCAATATAAGCACTCATACCCTCTCCTTCATCTCGTCTGACATCTGAATGTAGCCGGGCGCCTGAAACGGAACATCATTCAAGTCTAGTCGCCAACAGGTGCCGGTACCGTTACTGCCCACCTTAGCGAAGCCATGCAGCGAAAAGAATTCACCAGCCGGAGAGTTCTTGGCAGTAGGGGTGAATTCGCCCACAATCGCGATCGCGCCTCGCGTTTTCGCCCAATCAACAAGGAAGGACAAGAAAGCAGTTTCCAGGTTACGTCCAATGACTCGGCAACTCAGAAGAAACGTGTCGATGTAGGCAGCACCGTTTCGCATTTGCAAGATAGCTACTCCGACGATGCCATTGTCGCCAAAGCGATCAGCTACTCGCAGGTAGAATGCATCACACAATTGATCGGCGATCATCTCCGCAAGCCGGCTGGCCGAATGCCGCCGCGTGGTCAGATTGAACTGATTGGTCTTGTGAATAAGGTCCAGGACGCGAGGGAAAGCAAACCGGTCCACCGGATGGATACTTATTTCTATCTTCAGGCTACGAAGAAACTCTTCGAGAGATGTTGCCGATGCCTTCAGTTCTGCGCGTGCTACTTGTTCTTGATACATCTTACCGCGGCTTCGATCCTCACCGGTGAAGGAAAGACGATCAAAGGCGCTACTTTCCGACAAGGCTTCAAAGTATCTAAGTGGCTCGGATGGCACCTCCAGCGTCAGTACTTGTGGGAGCACTTGTCGCATGAGGTCACGCTCTATTGGGTTATCGTCAAAGAAGACCAGGCTATCGAGGCCCAGGTTGAGTTCTTTCGCAATTTCCAACATATTCTCAGTCTTCGCCCGCCAGTTTATCCGCATAGCGGCAAAGTGATCCTCTCTCAACACCATATCAGGATGCGACCGAAATACTTCTTGCGCCTCGGAGTGATTGTTTTTGCTGTTGATGGCTAAAAGTACGCCTCGCCGGTGCAGTTGCAGCACGAGCTCTTGAAAGTGCCTAAATGCGTTACCAGGATAGGTGTGGCCCAACTGGATGCCGGCAATACCATCTTCGCCAATCACTCCGCCCCACAACGTATTGTCCAGATCAAGCACGAGACATTTTCGTTGGCGCCCAAAGCTTGCTTGAATAAATGCGGCTTGCTCCCGCGCCAACGCCCCGAGGGCTTCCGCAGAGAGCGGCGCCCGCGCCAGGTACCACATCTTGTCGTTCTGCCAGTTGCGATAACCAACATCAGCGGAAAGCCGGTCGTAATCGAGCACGTAAATGCCGGGAACTGTTTTAGCCGCTTCGACCAGGCGCGTATTTAGCTGACGAATAACCAAGGTCTGGGACCCTTGCTCCATTGGCTCATAGATTCCAAGGGCTGGATGTGAGGACAGTGCGAAGTTGTGCAACACGAGGGTCGCTTGAGATTGCTTGCGAAACGTTCTCAGTGTTGCCACTGTGTCGGAGATGATTTCCGTTACAAGTTGGTCTATGCGGGTCTGATCTAATGAAAGAAAGTCGTTCACCAGCGGGGGACAAACATCGCATAGAAGTTGCGACACAAATATGATGTCCGGCTGTTGACGCAGGCACTCGCTGTCGGGATTGAGTAGCTCTTGTCGAACTGAATTGAATGGTCCGAGATAAATGTTCGCCGCGAAACCGGATCGTGCTGCTTCCACTTCAAGATATGGCACCAGCGTGTCGACTGTGAACGTTGAGAGCAAGGACACTTTGACCGGCTGTAACTGCTCCGATAAACGTATCTCGCGAGCGGTTCGCGAATAAGCGGCCATCGTAGGCCGCTCATCAAGGGTGCGCAGAATTTGCTCGAGGCTGAGAGTCATTTGCTGCTTCAGTACGTTAACCTTTTCTCGATTCGCAGCGATGATTCAGCCAACAATCGCGCGATCCGCTCTCCCGCTTTCCCATCACCGTATAAATGGTTTTGACGAATGTGCCCATTGCGCTGGTGGTGCTGGATAGCCTTTGCAATTTCACACTTGCAGTATCCAACGTCGAGCACATTGTTCGCGCGATCCCTCCCGGCCTGACGCGAGCCAATGTTCACCACTGGAACTCCAAGGAATGAGCATTCCCTGATGCCCGCACTGGAGTTACCCACGAGACATTTGCTGTTATAAAGCAAACGCAGAAAATCTGTGGACTCCATGTTCTTGAAAAAATGAATATGCTCCGGATGCTCTGTCTCCCGGAAGGTCCGGATGCCGCCTGAAGTGCCGTCGGACCCGGCATCGACATTGGGCCAGAACCACAACGTCGGCAACGAGGAATCGCGTACGGCATATAACGTCTCGAAGACATGCTTCCGAGCCAGGTCGTATTCAGTGGTCACGGGATGCTGCATGACCACCAGGTAACCATTTTCTAAGAGGTCAACGGTGTTGCCGACCCCTCCGTATTTCTTAAATGGATCAAAGTTGAGCGATGTATCACTTAACATCTCAGAGGCCAGATCAATTGATGGACAGCCGGTGACGAACACAGTAGCTGGGTCTTCCCCCATGCGAATTACTCGGTCAGCGGCTTTTTGAGTAGACACAAAGTGTAAATCGGAAAGCTTGGTGACTGCGTGGCGGACCTTCTCATCGATGGAACCTGTCACCTCTCCGCCCTGCACATGGGCGACCGGGATATTCATGTATGAAGCGGCCACAGCCGTTGCCAAGGTCTCGTAGCGATCGGCAATCGTCACGATGATATCGGGCTTCAAGTTGTCAAAAACCGTGGACAGTTCGAGCAGACCCAGCCCAGTGGTTTTCGCCATGGCGGCCAAGTTTTCACCCTCCAACACCATGTGTACGCGGGCTGCAATTTTGAAACCGTCTTCCTCAATGTACCGGACAGCATTGCCATATCGTTCCAACAGCGCAGACGCAGCCACGACCAGTTGTAGCTCAAGGTCGGGATGCGCCTGTATCGCTTTTAGCGCAGTCTTGATCCGGCTGTAACTGGGCCGGGCCGTAACCACTACACAAACTTTGCGCGGCATCGATTTACTCTCTCTATGCTTCTGGAAGAATTGGCAGGCCTTCAGATTTCCTGCTGTAGGAACATCGGATAAGGGAAGTCAGACGAATTGAATCAGGCCGGCGCGCAACTACATCAAATCTATTTATCCGAGCGGGCTAGTAGAGTTAGGGAAGCACAAAAGTTTCATTGACGGAGCTCATTTCTAATCTTTTCTCCAAGTCCTGGTTCCAGGCATGATAGTTGTGAATTCATGTCCGCAATGAACGCCTTCTGAGATGCATTTTGTGTCCCATTGCCCTCGAGTTTCTTCAATAAGGTGCACATGGCTGGTCGCGTAAGAACTGCTAATTCGGCCTGAATC
>DATBRN010000043.1:0-17081 GCA_036560225.1 Pyrinomonadaceae bacterium | reverse complement strand
GCCGGTATTCGCTACTGCCATAACGAATTCCTTTTTAAAAACTACATACTCAACGCTTGCACGTTAAAAACTACCAATCACGCTATGGGCCCAGGAAGGCGAATGGCAAGGGCTGGGCCAGATCCTTAATTCTCGTAAGGCGTCCAATCAAAGAAACCTGTGCTTGCTGATCGCAATAGCAAGTCCATGCTTGCCATCTTGCTGTAATTCGCTGCGCAAAACTTGTCCCTGGAGAGAGGCAGTGACGCCCGACGCGGGGCCACTTAGAAGATGAACGATGAGCTTCACTTCGCTTCCGATATCTACCTGTCTTGGCGTCCTTAAATAAAGGCCTGTCGAGCTCATGTTGTCGACTATTCCATCGGTATTAAACGGTAGGTCGCCGGAGTCAACTCCCCAAATTCTCGCGGAAAACGGCTCTTGGATCCGCGCTTTGTGCCGGCGCTCCTGAGTGCGAGAACCGAAATTCGTGCCTTCGCCGTCAGCTATCAACCCTTCGATATGCAGATCGAGGGTGTTTTCGTGTTCCGCATCGTCCATCACAAGGTCGGGGCCAAACAACCGATCTGCTGTCGAACATTGCAATTAGTTTGCGGCGAGATAATAGATATCTTGCATTAGCTGCGCAATGGCGCTTACTGCCAATCCACCTGGCAGAATTCTGCCATAACGGGTTAATGCCACTGTGGCTGCGCGTCCAGGACGTTCCCGCACGGCGACAGTGCTGACTCGGCTGCACGATGGCACGGCTTAGCGGCTCATTTAGGGAGTCGGGCAAGGTTGTGCCCGAATGCATAGATGACCAGCTCCAACCGATCAGATACTTCCAGTTTTGAGAATATTGAGCTGAGGTGGTGGGTGACGGTCGTTTCACTGATAAACAGTCGCGTCGCGATCTGCTTGTTCTTCAGACCTTCGGCAATCAGAGCAATGACCTGATGTTCTCGGTCTGTGAGCGTTTTGATCTTGTCTTGATCCGGATCGCGTTGAATTACATTCTTCCTGGTCATCTCGTGAAGCACACTACCCATAGTCGCGCGATCGACCCAAACTTCGCCGGCATAAACTTTTTTGATTGCCTTGATCAGTACCTCGGCGGGCTGGCCTTTCAAAACCACTCCCATTGCGCCGAGGCGAATGGCACGTCGATGGGACTCCGTGTCGCTCATGCCGGTCAAGATAAGCACGCGAGCATTGTTCGCCGCTTCCCTTAATTCCGGAAAAAACACCAGACTGTCCTTACCGTCTAGATCGAGATCAAGTAGTATCACATCCGGCTTTTCGCGGGCTGCGAGCTCAAGAGCTTCCGCCGGCTTGCCGGTCATAGCGACCACTTTCATGCCCACGGCTTCCAGAAGCATGCGCAAACCTGCTTGGACAATTAGATGGTCTTCGATGATTAGTACTCGAGGGTTTGTTTTCTCAGGACTGGTCATAGGGGGATCTGGGTGTCCACAGTTCGCCTGGTACACAGGGTTGTGTTAGGGAGTCCCTGAGTACCAAGCACTTCGTACAGGAGTTTACCAACTACCTTGATTATGGATCCTACAATGGCTTGCTTATGTTGGTTGGCCACTTCGAAGCGAGCCGCGGGAGTTGCAAGCCATTCGTTTAGTCGAAAGGACGGATACTGTTTAACAGGCGGCACCTGTTTAACAGACGGCGCATTATATCCCACTACCAATCTGGTCCAAAGTCCAAAACACCCGAGTCCTAAACGACAAACCAGCTTTCTGTTCGGCGGAGCCGGACAGTGTCTGCCACGACCGACCGCATGTGTCACAAAGCAGTGTTGACAGTCTGAGCTTTAATCCGCTAGAGTCCTGCGAGTTTATCGCTGGAAAGAATCGTTTTCCGATACCCAATCCACGTCTGAATGAAAACGAGTTTTAACAGCTGACTTGACCCAGAATCCTGGGAAGCTTCAGAACCAACTCGCGGTCCGCGCGTGCATGAGCACGGTTTTTTACGCTTCGGCCAGTTTTCATACTTTAAGTAGTCAGGCAGATAATTATTTAGGCGGTAATGCAAGAAATCCTCGCTCGTGCTTCGCTTTGAATGCCTTCCACGTTCCAAGGCCCGCGAATGGGTTCCTGGTTTGGAGCTTCCCGCGAAAACAAAAGATAGGATTTAGCATTAAGTTCGCATCCCTATCTCTCGATCAACTCCGAGTGAGGTTAGCCCAGCTCTAAAGATTCCGGCTGTTAACATTTGATGTCTTGCCCTGAGGAACTGCCAAATGTGAACAGTGTCGAGAACCATGCGGCCGTCCAGTTCGGCCTGTGGTTACAAGCGTAAGGCGGGAGTTATGGCTCGCCGAAAACGCACTGAATGTCACCTCACGAGAGAGGTTTCCCCCACGGGTACTCGTATGAATGTCAGGTTTTCATCGTGAACATTCATGCCAGGGTGGAACTGTGACTAAAGGAGTAATAAACTCAGCGCGGAAAGCGGAATTGATCTCAAATCCTGCTAGTGTGTTCCTATCCAATAATGTCCTTAATTGATTTCACCTCCGGGACGCCGATGAAAGAAGCAAGTTTATGAAGCGAGATATATACCTATTGCAAGCTAATGGTCCACAAACTCTTATGAGCGGCAGACTTTCCTGGTCGGTTGTTTTAGTAGCCCTGTTCCTGGTTCCCGTTGGCGCGCAGCAACAATCGGCCGCGGCGCCATCTCCTGCCGAAAGTCATGGAGCAGCGACCACTGTTTCGTTAACCGGTGGCGACGCTCGAGCTGATTCAGACCAGCGGTACCGCATTGGCCCAGGAGACGTCCTCGATATCAAGGTCTTCAACAAGCCGCAGTTTAACCGCGAGGGCGTGAGGGTGGACCCGCGCGGCTTGATTCGGATGCCGCTAATTAAAGAAGAGATCATGGCTGCCTGTCACACAGAGTCGGAATTGGAAGCAAAAATTACTGAACTGCTAAAGGAGTATGTGCTGGAGCCTCAGGTAACAGTACAAATCAAGGAATACCAATCGGAACCTGTGGCCGTGCTCGGGGCCGTTCGCGCGCCCAGCCGTTTTCAACTGCAACGGCGCGTGCGCCTGCTGGAGTTGCTGACGTTCGTTAATGGTCCTGCCGACAATGCCGGACGCACAGTGCAGGTGGTTCATACCGGGCCGCGGCTGGCTTGTGCATCTACACCCGATGCAGGTTCAGAAACAGCAGCTAGCGCCATTGATTCTTACCTGCTCAATGACACCTTGCGAGGCGATGAGAAATCTAACCCCTATATACAGCCTGGCGACGTTGTTTCCATCGCCGTCGCCGACCAGGTCTACGTTATCGGCAATGTCGTGCGGCCCACTGCACTCGCTCTCACTGAGCCAATGACTGTATCGCGCGCCATCGCGATGGCCGGCGGGACCTCCATCGATACCCGGAAAAACGCAATTCATATAATCAGGCAAACACCCGGCTCCACGGACAAGAAAGAAATCCTGGTTGACCTGGAAGCGATCAATCGCCACAAGGCCGAGGACGTTGTGTTAGTTGCCAATGACATCGTTGACGTGCCCGCCTCAGGTGGAAAGAGATTCTTTCGCAGTCTATTAGGAGCAGTTGTCCCCGGCGTTGGCCAGCTGCCGGTAAGAGTAATTCCGTAGATCAGAGTCGAGCAAACAGAAGTAAGAAAATGCAGAGATGAGATGTCGGTAGTCAGAAATCACCGGTGACAAGTCAGAGTTACGGCTTCTGATATTTGATGCCCGACTGCTGCTTTCCAGTCCTCGAATGGTGAAAGAACTATGAAAGAGTCAACAGAACTGATCAAGAAAAAAGAAGTCTCCGAAGACGGCGGCGCTTACCTCGAACGACCAGTCCCATTTTACCCGTCCTCTCGGTACGATTTGCAGGCGGAAGAGGCGAGCAGCGGCTACAACCGGCTCCACCAGTACTGGCGCTCGGTTCGTAAACATATCTGGGTGGTCCTGATGATTCTAGTGCTGGTTACCTCGCTTACTGCGCTGTACATGTCGCGGCAACCTGATGTTTATGAGTCGCTCTCGCGAGTTCAAGTAGACCTGGAGACAGCCAATAATCCGGCCATCGGTCTGGCCAGGGGAAACTCCATTTATTTAAACACTTCATATCAGGATCCAACCTACTTCAATACGCAGATCACAATCCTCACCAGCGCGGGTTTGCTCGGCCGGGTGGCCAAGACTCTGGATCTGGAACACAACGAGGCCTTTCTCCATCCGCAGTCGGCCCAAAACGGATCTCTCTGGGAAAGTCTGAAAGGGCTGATTGGATCGAAGAAAAGCTATAGTCCACCGAAAGCGCCGGAAGAAAACAAACTACGACCGAGCTCTGCTCTCTCCGGCGGTGATGTCGAAGCGAATCATTACCAACCCTTTGTTGAGATTCTCCAGGGCGGGTTGTCTGTCAAGCAACTTACCGATACGCGGATCATCGAGATCCGTTTCAGACATCAGGATCCTGAAATTGCCGAGAAGATAAACAACATGGTGGCGGAAGCGTTCGTGGTGTCTAATCTCGAGCGAAAGACTGAGACAAGCAACACTGCGGGTGACTTTCTGCAAAAGCGCATCGCGGATCTTCAGTCGGAGATACGGCACGGCGAAGAACAGTTGATCAACTATGCCAAGAGCCACCAGATTCTGTCGCTGGATGCGAGCCAGAATACGGTGGTCGATCGGCTTGCCGGTCTCAACAAACAATTGCTGGAAGCGGAAAACGATCGCAAAACGGCGGAAGCGGCTTATCGAGCTGCGCTCGCTCCAGAAGCCTTAGCGGCGCAAACCGAGGCGATCAATAGCGGCCCAACGAATGCCGGCGCCGACGACGAGGCCAAGCTGGCGGAGTTGAAACAAAAGAAAGCACAACTGCTGCTGGAATACACCGAAAAATACCCGGAGGTGCGCGATCTCACTCAGCAGATAGCGATGATGGAGAAACAGGTGGCCCAGGCGCGCACGCATAACCAGTCGGTCGTCAAGACCAACCTCGAAACCAGGTATCGCCAGGCCGAACAGAAAGAACAGGCCCTGCGACAGGCGTTTGATAAACAACGCGGCGAGACGTTGATGCAGAACGAGGCGGCGGTCAATTATCGGATTATTCAGCAGGAGATTGAAACCAATAAGACTCTTCTCGATGGCCTGCTGCAGCGCTCAAAAGAGAATGACGTGATCCTGGCCGGCACCCCTAACAATATCCACATAGTAGATCATGCGGCCCGGCCAAAGGCTCCGGTTGCCCCCAAGCGACGGCAGGCGATTGCTCTGGCCGGGATATTCGCCTTGATTCTCGGCGTCGCGCTCGCACGTTATCTCGATTACCTCGACGATTCGGTGCATACATCTGAAGACGTCGAAAACTTTTTGCGTTTGCCGGCGCTGGCCGTTATTCCTTCGCTGGGCGGCTCCACTCGCCGACGTTTGCTCTCGGCGATACCCGGCGGCCCGAAAAGAAATGGAAATCACGCGGGCGCAGAACTCCTGTTGGGTGCGTCGCATCGCTCACCCCTGGCTGAAGCGTACCGGCAGCTACGAACTTCTGTTCTCTTGTCGTCGGCTGGCGGAGCGCCCCGAACATTGCTCATAACCTCCAGCCAGCCTGGTGAAGGCAAAACCACCACGGTGGTTAATACGGCGATGATTCTGGCCCAGACGGGCGCGAAGGTCGTGGTCGTTGATGCTGATATGCGACGGCCACGGCTTCATACGATTTTCAATCTCGACAACAGAACCGGCTTGAGCGGTCTGCTGGCGAGTAAGATGAGCGAAGCAGAGATGTTGGCGCTGGTACAGCACCATGAAGAGAGTGGTCTCTATGTAGTTCCCTCGGGCCGAATTCCGCCTAATCCCGCCGAACTGCTGGGCTCGGAGCAAATTCGCAAACTGATAAAGGTGCTCGAAGGTAACTTCAACCACATTGTGATCGACTCACCTCCCGTCGCTTCCTTTACTGATGGCGTCTTGCTCTCATCCGTAGCCGATGGTGTTCTTCTGGTGGTGCATGGAGGTAACGCGTCACGACACATTGTGCGCAGGTCCAGGCAGTTGCTGATCGACGTAGGTGCCAAGATATTTGGTGTGGTGTTGAATAACGTTACGGTCTCGCGGCAGGATTACTATTACTATCAGAACTACGAACGATACTACTACGCCAGCGCCGATGCCGATACAGAAGAACTCACGACAGCAGTAAGTAATAACTAGGTGGGGGGAGAGGTCAGAGGTCAGAAGCCAACGCCTTTCGTTAAATCAGGCAGATGCAACTTTCTTTTAGATTTTCCATTTCTCATTAGTCATTTCCCATGATTTCTCATTGTTCATTTCTGAGAAGATGTTATGTGATTTGCAATGAGACGATTGACATTCGGACTCGAGGAATACGCGCACGTCGGTTAGGCTCGACGTACAGCGTAAAAATGGAAACTGAAAAATGACAAATGAGAAATGGAAAATCAAAATCATTGGATCGACGTGCTGGGGATGCTCCAACAAAAGACGCGTGGAGATTTGTTGCCTCAGGAATAGCAGCTTCTCGAAAGTCTGCTCGCTGATCTACCTATCAACCCTCTAACCTCTGGTCCCTGATCACTGACCTCTGATCACCGCTCACTGCTTTGCGGATTGTCTTTCTTAACCCGAGCGGCCAAATGGGAGGGGCAGAAGCGGCGCTGCTCGCTGCCTTAGTCAGCATCAGAGAAGCAAAGCCTGAATGGAAACTGGATCTAATCGTTTCCGAGAATGGACCACTCGCCGCGAAAGCGAAGGCGCTTGGAGTTACCATTCGCGTCCTGCCGTTTCCTTCTGCGGTGGCCCGGCTGGGAGATTCAGCATTAGGTCGGCCGGAAGACTCCTCCCCACGCCGCGCATCAGTGAACAGCATGAGCCGTTTTCGTTTGTTACGGCAATTGCTTTTTGCAAACAACCGAATCCGGGTCTACGCTGCGAGTCTGCGAAGGATATTGCGCGAGCTCGAGCCGGATGTCATACACAGCAACGGCTTCAAGATGCACATCCTCGGCGCGCTGGCTAAGCCGAAACAGGTGCCTCTCATCTGGCATGTCCATGATTACGTGCGGCAGCGTCCGCTCATGGCCAGTTTGATGAAGCTCTGCCAGCGGCGCTGCAAGATCGCGTTGGCGAATTCAAAGAGCGTGGCGCTCGACATGCAGGCCACCTGCGGAAACATCCTTCCCATTCAAACAATCTACAATGGTATTGACACTGAGATCTTTTCACCGATCGGTGAACGCCTCAATCTGGATTCATTATCAGGCCTGCCGCCCCCCGCTTCCGACGTCATCAGGATAGGAATGGTCGCGACCTTCGCCCGTTGGAAAGGGCACGAGGTTTTTCTGCGGGCCCTGTCGTTGTTGCCGCGTGAGCTTCCCTGGCGTGGTTACATCGTTGGCGATGCCTTGTATCAAACAGAGGGCAGCCAGTATTCACTCTCGGAACTGAAAGCGATTGCCCGGCAGGCAGGCATTGTCGATCGAATGGGCTTTTGTGGCTTTGTTGATCAACCGGCGGCGGCAATGCGTTCGCTGGACATGGTGGTCCATGCCAGTACTGAGCCTGAACCGTTTGGCCTGGTAATTATTGAGGGCATGGCGTGTGGCCGTGCCGTAATCGCGAGCGAGGCTGGCGGTGCAGCGGAGTTGTTTGATTCTGACCTTACTGCGCTGGGTCACCCGCCCGGCGACGCCGCGCAATTAGCTGAGCGCATTATGCAGCTTGCAACCGATCCTGATTTGCGCGTGCGTCTCGGCGCGGCCGGCCGCGCCAGCGTAGAACAGCGCTTCAACCGTTCACGTCTGGCGAAGGAATTAAATCCGATTTACGAAAGCGTTAGACGACAGAGCACTAAACAGATCCGGGAGGAGTAGGGAGTCAAACAACAAATGCCGGCTAGCCCCTCAGAGCGTTGACTTCTGATTTCTCACTTCTGCTCTCTGCTTTCTGACTTCTATTTTATGCGGGTTCTCCATGTCCATGCCGGGAACATCTACGGCGGAGTGGAAGCGATGATGTTGACGCAGGTGCGGCAGCGAAATCTTTGTCCTGCGATGGAGACTTCTTTCGCGCTCTGCTTTGCCGGGCGGTTTAGCGAAGAGTTGAATGCGGCAGGTGCGTCCGTTCATCAGTTGGGTGGCGTGCGAATCAGACAGCCACTTTCAGTGCGTCGCGCGCGTCGTAGTCTTACAGAGCTTTTGCGACGAAAGTCTTTTGACGTCATCGTAACGCATTCCTGCTGGTCGCAAGCCGTGTTTGGTCCAACCGTGCGCGCTGCCAGTGTGCCTCTGGCCTTCTATCTCCACGCGCCTCCAACGGGCCGGCAATGGCTTGAACGCATGGCACGACGCACCGCGCCCGATTTGGCATTGTGCAATAGCAAGTTCACGGCGGCGGCCCTCCCTCAACTTTATCCCGGTGTTCGATCGGAGATTGTTTACTGCCCGGTCGCGCCACCAGGTAACGGCCATTCAGAAGCGGACACGAAACTGATTCGGGCTGAATTGAAGACGCCCGAGGATGCGACCGTCATCATTCAGGTCAGCAGGATGGAAGCCTGGAAGGGACATGCACAACATCTAGAGGCGCTGAGCCTACTCACGGACTTACCAGATTGGGTTTGCTGGCAAGTGGGCGGTGCGCAAACGTCTGGCGAGAAAAAATACTTGGACCAATTAAAGGTGTTAGCTAACCGCCTGGGTATTGCAGAACGGGTGCGCTTTCTGAACCAGAGGTCAGACGTGACTAAGCTATTGGCGGCTTCCGATATTTTCTGTCAACCAAACTGTGGCCCGGAATCTTTCGGCATAGCATTTATTGAGGCGCTTTACGCGCGATTGCCAGTCGTCACCACCGACATGGGCGCCGCTCGCGAAATTGTGGACGATTCTTGCGCAGTGGTGGTGACACCGGGCGACGCCCACTTGCTGGCAATGGGTCTGCGGCGGTTGATTGAGGAGCCAGCTCTGCGTATTGAGCTGGGATCAGCCGGGCCAGATCGGGCGGGCGCGCTTTGCGATCCAGCAGTGCAATTGAATCAATTTCATACCGCGCTCGAAGATCGCACTCGGATTCGTTTGGATTCTTGATAATGGATGAGATTGCCTTTTGCAAGCCACGCCGTTAACGAACTGTGCCAAAAAAGTAGCAAGGTCATTGGTGCCGCGAGCAGCTCGTAACTGGCTGCGTTCTCCTTCGGCCTCTGCAAAGTGGATATGGGACGGCGTTAAGTTCTGCATTGGCATTAAGAATGTTATTGAAATGCGCCCGGGCTGGTCCTTAGCTTGCCATCCAGCCGCATATCGCTGCGCTTACTACGCACAACAGAATGATGCCGAGCAAATAGCGGAGTTTGATGGGTTCATTAACAATACATCTTCCGGAATGACGCTTTTTGATGTCGGAGCTCATTTTGGGCTTTTTAGCCTTGCGGCCCTGCATTATGGAGGACCAACAGCACGCGCCGTTGCCGTCGATCCTTCACCTGTTGCGGTAAATGTCTTAAATGTTCAGGCGAAGCTGAATCACGCTGCAGATCGTTTGCGAGTTATTCAAGCAGCGGTGAGCGACCGCGTTGGATCGCAAAGCATGCTGGCAGTTGGCGTCTTAGCTAGCGGGTGTTTTGTTGCTCCGGTGGAAGGTTACCCGGCCAGTGAATTGAGCCAAACCATCTCAATTACACTTGATAGCATGGTTGACGAATTAAGAGTTAACCCAACACATATAAAGATCGATGTTGAAGGATACGAAGCAGCAGTATTGGCACGCGGGAACAAAACTCTTTCACAAGCTTCAGCCTCCATCCTCTTCCTGGAAATCCACAACGAAATAGTTTCTCGCCAGGGAAGAACCCGGAAGAGACGCTTGTTTTGCTGCGAGACTACGGATACGACACGTTCACTTCAAACGATATCCCAATCAATGGCAACAAAATTTTAAGTGCACCCTTAATCCGAATCATTGCCAAAAAGGGCAGGTTGAGCAAACAGAAATGTTCCTCTGTCAGCCTCAGTTGACTTAGTTTCATGTCTCCATCCTTATTGCTGTGCATTCTGTCATTCGCCCTTTGCTACTGGGCGGGCCGGCGCTCATTGACGAGTGGTTTGATTGCCGTGCTTGGCGTAGGTTATGCCTACGGCATCATGCGCGCCAATGTGCCTGAGACTTATTCGCACTTTATTTTCGACGCTGGAGTTATTGGACTCTATGTGGCGCAGTTGTTTCAAAAGTTGAACCAACTGGAGGAGTTCAAAGTCAGTCATTTGAGACCGTGGCTGGAGTTTTTGATCGGCTGGCCCCTGCTGCTTTTCCTGGTTCCGATTCAGGATCTGTTGATTCAGTTCGTAGGGCTGCGCGGCAGCATCTTTTTGCTGCCGTTCGTCCTCTTGGGCGCACGTTTGGATGCGGAGGACCGCTATCGTTTGGCGCTCTGGATTTCGGGAATGAACGTGCTGGCCTTCGCTTTCGGCGTCACCCAGTACTTCCTGGGCCTGGAGATGTTTTTCCCTCATAACCACGTTACTGAATTGATTTACATCAGCAAGGATCTGATAGGCCACACTCAATATCGCATCCCGGCCTCTTTCCCTAATGCTCATGCATATGGCGGAACCATGGTTATGGGCCTGCCGTTCCTACTTGGTGCGGTTATCCAGAAGAGGAAGAAGAATACTCACTTCCAATTTCTCGTGCTCGGTATTGCCGCGGCGCTGATGGGCATCCTGATGTCGGCCGCCCGCACACATTTTCTCGCTGCCGTTATCATAATGCTCGTGGGTATGTTCTCTTTACGTTCGCGATTTGGCTATGCACTAGCGTGGCTGATGCTGTTATCTGTTATCGGCTGGACAGTATCCGGCGAGCAGCGGCTGCAACGATTTATGGAGTTGCGCGACACCGACACTGTGGTCGAGCGCATTTCCTGGAGTGTCAATATGAACTTCTTCGAGATTGCCGCTAAATATCCCTTCGGCAATGGGCTCGGAGGCGGTGGCACCAGCATTCCCTACTTCCTGCAGGACCGCATTGTCAATCCTGTTCTGATGGAGAATGAATACGCTCGCATCATGCTGGAGCAGGGAATCATGGGTCTGATGATCTGGATTGCGTTTGTGCTGTGGATTATTACACGCCGAGATCAGAACCCATCTGATTCCTGGTATCTGGGGCGGCGATTGGCAAGAGTTGCTTGTGCAGTCTTCTTTGTCACCGCGCTCACCGGGACGGGACTGCTAACTTCAATTCCGCAGACGAG
Organism: Pyrinomonadaceae bacterium; assembly: GCA_036560225.1. Classification (GTDB taxonomy): domain Bacteria; phylum Acidobacteriota; class Blastocatellia; order Pyrinomonadales; family Pyrinomonadaceae; genus PSRF01. The sequence continues at coordinate 5,828 of DATBRN010000043.1, read as the reverse complement.
TTTGTTTCTTCTGCTGGTTGGCTGGGTGGGAGCGCGTCAGCCGAGCACCGAGCCGGCAGTAGTTGCTCCTTCCTACGTCGCCATCGAAGCCCAGCCTGCAGCGCAACAATATGGATGAGAAAACAGAGGTCAGAAGTCAGACCTAGGCTTCATACCTCTTCTGACTTCTGTCTTCTGACCTCTGACTTCTGTCTTCTGACCTCTGTCTTCTGACCTCTGACTTCTGACTTCCAACTTCTGCTCTCTCTGTTCACTAAATGAGTCGCACCAAACGTTTCTTAGGCGGTGTCAGCTTTGGTTATGCCAACCAGGTTTTGGTAATGATCATCGGCTTGTGGCTGACGCCATTCCTGCTGCATCGCATTGGCCAGCACGATTACGGCCTCTGGCTAGTAGGTGCTCAACTCCTGGCCTACCTCGGTCTAATGGACTTCGGCATTGTGGCGCTGCTTCCACGCGCGACCGCCTACGCGACGGGACGCGCGGGAAGTGTCGTCGCCGCAAAAGATTTGCCGGAGATCATTGGGCACACAACCTGGCTCATACTCTGTCAAACACCGCTGGTGGCCCTCGCGGCATCCATACTCTGGTTCACTATACCGGCCGCCTGGGGGCCTTTGCGAACGCCAATCGGCGTCGTGATGCTCTCGTTTGTGTTGGCGTTTCCCTTGCGCATTTTTGCGGCAGTGTTGCAGGGGTTGCAGGACCTCGCTTTTCTGGGAAAGTTGAATATTACTGCGTGGCTTTCTGGCACCACGGTAACCATCGCATTGATTTTTGCAGGGAAGGGTCTCTACGCGCTCGCGTTCGGTTGGGTTGTATCGCAGTTCCTGACGGCGGGAGTTTGCTATTTGCGATTGCGTCGTAATTTTCCCGAAATCCTGCCGCACCGCCTACCTGCATTTTCATCGCTAACAGTGCGTGGCCAACTAAAACAAGGGTTTTGGGTGAGTGTTGCCCAATTGGCGCAAGTGTTCGTGAGTGGCACGGACATGCTCATTATTGGCAGCCTGCTCGGACCACTTGCAGTCGTACCGTTCGCTTGTACTGGCAAACTGATCGGAGTGCTGGCTAATCAACCACAGATGCTAATGCAAGCGGCGGGTCCAGCGCTCAGCGAATTGAAAATGGCCGAGTCGCGACAGAAACTTTTTCAGGTTTGCACTGTCCTCAGCCAGGCTATGCTCTTAGTGAGTGGAGCGGTCGTGTGTGTCGTGTTGACGGTCAATCGCGGTTTCGTTAGTTGGTGGGTAGGCGCCGGGCAGTATGGCGGACTGCTCTTGAGCGCATTACTGCTGTTGACCATGCTGTTGCGACATTGGAACACGACGGCCGTCTACGCCATCTTTTGTTTCGGGTACGAACGACGCATCTCTTTGACGACTCTTCTGGATGGCGCCGTGACGGTCGGTGGCGCGATTCTGTTAGTGCGGATCTTCGGAGCAATTGGCGCACCGATGGGAGCGCTTCTGGGCGTTTGTCTCGTGAGTCTTCCCGGCAACTTGTCAGCCCTGGCCCATGAAAACGGCGTCAGCCCAACTACCCTAATCAAGACCCTGTGGCCCTGGTTCTATCGTTTTGTATTTCTTGTAACAGGTGCCTGGGTAATAGCGGAAGTTTTCGTTCCCCACACGTTTCCAGCAATCGCGATCACCGCCTTACTGTCGGGAGGGATATATTGCCTGGTGATGTTGCCGTTAGTTTTCCGCGAGCCACTCGGGACTTACGTGCGGCCGCGTCTCTTTGCCGCGCGCTTGAGATTTCGCCAAGTGGGTCTCGTCCCACGCACAGATGCTTAAGAGTTCTATCGAAGAATCAGGGCCTGAGAATCTCAACTCTCGCCGAGTTCTCAATCTCGGATGTGGTAATCAGTATTTACCACAAGCGATCAACCTGGAAGTAACGCCTGACACGAATCCGGATGTTGTTCACGATCTGAACCGATTGCCGTGGCCATTTCCCGACAACAACTTCCATGAATTGCTGGCGTACGACGTCCTTGAACATCTGGATGATTTCATCGCCGCCATGGACGAGGTCCATCGCATCTGTCTCGACAAAGCGATCGTCCGCATAACAGTTCCGCACTTTTCGTGTGCCAACGCCTTTACTGACCCGACGCATAAGAGATTTTTTAGTTACTTCAGTATGGATTATTTGACCGGCGAAAATGAGATACGGTTCTATACACGTGCGCTATTCAAAAAGATTTCGGCTCGCATGATGTTTTATCCGTCTCTACTTAATAAGGTGGTTTGGCGACTGGCGAATGCCTACCCGGCGTCGTATGAGCGTCGCTGGGCCTGGATCTTCCCGGCGTGGTATTTGTACTTCGAACTACAAGTGGTGAAGCCTCCGATGAAGAGACCTCGGTCTTTATCATAGTCAGGAGCTAACCCAGCCGATTTCCTCTGGCTTGTTAAAAACAGCAACCTCACATTTCAAAGGCGCATGCTTCGCCTCCTACGGCCGGAAGGCTGCCTGTCGCAGATCTTTCTAGCCGTTGTTTTACTGAAATGCATTTACTGGAGAATAACGAGTTTGATGTTTCTCGGTTGCGTGACTACTACGAAGGACAAGGCCGTGCTATTCGCGACGCTGGTGGCATTATTAGCTGTTCGGAAAAACCCACTGTGGATGTGGTGATGCAGATGGCGACGGAGTACGCGACTGAGTTTCAGACTGTGGTCGACGTGGGATGTGGTGCAAATCTGATCTACGACGAGTTGCTCGCTGAATTGGGAAAGCACGTAGTAGGTATAGATTTTACTTTCGGTTTCCTCAAGCTAGCACCTTCAGATTCGCTCACTAGCCTGGTTCAAGGGGATGCTGCGAATCTCCCATTTTGTGCTGAGACTTTCGATGCGGCGATTTGCTCTGAGACTGTGGAGCATGTACCGGATGATACGGCCGTAATAAATGAGCTAGCTCGTATCTTACGGCCGGGCGGATGGCTTTTCTTCACAGTGCCCAACCTCTGGAACGCTGCTCGAATCATTGAAATGGTCAAACATTTGAGCGTTCGTGTTGAGCTAATGCAGGGACACTTGCGTGAATATTCGTATCGGCAAGTTTCTAATTTGCTTCGGGGAAAATTCGAAGTTCAGAAGATATATGCAGTTGGTTTCGGGTGGTCTGGAAGCCCCTTTGGCGGCCGTGTTGAAAGTTTAGTGCAACAGGGTCTTTTGTCGCGTTTCTCAAAGTCTATTGCCGTTGCTGCCCGTAAGATTTAGAACAGTTTGTTGATGTCTCATTTGCCGCAGTCTTGCCTCCCAGGTCGCGTACTGCACATTGTTCCCGCTCTGTTCGATCGCAATGATGGCGTAGTTGGCGGAGCTGAACGTTACGCTCTGGAACTGGCGCGCGAGATGTCGGTCGAAACTCCAACAACCTTGCTCACATTCGGTGAGCGAGCCCGCCGCGAAACCCTGGGCTCTTTGAACATTCGCGTAGTCGGCAAACCCTGGTACGTGCGTGGTCAACGAACGAATCCACTCGCTCTCTCCCTTATCTCGGAAGTGCGGAAAGCAGATGTTGTCCACTGCCATCAACAGCATATCGTTGCGAGCAGTTTGGCGGCCGTCGTTTGCAAGCTATCGGGTCGGCGAGTTTTCGTGAGCGATCTTGGTGGCGGCGGTTGGGATGTGTCGGCCTACCTATCGACCGACCGCTGGTACAACGGCCATCTTCACATCAGCGAATACAGCCGCAAAATCTCAGGGCAGAAAAACACGCTACGTGCGCATGTAATCCTCGGTGGTGTTGACACCGAGAAATTTTCACCGGATGAGTCAACCGTGCGAGACAAGACTGTGCTTTTTGTTGGCCGGTTGCTCGCGCATAAAGGTGTTGATGTTCTTATCAAAGCATTACCGAAAACCATGGCTCTCGAGATTATCGGCCAGGCTTATGATCAGAAATACCTGGAGGTATTGCGGGAGTTTGCGAGGAGCAAGCAGGTAAAGTTCGCTCATGAGTGCGATGATGCGGCACTCGTGCAGAGTTATCGCAAAGCTTTGTGCGTTGTGCTCCCGAGTGTTTATAAAAACATGTACGGCACAGAGACAAAGGTGCCCGAGTTGTTAGGTCAAACCCTCCTGGAAGGGATGGCCTGTGGAACACCAGTGATTTGCACCGACGTAGCGAGCATGCCTGAAGTGGTTGAAGACGGTACCACGGGGTTTATCGTTCCGCCCAATGACCCAGTAGCGTTGGGTCAAAAAATAGAATGGTTACGCGAACATCCGATACAAGCGGGCGAAATGGGCCAAAGAGCGCGCCAACGCGTGCTCGAGAAATTCACGTGGCCCAGGGTCGTGCGGCGCTGTTTGGACATTTACACTGCATGAGTCTGTTTCAAACCATTGCTCGGCAGACTTCTGAACTGATGGGACGAGAATCTCGATTAGTTCGCAGTCTGCGTCCGGCTTACGAGTCTGTTCTAGACTGGTTAGGTAGCGGTATTTCGTGGAAGATCAACGGCGTAACTTATCGGATCGATCCACATCAGCGTCATCGGCTTGGACAGAACTACGACGCCCACGTTGCGGGCTTCCTGCGAGGGCGGGTCAAGCCCGGCGCGCTATGTCTGGATGTGGGAGCGAATGTCGGAGTCTATGTCTTGCAGTTTGCACACTGGTCAGCGCCGACTGGTCAGGTCATCGCCTTTGAGCCCAATCCAAGCGCCGCCGCGATCCTGAAAAAACATGTTGAGATGAATGGGCTGACTAAGCGAGTGCGAATCGTGTCAGCCGCTGTCAGCGAAATGAGCGGTGAAGACATTCTTTATGCTGCTGAAGCGGACGGAATGAGCCGCCTTGGTGAACCCAACCCAGCTCTCTTCGAAAATGTCGCTGAGATCAGAGTGCCCGTGGTGACGTTGGATGAGTATTGCGCTTCCGAAGAACTTAAACCTGATTGGTTATTCATTGATATCGAAGGTTTCGAAATAGCGGCGCTGTCGGGAGCGCGTGAACTTATTCAAAGCCGGCGCGGACATTTGGGAATTGTTGTCGAAATGCATCCGAACGTTTGGAGTTCGGCAAACACCACTCGCGCCAGAGCCGAAATATTGCTTGCTGAGTTAAGACTGCGTGCTGAGAGTCTCACGGGACAAACAGATCCTTTAGGCGACTACGGTCTGGTACACCTGGCGTACGCCTAAGGATATTTCGATATCTAATTCCCTACATGGCTCTTGAGTAAACCATTGAAACGGTTTCAGGATCGGTTGAGCTTCTGATCACCTCGCTGAAGCAAGGTGTGAATGAGAATATTGCTCGAACTGACGAATGGAGTGGCACCTCATCACCAGCGAGTATCCGCCGCAACCCGGGGGTATCAGCGATTACACGAAAATCGTAGCGACGGGACTCGCGGCTAGCGGTGGCGAAGTCCATGTCTGGTGCCCGGGAGATCAGAGGTCAGAGATCAGAGAACAGAGATCAGAAGCAGAAGAGCGCAAAGCGGGGAGGCTGGTTGTCCACAGAGAGCTAGGACGCTTCGCGCCTACTGACTTGCACCGTGCGGGGCGCAGACTGAATCAATTTCCACCACCTAGGCGTTTGCTCGTGCAATGGGTTCCTCAAGGTTATGGTTGCCGATCAATTAACCTACCCTTTTGTTGGTGGCTTTGGCGGCGCGCCAGACTGAAGCACGACCGGGTCGAGCTTATGGTGCATGAGCCGTTCCTGGCCTTCGGTGAAGGCTCAAGGAAACAGGATATGGCTGCGGCTGTGCATCGTCTGATGGTCGTTCTCCTTTTGCGGGCAGCAAGTCACGTTTGGGTTTCGATTCCCGACTGGGAAACGCAGTTGCGGCCGTATCTT
>DATBRN010000042.1:0-10890 GCA_036560225.1 Pyrinomonadaceae bacterium | reverse complement strand
GTTCGGGCCGGTCGCTACCGCTCTCGGTACTGATGTTGAATGTTCAGGCCGGTCGCTACCGCTCTCGGTACTGATGTTGAGTGTTCAGGCCGGTCGCTACCGCTCTCGGTACTGATGTTGTGTGCCGCCCCTACAATTTCGCCCGTTGAATAGGTCTTTGGTTTGACTGCCACCTTTACTCGGGTAGATAACCCTCGTAAGATGCTCAGCGCACGCCTGTTAAGTTCAATAAGAAATTCTGAGATGGAGCAAAACCATGAATCGAGTACGTCTGTTTTTGGCGAGGAACATCTACGCGATTGTGCTCGCCTGTTCTCTCTTCACATTTGGCGTCGCAAGTCACTCTGCCGCCGGCCAACAGAATACAGGCGACCAGGCTAACGACAACGACTACACCAGGAAGATCAAGGAATACACCACCCAACCTTACTTTCGCACCGAATTGGTGGATCATCTGCCGATGTCCGACAGCGTACCGTCGCCCGATAAGGTGCTGGGCTACGTTGTCGGCACGCCCAACAAGCTGACTTATTCCAAGGATCTTTATCGCTACTATCGCGAGCTGGCTAAGGCGTCGCCTCGCGTGCGCGTGTTTACCGCTCCTGAGCGTTCTGAAGAGGGTAAAGAACAAATTCTAGTCGCAGTCGGCGACGAGGCCACGCTTGCCGGGCTCGATCGTTACAAAGCGATCACCGCGAAGCTAGCTGACCCTCGGAAGGTGAGCGAGACGGAAGCGCAAAGCTTGATCGGTGAAGGCAAGGTCTTTTACTGGGCGTCGGGCTCAATTCATTCTCCTGAAACGGGCTCGCCGGAAATGTTGATGGAACTCGCTTATCGTCTGGCGGTTGAGGAGAGTCCTTTTATCCAGGCCATACGCAAAAATGTCATCGTACTAATTACTCCGGTGCTCGAAGTTGATGGTCGCGACCGAATGGTCGACGTTTACAACTATCGCAAAGCCAACCCGAACAAGAACGCGCCGGGCTTGGTCTACTGGGGCAAATACGTCGCGCACGACAACAACCGCGATGGACTCGGCATGGCGCTCGCGCTCACGCGCAACATGATGCGCACCTTTCTGGAGTATCACCCCGCAATTCTGCACGACCTGCACGAGTCGGTTCCTTTTCTTTACACGTCCACGGGCACTGGCCCCTACAATGCCTGGCTCGATCCGATCACGATAGATGAATGGCAGTTGCTCGCTTATCACGAGATTGAAGAAATGACGAAGCGTGGCGTACCCGGTGTTTGGACGCACGGGTTCTACGATGGTTGGGCGCCCAACTACATGTTCTACGTGGCAAATGGCCACAATGCGATCGGACGCTTCTACGAAACCTTTGGCAATGGCGGCGCCGACACTATTGATCGCACGGTCACGCAGCAGTCGCAGCGCGATTGGTTTCGGCCCAATCCGCCGCAGCCGCGTGTCAAGTGGTCGCTGCGCAACAACATCAACCTGCAGGAATCAGGCATCCTGCTCGCGATGAACTTCGTGGCGAATAACAAGGAACGGTTTCTCCAGAATTTTTACCTGAAGAGCAAGCGTTCCGTGACCAAGGCGTCGAATGAAGGACCGGCGGCTTACGTGCTGCCGGCGAACCAGTCGCGGCCAGTGGAAGTGGCTGAGACGGTCAACTTGCTCAGGCTCATGGGTGTTGAAGTGCACGTCGCGGATAAGGAGATCGTAGTCAAGGAACAAAAGTACCCGGCCGGCTCCTACGTCGTTCGGATGGACCAGCCTTACTCGCGCATGGCAGACATGTTGCTGGACACGCAGTATTACAACGTTAACGATCCGCGCCCTTACGACGATACGGGCTGGACCATCGGCGCGATGCGCAACATAAAAACGGTGAGAATAACTGACAAGACTGTGCTTTCACTGCCGATGACTTTGCTCACCAGCGACGCACACGTGACGGGGAAGTTAACCGGACCTTCATCTCCCGCGGCCTACGTCATCAACCACAATACCGACAACACGCTCGCCACTCTTCGTTTTCGTCTAAAAGATGTGAAGATCCTGGCGGCTGAGGAGGCATTTAAGCAGGGCGAGCAGCAGTTTAATGCAGGCTCTTTCATAATAAAGTCGGATGGTCAGCCCGCCGACTTGCGCGAGCGACTCGGCGCTGCGGCAACGGAGTTGGGGTTATCAGTTTTGGCCGTGGAGAAAGGCCCGACTGTAAAGACCCACAACCTTGCGGTGCCGCGCATTGCGATTCTGCATACCTGGACCAACACTCAAAACGAAGGCTGGTACCGGATCGAGTTTGATCGGTTACAGGTTCCTTATGCGTATATTTCGGATCAGGTCGTGCGCAACACACCAAACCTTCGTGAAAAATATGACGTGATTATTTTCCCGCCGCTCAACGGTTCGGCGCAGGCAATCGTCAACGGCATTCCGATGCGCGGCGATCCGATTCCCTGGAAACAATCGCCACTTACCCCCAATATAGGCGGCTCGCCCGATCAATCCGATGATATCCGCGGTGGAATGGGAATTGGCGGCGTGATGAATCTGCAGAAGTTTGTCCAGGATGGCGGCGCGTTTATTGTCATCGCAAACAATGCCCGCATTCCTATCGACTTTGGCATGACAACGGGCGTTACGATCCAGGAGCCACGTCAATTGCAGGCGCGAGGCTCGATTTACAACGCGCACTTCAGCGATCGCAAGAGCCCGATTTCATACGGATACGACGAGACTTTGCCGATCTACTTCAATCAGGCGCCGTTGTTTCAAGTGCCTAACCAAATTACGGCGGGTGGCGGGGAAGGTGGCCCAGGTGGTGGCGCAGGTGGGGCCGGCGCTCGCCCCTCGGGTCGCGGCAGCCTTACCGATCCGGATATCGTGCAGGCAATGCCCCAGGCTTCCCCTTCGCCTGACTCGTCTGCATCCAGGACAGGCGAGGAGCCGCTAACCGAAGAGCAGCGCTTGCAACTTGGGCCTTTCTTTACACCTCTCGCCCTCAGGCCGCGTGTCGTTCTCAGGTTCGCTGCGGACGAAAAGAATCTGTTGGTTAGCGGTATGTTGGCAGGTGGCTCGGAGCTTGCGAATGCGCCCGCGGTGATCGACGTGCCGGTCGGTGCAGGTCACGTGATCATGTTTGCAAATAATCCGATGTGGCGACATCAAACCCAGGGAAGTTTTTTCCTGATCTTTAATGCCGCACTGAATTTCGATTCGCTTAATACCGAGCGTGCTGTTCCTGCAGCCAGACCGAAGGCGTCCGCGAGCGGCAACAACGAGTAACGCCGGCTCTTGGAAAAGCTTTCAAGCTAGCAAGGTAATGACACGAGTCAGATAACCTCAGGGTGAGGAAGGTGGGCCTAGCACCCCAGCGGGGCTGCCCCGCTGGGGACCCCGCCTTGCCCCCGCTTCTGGAAAGCTGACAAGCTAGCAGGGTAATGACACAAGTTAATTAACCTCAAGGTGGTTCAAGCCAAGTATCTGGATCCTCTTCCCGGGAGCTGGAGTGGCTTTCCAAGAGCGGGGGCACGTCGAAGACTACGCTACCAGGGCGGGACGAGGGTAGTAGGTTTCCGAGATCATTGCTTCTGCCTCGGCAACGCTCATCGGTTTCGAGAAGAAGTAGCCCTGACCACTCTTACACGAGAGGTTCCTTAATAACGACATCTGTTCCTTTGTCTCGACGCCTTCTGCTACCGCGTCCATGCCAAGATTTTCTGCCAACATGAGGATGGCGCGAACGATCTCAACATTTTCGTTATCCATGCGGTTCACAAAAGAGCGATCGATTTTCAAGGTATCGATTGGGAACTGATGTAGATAGGTTAAGGATGAATAGCCCGTTCCGAAATCGTCAATGCTCAATCCCACTCCCAGCTCGCGCAAGAGGGCAAGCATCTCAGCGGCAGATTTGAAATCATCCATAACCACACTCTCAGTGATCTCGAGTTTCAAATAAGAAGGATCGATGTTGGTCTCAGTCAGTATATCCCTGACCCGATCAACCAAATCCGGTTGCGCAAATTGCTTCGCCGAGAGATTGACCGTCATATACATGGGCTTGTCTGACGGGAACTTCTCCTGCCAGAGCTGCAGCTGCTTGCAAGCTTCTCTCAAAACCCACTCGCCGATTTGCAGTATCTGACCGCTCTCTTCGGCGATCGGAATGAATTCCGTTGGTGAGATTAATCCGCGCTCCGGATGCTGCCAGCGCACCAATGCTTCAAAGCCGCACACCCGGAAGTCGTCCAGGGCAACAATGGGCTGGTAGTTAACGAAGAACTCATTACGCTCAAAAGCAAGACGTAAATCATTTTCCATTTGCAGCAGGTTTACCGTGCGCGCTTGCATCTCTTCGTCGAACATTTCATGGCGTGCCTTGCCCAGAGACTTGGAGCGGTACATCGCCGTGTCAGCGTCGCGCAGGATCTCGTCCGGCCGACTGTAAGAAACTAATCCCGGTGCAATGCCCACACTTACCGTAGTGAAGACATCACGCCCACTCAGGTTGAATGGCTGCTTCAGTTCCTGTTGGATTCGCTCGGCCACCGATACCGCCTCACGCACGTCAGTGATGTCTTCGAGCAGGATGGTAAACTCATCGCCACCGACACGAGCCACGGTGTCTCCAGGCCGTACACAATTTTCCAACCGCCGGGCAATGCCGACCAGTAGTTGATCGCCAATCATGTGACCGAGACTATCGTTTACGACTTTGAACCGGTCCAGATCGAGGAAAAGTACTGCAAACGTTTCATTGCTCCGCCTCTGGTTTCGTGCGATGGCCATCCTGATGTGGTCTATCATCAGGGCGCGATTGGGCAATCCAGTAAGCGCGTCATGCAAAGCATCGTGCAGAAGTCTTTCTTCAGCCGCCTTTCTGTCGGTAATGTTCTGAATCTGAAAGATCAGTCGCGCTGATTCAGCGTCTTCGACCGGGGCCTGCGACACGCTCCAGAGTACCCAGACAACGTGCCCGTCGCGGTGCATGCATCTTGTTTCCAGTTGATATGCGGGAATTCTGCCGCTAAGTAACTGCTCCCACTTCGTGCGAACCGAAACACACTCGTCCGGGTGAACAAATTCCTGAAAATCTTTGGCGAGCAGTTCTCGATCTGTATAACCAAGAATTTCGCAGAGCGACCGGTTGACACGCTGACAACGACCGTCTGAAGAAACCAGCGCCATTCCGATTGCAGCAGTATCGAATGCCGCCTGAAATAATTCTGCGCTGGTTTGCAGAGTCGAGGTCGAGGTGGCTGCAGACTCGTTATGCGATGTAATGCGGGAGGCGAGGTAGAGCACCGTTATCGCTATGATCGCGGAACTGATGACGGCGAAATAAGGCCAGACCCCTCCCATCGAGTCTCCGGTGGCGACCACCAGAATGGTGGTTACAATCACGACAAAGAGCAGTCGGGCCGCGGACGGAGTCGGAATCGCAGCCAGCAGGGATCGTATGGACCTGGTCACAGATTTCTTTTCTACTTTTTCATCCGCACAAATCATTTTGTTTGCCTGAATACTCTGAAAAGCTATTGTTGAGGTAACACTGGGGCAATACGAGGTGGTGGACGCCGAGTAAGCGCACGGGGTGTTTCTTGGCACCCGTTGTGCCACTGCCGTGAGGTGGAGGCAGATGTTGCTATATTATAGTGGAACATGGGGATACGTCCAGTGGCCGGGGCAAAGAAGATGATGTCAAATCATGGGCGCGTGAGGCAAAAGGACTGAAATCGGTCATTCTGAAAGGAGGTAATGGCGCGTCAGGAAGCTTAAACTAAGTAAAAGCATAACTTAGCCTGGCCGGACCGGCACGCCCTCGGATAGAATCGGCGGCGGGTTATCAGCAAAAAAAACAAGCAACATCAGGCAGTAGGCAGCCGAAATCTCTGGGCTCGCCTCATCCGACGCGCCCTTCCAGTGAACATCATTGAGTAGTAAATCGTAAAATGCCTCATACGAGTGATGAGTAATGAGTGAATCCCATACCGGGTTCCAGAAGGGGCCCGCTCCCGAATCCCCAAACGAATCGCAGGAGACACGCCGGTTCGCCCCCGATCAGATTCGCGCCAGCGCGCCCCGGCCGGGTCTGGTGCTGCGACAGCGATACCGGCTCGACAGCGAAATCGGTCGCGGCGCGATGGGCATGGTTTTTCGGGCGACCGACCTCGAGCTACTGCGTCCCGTCGCTGTCAAGATACTTGCCGAGCGGATGGGCGGTAGTAGCCCTGAACGTGTTACTTCACAAGGTCCTGGCACTCCTGAGAAAGGTTCCATTGATGATCTGCGCTCACGTTTCCTGCGTGAAGCGCGTGCCGCCGCGGCCTTGAATCATCCGCACATTGTCGCTGTCTATGATGTAGGTGAAGATCACGGCTTCCCTTTCTTTGTCATGGAGCTGGTGGACGGTCCTAACCTGGGCCAGATGCCGCCTCAAGATCTTCCTCAAGTCATCGAATTCGCCTGTCAGATCTGCGCTGCGCTCGACCATGCTCACGTCAACAAGATCGTGCATCGCGATCTCAAGCCTGCAAACGTTTTGTTGTCAGGCTCGCCGCCACGAGTCGCAAAACTTGCCGACCTCGGTTTGGCCTTGCCGGCGCACGGCTCCCGCATTTCACACGCCGGCACCATCGTTGGCACCGCTGCTTACATGGCTCCAGAGCAGGCGCTGGGGAAACCTGTCGACGGTCGTGCTGATCTCTATGCGCTGGGAGTGGTGCTTTACGAATTGACCACTGGCCGCGTTCCGTTCCCCGGCGACGATCCGTTGGCGACTATTTCGCAGCACCTGCACGCACCAGTCGTGCCTCCGCGCGTGTTGCGACCTGATCTGCCACGTTCGCTCGAGACGGTTATTCTTCGACTACTCTCAAAAGATCCGGCACAACGTTTCGCCACCGCTGCCGAAACAGCAACTGCGTTGCGCGACGCACTCAGTGGGCAGGCGGCAGAATTGGAAGAAGAGGGTGGAAGCACCGTTGCCCTTCTCGATGCGTTGTCGCGAGGCCGTCTGGTCGCGCGCGGCCCCGAGCTGGCCGAAGCGCGTGAGCTTTGGCGCCGGGCTCGTGAAGGCCGCGGCCATTGTCTCTTGTTGAGCGGCGAACCGGGCTCTGGTAAAACGCGGCTCGCGCGAGAATTGCTTGTTCAGGCTACTCTCGACGGTGCCGTAGTGCTGAGTGGCGCGTGTTACGAATATGAGGCGGCCACGCCTTACCTGCCTTTTGTCGAGGCTGTTAAACGCTGGGTACGCGAGCAGGGCTATCGCCGGTTCTGGGAGAACACTTTTCAACGCCTCGATGCACTGCTCGACGAATTAAAAACAAACGAAAAACACGATGCGAGATTGCGCGAAGTGGTAGGGGACAACGCGCCACAAATTGCGAAGCTTGCACCGGAAATCGAAACTCTCCTTGGTCCTTTTCCCGCGCGTCACGAGTTGCCGGCGCACGAAGAGCGTTTGTTGTTTTTCGACGCTGTCACCCAGCTGTTTGCCAGGTTGGCCAAACGGCAGGGTCTCCTTTTTTATCTCGACGATCTGCACTGGGCCGACAGGGGCACGCTCTGGCTGCTCGGCCATCTCATTCGCAACTTGCGCGAAGAGCGCGTACTGATCGTTGCTTCTTACCGCGATACGGAACTCGACCGGACACATCCGCTGGCTAAGGCGCTAGTCGACTGGAATCGCGAGCGGTTTACGACGCGAATTGTCCTAAAACGCTTTAATGCGGAAGAAACACGAGCGCAGATTGCTGCGCTGCTGGACGACAATATCTCCGGAGACTTCTCGGAAGCGGTCTATCGCGAGACGGAGGGCAACCCTTTCTTCGTCGAAGAGGTAATGAAGGCGCTTATCGAGCAGGGCTCTGTGCGGCGAGAAAGCGGACGCTGGAAACGCTGCGAGCTTGCCGATCTCGTTATTCCGCAAAGTGTGAAGGAAGCAATTGGCAATCGACTAGACCGAGTAAGTGCGGAGTGTAACGAGACGCTGCGTGCGGCGGCGGTGCTCGGCAAGACGTTTACGATCGATGAACTAATGGCGGCTGCCAACGGACACAACGAGAATAAACTTCTCGACGCACTTGACGAAGCGGTAGCCGCGCAATTGCTGGCCGCGGATCGCGACGAAGCCTTTGTTTTTACGCACGACAAGATTCGAGAGGTGCTCTACGAAGAGTTAAATCCGATCCGCCGTCGTCGTCTACACCTGCGCACAGCTGAAGGCCTGGAACAGCATCGCGAAAAAGCGCCGGTTGCGGTTGAGACGCTGGCGCATCATTTCATCCACGCGGGCGAATATGAACGCGGATTGACCTACGCAAAACAGGCAGCCGCGGAGGCGGAGCGAATCTTTGCTTATGACGAAGCCATGGCGGCCTACGGGAAGGCGCTGGAATGCGCTGAAGCGCTGGGCCTGAAGGATGAGCAGCTCCTGCTCGAAGAAGCCACCGGCAATGCTGCGCTCGCCTCTGGCGACAGCCTCCGCGCGACGGTCCACTTCGACCGAGCGCTGGCGCTGGCTCATAATCCCCTCGACCGCGCCCGCATACAGTGTCAGGCGGCCAGCTCGCTGGTTACGAACGGCGATCAGCGCGGGCTTGACTATGTGCACGAAGCGCTTCTGGTGTTCGATCCGGAAACGCATCCGATGGAAACCGCGAATGCGCTCGGCATTGAAGGGCGATTTCTTCATCTCGCGGGCCAACATCACGAAGCGATTGTGTTGCTGGAGAAGGCCGTCGCCCTTGCAGTACCTGCGGCCGAAAAGGAGATCACTCCTTTCGGCGCATCGACCGTATCAACCATCTTTGGCTTTCTCGCCGGCGCCTATCAACACCTTGGTCGCTTTGCAGACGGCAACGTGTGGGCCTGGCGCGCGGTTGAATTTGGTAACAAACACGAGGTGCCTCTGGCGCAGGCTTTGGGTTATGAGTTTCTGGGTGAGAACACGATCAACGCCGGTGATTGGCAGAAGGCGCTGGAGTATGCCACACACGAACGTGAAATCGTGGCTCGTTTGCATTCTCGCGAACGTAAAGCCTGGACCTATCTCGTCACCTCGCTATCCTGCTCAGCTTCTGGCGACTTCAGGTCAGCGGAGGCTGAGATCAGAGAAGGGATGGAGCTCGCGGAGACAATCGGCGAGCATCGCCTCAGGCTGCTGCTGAAAGGTAACCTGGCGATCCTGCTGGCAGATCTGGGACGCTTTGATGAGGCTTTCCAAACTGCCCGTGAAAACTACGAGGGCGGCGAAGCTCTCGGCCTGCTTTATTCGCGCACCGAAGGTCGACGCTGTCTGGCACATGTACATTTCAGGCATGGAGATCTGGATGAGACGCTTCGCTTGTGTGAAGAGATTCTGGGATTCCTGGGTGAAGACAAGTCGCGCATCAGCCGGCTGTGGTTGGGACCGTTGCACATCGAGGCACTCTTAAGGTTAGGACGCCGCGAAGAAGCCACGCGCAGACTGGCGGAGTACGAAGCGCTCGTGAATGACTGCCAGACGCCGCGGTGTGAACGCGAAGTGGTGCGCTTGAAAAAATTGCTAGATGAGCCGGCCGCGAATACAGATCAGCACTGAGCGCATAAATGATCAGTCAAAGACTCAACTATTAATCAGAACCGCTCAACATCACTACCAGAAGTGGCCGGCCGAAGCTTCAACCCGCGATAAACTCATCATTGATGTTGCACTCCACATCAGTACCGGAAGCGGTAGCGACCGGCCGAAGACTCAACGCAGAACCATAGACTCATGATACTCAAATGATGCCATCAAGTTGCGTCTTTGGCCGGTCGCTACCGCTCACGGTACTGATGTGGAGCGGTCAATCCACTACTCTGATCCTTACTTCGTCGCCATTCGTGCGGATCTCCGGTACGTACATCGCGTGTCCGAGGACAGGTAGAGCATGGAATGCGCCCGGGCTTTCGGCGCGCATTTCGTAACTCAACTGCCAAACGCCTTCCGGAAGATGATCAATAAAGAGCGCAACCTTTCGATCCCGTAGTTCCTGGTAGACCCAGCGCGTGCGACCCGTGAAGTCAGCCGCCGATTTGAAATTCATTAACGCCAGTCGACTTGCCCGGTATGCAGCGAGACCCGCACTTGCCCTGCCATTACCATTCCCGGTTTTGACCGGAGCAAGAGCACCGGATTTAATTTCCTTTACATAGAGATTCTCACCACTGCGAAGCTCGACCGCTTCGAGGCCTGCAGCTTTCAGATCCTCAAACAGTAGATACTCATAATTGTTCTTCGCCTCGATCGTGATCACAGTTTCCACCCGTTCGCCGCTCTTCACTGTGTCGCCATCATTCAGCGGGAGTCGTTCGGAGACGAAACCCTTGAGGAGCGTTGGATGGTTGACGAGCTTGAAATACTGGCGGCGCACGAAGATTTTATTGCCGGCAGGGGTAACCGGTTCTTCGAGACTGAAGAATTTCGCCTGCGCCGAAAAATAAAGTGAGCCATCGCCGCTGAGCCGTCGAATACTGATCTCGTTCAGACCGTCACGAATAACTTCCCGCGGGATTTCGAACTTGCTCGGCGCGTCGAGTGCGTCCGCCGCTGTGATCTGTTTAGTCGCTATTGAAGCTCCGTTTACAAGCAACTCGTAGCTGATTTGTGGCTGCAGCTCTTTGCTAGTGCGCAGGTAGTCGTTCATCGTCAGCACGACGATGGCCGTGTCGCGGGTGTTGCTCCACTGTGCGCCACGCCGGTTCTTGATGAGCCAGTTAGTGACGGGCTCGACCAGGCGGTTTTGCGGATCGATTGACAGCAGCGCTCGCAGTGCAAACGAGGTCGCTTCCACACCGCCCTCGGACCAGCGCCAGTAAATTCCATCTTCGCCCCAGTGGGCCGTTCCCAGAACGGACGGATCGGATGCTTGCCCGCCGCTTTGCAC
>DATBRN010000041.1:0-22333 GCA_036560225.1 Pyrinomonadaceae bacterium | reverse complement strand
TGTATTGAGTCGACCCTTGGGGGTTGAGTATAGCATCCGGTCGCTGCCGCTCACGGTTCTCTATTAGTGGTCCATCGGAAGTTGAGTGGTGGCATCCGGCCGCTACCGCTCACGGTTCTGTATTAGTGGTCCATCGGAAGTTGAGTGGCGGCATCCGGTCCAAGCCTCACAGTGCGGTCTTGGTTAAGCTTGTAAATCCCATCTATTTCTTGTCACGACGGATCGGAAGCCGCAGCGGCGGCACGAGTGAGAAACGTATCGCGAACCAGGGCGTTAAACTTTTCCGGCTGTTCCTGTTCAGGCATCATCCGGCAATAGTCAAACACTTCCAGCCTTGCATGAGGATTCAATAGCTGAAGCGATACGCCTTTCTCCACTGGGGTTGTAGCGTCCTGTTTACCCCAAACCAAAATGATGGTTTGTGAAAGTCGTGAGAAGGGAGAGCGCGTGTCGGTATTGAGATACCCGGAAAGAAAGGCAGCGATCGCGTGCTGTGCGCCCGGCTGGTGGCTGGTGGCGTACAGATTCGCGACCAGCCGATCGGTAACACGACGATGATCGTAAAACAGATGCTCACGTGCATATTCCCGGATGCTGCGTTCGCTGGCCATCACATTGTAGAAGGAAGTGCCGAGCACGGGTGATTGCAATAATCCATAGAACGCGGCCCCGGCCATGCCGGGCCGACGGTTGAGCGTATCTGAGCCGGTGGGCCCATTGAGAATCATCGAGTTGATAAGTTCGGGATGCTCGTCGGCAACTCGAATCGCATAGGCGGCTCCGAGTGAACTTGCAATCACGTTGGCCGGATAGCCTGATACCTCGCGAATGAAATCGCTGATTAGTTCAACGTAGAGATCGGCAGAATAGGAAGCCGTGGCCGGTTTGTCGGAAAAGCCAAAACCAAGCAGGTCGAAGGCATAAACTCGAAAGTCCTTTGCCAACTCGTCAAAGTTTTTTCGCCACATGAAGGTTGACGCGCCGGCACCCACGCCATGGATGAAGACGAGCGGTAGCCCGGATCTCTCCGCGCCGGAAGTCTTATAGAACACGCGCCCATGTTTCCACTGAAAGAAGTGGGCCTCGCCGCCGAGCGCACTCTCATCAGGATCGCTCGCATTGCGTTGAATCGCGGCGTTGACAGCTGCCAGCGCAGCCACTCCGGCTCCGCCGGCAAGAATGGTCTTCCAGATGTTTTCTAATTTCCCCATTATTTCAAAGTTTCGAGTTTCGAGTTTCGAGTTCCGAGTTCCGAGTTTCGAGTTTTGGATTCTGCTTTCTAATCCGCTTCCTAATCTGAGATCCAAAAGGATTAGTCGATTTGTGAACTCGGAACTCGAAACTCGGAACTACTATCTAAATGAAAGCAAAATCAAACTGCTCCTGGTGCACGGTCGGATCGCTGGTGATATCAACCGGGCCCAGATATTCTTCGATTTCGTTTAGCACGTCTCTTTCCGAACTGCGCAAAGCTTTTGCAACCTCAGGATGGATGCGTAATGTGGCCTGCTTGTTCGAATTGTCTCCATTCATTGCTTTGCCGAGCGAACGGGCTTCCTCGAGCAGTTCATAACAGATCGTCTGTGGCGATTTAACCAACCCTGCTCCCTGGCAGTAGTTACACGGCGCGCACAGCGTCCTTTCAAGCGATTGCTTCACACGTTTGCGAGTCATGATCACCAACCCAAAATCATTAAACGAAAGAACTTTGGTTGGTGACTTGTCCCCGCGCAACGCATCCTGCAGCGCTCCCATCACCCGCGTACGATTGCGGCGCTCTTCCATGTCGATCAAGTCGAGCACTATGATTCCACCCAGGTCACGCAAGCGAATCTGTCGCACAATTTCATCAACAGCCTCAAGGTTGGTGCGCGTAATCGTGTCTTCAAGCCGGCCGCTTCCTCGGCCCACAAACTTTCCAGTGTTGACGTCAATTGCAACTAGTGCCTCGGTCTGGTTGATGACGAGATAACCTCCCGACTTTAGCCACACGCGCGGTTTAATCGCCTTATCAATCTCAGCTTGCACGCCGTAGCTTTCCAGAATCGGTTGATCTCGAGTGTAGAGCTTAACGCGCTTTACCATGCGCGGTTGAATGCGATTCACAAAGTCCACGATGGCCTCGTATTCATCTTCCGAGTCGACGCGAATGGCGGCAAACTCGTCCGACAATTGATCGCGGAGAATGCGTTGAACAAGATCCAGATCTTTATGAACCAGGGTCGCTGGCTTGGATTTCTCCGCTGCAGCACGAATATCAAGCCAGGTATGCACAAGATAGCGAACGTCCTCGCGTAACTCGGCTTCGCTTATACCTATGCCGGCTGTACGTACGATAAAGCCGCCCGACGGAATGTCTTCAGTGGCTCGAATTTGCGTAATCAGTTTGCGAAGACGTTGGCGCTCGCTGTCAGAGTCGATCTTCCTTGACACTCCGACGTGCTCAACCGTTGGCATGTAAACCAAAAACCGGCCTGGCAAGGCGATATGCGAAGTAATGCGCGCCCCTTTTTTAGCAATCGGTTCTTTGGCAATCTGGACAAGTATTTCCTGTCCTTCGCGGAGCAGATCCGTGATCGTAGGTTGTTGGCGATCCCTGCGACCAGAACCCCTCTGGCCTCCACGTCCGTCGCGACCTCGATTGCGTGAATCGCGGTTATCGCGCCCATCACGACCGGGACGAGCCTCACGTCCGGAAGGTGCGGCACTTGTTAAGGGCGCCGAAACTTCGCCGGTTTCGTCGGAAGGTGCGCCTTCGACTGAAACCTCGATTTCTGAATCGCCGTTGTCTTCGGATTCAACTTCTGCAGGCGCGTCAGCAACGGCGGTGTCCGTAGCGGCTGTCTTCGATCGACGACGGCGGCGACCACCTCGGCGCGTGGCAAACTCCGCTCGAGAATTACTCTCTTCAACGACTGCTTCCGCATCAGCGTAACCGCTTTCTATCGCATCGTCGTCGACAGTGGCTGAACTCTCATCGGGAGCAGCGGTCGCGCGCGTTTCTTTGGCAGCCTTCTTCGTTGATGATCGTTTAGTTGTTTTCTTTTTAGCTCCCAGGCTACCGAGAAGTTTTCCAACCCTCGATTTCTTTGTGGCGGCGCGTTCGCGAGGTTGTTTCTCCTTTTCTTCTGTCTCCGCAGTTTCTGGAAGGCCCTGAGCGTTTAAGCTTTCCGTTTCATCGTCACTGACGCGCTCAAAAGAGCCGCCGCGAAGTAGATTGTCATCGACGTCGTCCACGAAGCTTTCAATACGCGCAGCAACCGGCTCGCGGGTCCGTGGGACGGTCATCCCTGTCGCATCTTCATTGTCACCGTCGTCCACGCGTTGAAATAGATCGCCGCTGTAGTCGACAGTCGAGATCACCGAACCGACTTCGGCCGTGCGAAAGTCGTCTTCGAGATTAAACTCGCCCGCATGGATTTGGTCGAAGAGACGTTCCTGCAGTCGCGCGTCTTTAAACATTTCCCCATTTGCCGCGGTCTCTTCTTCATCTATGATTCTCAGAATTGACGGGTCGGCGGCGACAAACGGAGTACCGATGTCCTCTGCCTTTATTCTGGTCCCAGCTGGCGGTGATGTCTCCTCGATGGTATCGGAACCTTCTCTGCCGCCCCGGCGGCGCCGGCCGCGCCGGCCGCGACGTTTCCCGCCTTCCGCGCCCTCGCTGATTTGTTCCGGTGGTTGTGTGGTTGATTGTTGAGCCAACTCTGCAGCCTCGTCCGCCGCCGCCTCTTGGGCTTCGATTTCGCTGAGAGGCGCGACGCGCTCATGAGTTGCTTCTATATGGCGTTCGCGTTCCGCCCGGGCGAGAGCAATCTGCTCGGCAGCTGCGCGTTGGGCTTCTTCAACGTTACCCTTCTGCGATTTGTCGATGACGATTCGCTCAAATTCTTCTTCCTCATCAAAGAAGTCGGATACGTAAAGAAACGCATCGCGCTCAAGTCCGATGTCAACAAAAGCCGACTGCATGCCGGGAAGAACCCGCATGACACGGCCTTTATAAATGTTGCCTACAATTCCCTGATTGCCTTCGCCGCGTTCAATGTAGAACTCGGTCACCTTTTCGTTCTCGATGATTGCAATCTTCTTTTCGCGTCCATTGACGCTTACGATTAATTCTTTTGCCATTGTGTACCTGATGTCTCCTGAAACGTCTTCGATGAACCTCCAAAACGAACGCTGAAGCTGAATAGCCTTCGAGCTTTCATTCCCGCATAACAAGCAGGAAGGTTTTTAGTGTAGTGTGAGACGTTACTCAAAATTGTGGGTCGCGTGAGGCGTGCTTCAAGCTGAAAAGCGAGGCGCGCCGGGCGCGGATTAGCAAAACGCATGCGCGTCTTGCCGCGAACTGATTCGATGGAAATTACCGGCCGCCGGTGAGACCGGGGCGTGGATTGATTGCCCGCTGGCCGGTTCTGAATACTTTGTCGGTCGCGTACCGATTGACTTGGATCTGGATCCAATTGGTCCAGAACGCGACGGTCACTGGAACTAATCAAAAAGAACCCTAACTAGCCGCTTTGCGCGTACAGCACAAACTGGCAACAGGGAGCGCTTCTCAATTCGGAGTAGCGCAGGCATTAGAACATCCGAAACTATTCAGGTGTCCTCGCGATCCTGTTGCCGTTGCATCTGGATGTCAACGGGACCTTAAGGTCCCAACGCGCGACCTTTTGAGCCTTTTGCTCATGACCGCGGCTTACGATAAAAGTTGATAGACGTCGTCATCTAAGACGACCGCAAAAAATTCTGACTCGCTTTCGGGAGCACGGTGCTTCAGATCGAGCTTCCTCGTGCTGTTGTCTCGTTTCAAGAGCACTTGTCGGTTGAAACTACAAAAAGTCCGCAGGGGCGAGCTTAATGAGTATAAACCGAAGCACGAGCAAACGCGAAACGTAGTTGTTATAACCCCCAGTAATAGTCGCGCAAATCGCGACTAGCAACACGGTTAGTTTACAAACCTTCGTAGCTGAACACTGATAGCAAATCCGATCGCGATGAAGGTAGCGATTAGCGATGCCAGTCCGGCGCTCATTAAAGGCAGCGGCACTCCGATCACCGGCAGGAGGCCGAGCGCCATACCGATGTTAATGAAGAGCTGACAGATTAAACCGCCCACGATCGCCATGATGACGAGCATACCCATCCTGTCCGAAGCTCGCCTCGCACCTACGACCAACCTGGAAAGTAAGACCATGTAAGCCAGTAAAACGAGAATGCATCCGATGAACCCGGAATTTCCGGCTGTCACCGCAAAAATGAAATCAGTGTGAGGCTCAGGTAAGAACTTGAGACTGCTTTGGGAATGTGCCGCGGAAGTGTCTGCCCCAAACAGCCCACCTTCGCCTACAGTCAGTATCGACTGCCAGGTGTTGTAGCCAAACCCGCGACGATCGGCGTTTTCCGGATCCAGGATTACGTTAATTCGCTCCTGCTGGTAGTTTTTTATCATGTGGGTCTTCACCCCCAGCCAGTAAGCGGCGGGAAGCAGCACCACGCCGATAACAATGGCGCCAACTACGTAGCGAATTCTGATCGCTGAGAGAAAGAGAACAATAGCCAGAATAGGCAAATACGTCAGCACCTGTCCGACGTCCTTCTCCAGCAAGATAAGAAATATTGGCAGGGCGAGAATAAAGCCGCCGACCGCTAACTCTTTCAAATGTAATGTGGCTGCGCGTTGCTTGCCGAAATAGCGAGCCAGCATCATGGCGGTCGTTACTTTCACAAACTCGGAAGGTTGAAATTGACCTATTCCGGGAACCCGGATCCATGCGCGTTGGCCGTTGATCTTCAAACCGATACCAGGAACGAGGACTATCACCAGTAGCACAAGACCAAAGAGGTAGAACACTGGGGCGATATTAATGAGCTTGCGGTAGTCGTTGAAAGCCACCAGGAGCATTGCCACTATGCCAATTCCCAGCCCGATGAGCTGTTTGACCCAATAGGGTTCGGTTGGTTGGGCGTTGCGAATTTGGATCGTGCCGAAACACACAATGGCGATTGCCATGAATGCCAGCAGCCAGTCGAAGTCGCGGAGACCTCTTTTTTGAATTATTGCTACCATACTAAGAGTGATGAGTCATGAGTGATGAGTATTGAGTATTGAGTATTGAGATTGAGATATTGAACGGATGAAAAGTGAGGAAGGTGAGTTCACTTGATGATCTAACCGGTGAGGGTTGAATCTCATAACTCTCATTACTCATCACTCATCACTCTTCATCACTGATTCCTTGCTATTTGTGTCTCCGGTTTCTTGGGAGTCTTGTTTTCCGGTTTGGGGGGCGTCTTGGCGACGGGTAATGCGCCCGGAGGTTCTGCATTGCGTGTCTTGCGGTAATAAACATCGTACACGTGCCGAACCGCGGGCGCCGCGTGCTGTCCTCCGAAGCCGGAGTTTTCTATTAAAGCCACCATGGCAATCTCGGGCTTATAAGCCGGAGCGTAAGAGACAAACCACGAGTGGTCCTTGTTTTTTCCAACGTCTTTCCCGAGACCGACGACCTGGGCAGTTCCGGTCTTACCTGCAATATCGAAACCCGCCATGCGAATTGCGGCTCCGGTTCCGCCATTGTTGACAACGCCCCACATCCCTTCGACAACCAGATGATCAATGGCTTCAGGAATTGGAAGCACCTTCGGATTGGGCCGTGTCGAGTCGAGCGGTTGAAAAGTTCGACCTGCTCGGTAGTCAGGGGAGCCGTGTTCGCCGACCGGTCTTAGTTCTTTAAGCAGGTGCGGTATATAGAGTTGCCCACCGTTGGATACGGCAGATATTGTGCGCAACAGAGCTATTGGGGTTATGACGTCATAGACCTGGCCAAATGAGGCGTAGACGGTATCGATATCTTTCCACTCGGCATTTTCCCCCTGCGTTCGTTTCTTGAGCTCGCGAGAAGGAGTCATGCTGAGAACTTCATTCGGCAGATCGATTCCGGTGCGCTTGTTCAAGTCAAACTCATCGACCATCGACATAATGCCGTCGAGACCCATTTTCAAACCTAAACGGTAAAAGTAACCGTCGCAGGAATGCGTAATCGCTGCCTTGAGATCCGGAGTGCCATGATTGCCCATGCAGCGAGTGAACTTGTTTCCCACGAGTATGCCGCCGCCGCAAAGTAGGTTTGAATGATCGAGAGTGATCGCACCTTGCTCGAGTCCTGCGACCGCCATAGGGATTTTCCAGGTCGAACCGGGGGGATATCGACTTTGCACCGCGCGGTTGATCAGAGGCTTTTGCGGGTCGTTTAGCACGGCCACGTATTCAGCTCGTCCTTCTTTGGTGCCCATTCGCGAGAAGAGATTGGGATCGAAGGTAGGGGCGGAAGCGAGCGCGAGGATCTCGCCGTTATTCGGATTCAAAGCGACAATGACACCGCGTTGGGTCGCCGATGTCCGAAGTTGCTCTTCAGCGACCTGCTGCAAATCGAGGTCGATGGTGGTAATTAAGTCCTGACCCGGTTGCGGAGGAACAGTTTCGATTTCATCCTGAATTCGTCCCCGGCTATCAACGATTACTTTTCGGTAGCCGTCCTTCCCACGAAGATAGTCGTCGTAGGTTTGTTCGAGGCCGCTCTGTCCGATCACATCACCCGGCTTAAGTCCTTTATCTTTGTAAGCGGGTTGTTTCAACTGTTCCGGGCTGATCTCGCCAACGTACCCAAGCACATGCGCCAGCATGCCATTGGCGGGGTAACGGCGCTGGGGCTGTTGTTCGACGCGCAACTCCGGATACTCCAACTCGTGGGCTTCCACCCAGGCGATGTCACCGGGAGTGGCGCCCTGCTTCACCAGAATGGATTCAAAAGCCGGCTGCGAACCAATCTGTTCGAAGCGCTCACGCAAAGTGTCAGGATCGACCCCAAGCACATCTGCGAGCGGTTTTGCCAGAGAGATGAGTTGACGATCTCGCAGGTCTTCGCGAGAGAGGATAACGTTGTAGATCGGGCTGGAGTTAGCGAGCGCGGTCTTCCCGTCGTTAGCCAATATGTCTCCGCGCGGCGCCGGTATCGGCACAAGCCTGATGCGCTGGTTCTGAGCAATCTCCGCGTAGTACGACCCGCGGACGAGCTGGAGGTAATAAAGTCTGACTCCCAGAAGGGCGAGCAGCAGAATAATAAAGCTCTGAACAAACCAGAGGCGGCTGCGTAGGTTTTGCGAGGTATCTTCGAACTTCATAAAAACAGAGAACAGGAGGTCAAGAAGGAGGTAACCGGGACCCGGAGGTTAGAATAGCGTGAAAAAGCCATTTGCGGGCAGAAAATTTTGTGAAAAAGCCATTTGAATTGCTAATCAGAGACTCGGCCAACGGACTCCCCCTGACTTTTCTAAATGGCTGACCTCTGATTTCTGACCTCTTTCTATAATCTTCCCTTGAGCTTGCGCCGTCCGCGCCGCGCACCCTTTCGACGCGAAGCGAACGTCCGGCGTTGCCGGGCCCGTTCCGTGAAAAGTGAATCAAGCAGATAAAGAGCAAATGTTCCCACTATGGTCGTGCCGATCAAGCGGTACGACGTCGTCTGCACGAAGGGCACGCTAGGAGGATTGCCCAGCGACCGATGCCAGAAGAAATAGACTGCGGAGTCAATCAAGCTGGCCGCTGCCAGCACGGGAATCCTCAGTAGCGGATTTTCAAGGTTAACTCGCGTGGCAGCGATGTATATTAAGTAAGCAGTCAGGGTCTTCGAAAAGCCGCCGGCGCCAATTAGCCCTCTACTGGGTGCGTCAATCGCGAGGCCGGCGATTGTTCCCACAATCAGTGCATGCCAGGCATGGCGCTGAAGGGCGATATAAACAACCACCATCAGTGGGAAGTCAATATAGGAGAGGGGAGGCCAAATACTCCCTAGGGACAACTGCAGGACTATGGCGACCGCCAGAGCGGCTGCGATTTTAAGCTGCGGCATGACCGATTTTCGATTTCCAATTGCCGATTGCCGATTTGAGACGTTCCAATCTGCGCAGCGCTGCGAATTCAACGCGGTTCAGATAACAATAGGCAATTGGCAATTGGAAATCGTCAATCATCGTCACTTCTTTACCTTGTCCACGTTTGGCAGGGTCTGTTCCGGCGCTGGCCGCTGTGGCGGATGATAAAGCAGCACCGCCACATCCTCCAGTTGATCAAGTTTCGCTCCCGGCTTGATCAGAATCTGATGAGGCTGTGTTGCTGTACCGGTCTTGACCTGCACAACTTCACCCACGCTTAAACCCGGAGGATAGATGCCGTCTTGGCCTGTGGTCAAAATGTAATCGCCAACCTCAACCTTCTCCAGACCTGAAACATAACGCATTTCGAGCAGACCGGTATTCCCAAGCCCTCTAACCGAACCAAGCGTGCCCGAACCGCCAAGCTGTCCAACGATTGCCCCAGCAGCGGCTTTTTCATCAGTCACCATCATCACTTGCGCTGTCCATGGACTCAGGGCAATAACGCGACCGACTATTCCACTACCAGTAACTACAGGCATATTAAGAGCTATCCCTGACGAACTGCCGCGATTAATCGTGACGGTGTTGAACCAGATGGATGAATCGCGCGCTATCACGCGAGCCGGGATCTCTTCGTAACCAGTTTGTTCCTTAAGATTCAGGAGGCCTTTGAGCCTCTCATTTTCAGCGACTGTTTGTTGCGCATTGCGAAGATCGAGCTGGGCGGTTGCCAGCTGCTCCTTGAGTCTTTCGTTTTCATTAGCCGTACTGCGGAAGTTAACTATTTGCCTGACAAAGTTTGTGCTCGCTCCGCTGGCTCCGGAGGTCAGGCTTTGCGCCGGGGAAAGTAGGGCTTGAAACCAAACTCTAAGCAGGCGTTGCCTGGTTACGCTGTCTCGCGCGTCTACGGCCATTATCACGAGATTGGTCAAGAGGAGTATCCCGAGCCAAATCGGCGCGCGCTGTCGAATCTCTCTTTGGGTGCGAGTGGCAGCCATTTTGATGTCGGTAAATAGTAAATAGTGAATGGTGAATGGTGAATGGGGTTTGAGAAACGTCGTCCATTCACTATTTACTATTCACTATTTACCATTTACCGCTATTCTCCTACATTCCGCTAGTCATTGTATTTTCCCACTTCACCCGCTTGAGCAGATCAAAGTCAGAAAGCATTTTCCCCGTCCCGAGCACAACCGAGGCGAGGGGATCATCGGCCACAGACACTGGTAAGCCAGTTTCGATTGAGAGTCGCTTATCGAGATTCTTCAGGAGTGCGCCGCCGCCTGTCAGCACAATGCCGCGCTCAACAATATCAGCGGAAAGTTCGGGAGGCGTTCGTTCCAGCGCGACGCGTACAGCATTAATGATGGTCGCGATGGAGTCAGCGAGGGCCTCGCGAACTTCTTCGTCTGTCATTGTTATTGTCTTTGGTATTCCTTCGATTAGATTTCTACCGCGCACTTCGTAGGACAACGGTTCTTCTAAAGGATAGGCTGAGCCCAACTCAATCTTGATTGCTTCGGCGGTCCGTTCTCCAATCAGAAGATTATATTTTCGTTTGATGTAGGAGATGATCGCTTCATCCATCTCATTTCCCGCAACGCGAACCGCGCGCGAGTAAACGATGCCGCTCAAGCTGATGACGGCGATGTCTGTGGTCCCACCACCGATATCCACCACCATGTTTCCATGTGGTTCGGTAATTGGCAGGCCGGCTCCGATTGCGGCAGCCATTGCCTCTTCGACGAGATAAACCTCCGAAGCCTTGGCGCGATAAGCAGAGTCTTCAACAGCGCGTCGCTCTACTTGTGTGATCTCCGACGGTATGCCGATGACCACGCGAGGGCTGACCCAGGTTTTGCCATTGTGAGCCTTCCGAATGAAGTGTTGCAGCATCTTCTCAGTGACTTCGAAGTTTGCGATGACGCCATCCTTCATGGGACGAATCGCGACGATATTGCCGGGCGTTCGTCCGAGCATCTCCTTCGCGTCGCGACCGACGGCCTCTACCTGGTTCGTAACTTTATTGATCGCCACTATCGAAGGTTCGGAGACGACAATACCGCGTCCCTTTGCGTAAACGAGCGTGTTTGCTGTCCCCAAATCAATGGCTAGATCACTGGAAAACAGGCTGAAAATCGATTTGAAAGCCATTTATTAGTCTCTTCCCGTTTAATTTAGAAATGAGCGTATCGCTCGGGGGTAGGCACTACCGTTTCCAAATGGTAAGAACAACAGTCGGGATGAGGGCTCCCGTTCAAACCTGCGATCCACCTGTGCTGCTTACCATTCACTACTATCGTCCGCACGACGCTAATCCCAACTAACCAAGATACACCGACTTGGACCTTTACGCTAATCAGGAAAAGGCTTTTCCGTCATCAGTCTCGACCACTTCGGCGGGGACGCTGACTTCATCGGCGGCTTTTGGCTTGCGGGTTAGCGGCGCTGAGAAACGAATGCAGTTTTTATTCGCAGCCTTTGCTTCATACATTGCTGTGTCAGCACAGGCGATGAGTTGTTGTGGTGAGGATGCATGTTCCGGAAAGGCGGCGACGCCGAAACTGGCGGTGAGCGTGAGTTTCAAATTCCGGCCGCCGCTGAATTGATGCTGCGAGATCTTTTCGCGGATACGCCCAGCCACCGTTCCGGCAAGGTCGATCTGCGTATCGGGCAACACTATTACAAATTCGTCACCGCCGTACCGAGCCACGGCATCGGTGTCGCGAATCGATGAGAGAATGACCGCCGCCATCTCCATCAGCACGTGAGAACCGACCAGGTGACCATGAACATCGTTCACTTGCTTAAAGTCATCGAGATCGAGGAACAGTGCTGCCACGCTGGAACCGTAGCGGCGTGCTCGCCGGATCTCGTTCAGAAGAAATTGTCGCAGGTAGCGGGCGTTGTGAAGCTTGGTGAGATCATCGGTTTGGGAGAGACGCTCTGCTTCACCAATACGCACGGCGTTGGCAAGCGCGGAAGCAAGTGGCAGAGACAACGCATCGAGGATTGCGATCTCTGACTTCTTAAACGAATGCTGTTTGCGAACTCCTTCGAGTACGCCTAGAACTCTTTCACCACAAACTAGCGGAACCGCGACGATGTGTTGGCCGCGTTCCTTTTTCTTAACGGTGCCCATTCCGGCACTCGCAAGTTGGGCAGCTCTCGATTCCGAACCCGGCGGCGTATCCTCTGGCAGCATGAGCCGTCGCCAATCATCGGCTGCGTTGTAGAGTGGGTCCTCCGCGGGTCTTAGTGAGGCGACTGCCTCGAGTACGGAAGCATTCGGACTCTTATCATCGGAGAAGAGATATATGGTCCAACGGTCCACGCTGACTAACGGAACCAGTCCAGCAAGTGCTGTGTGTGCGGCGCTGTTTTGATCCCCGATGAAGTGAAGCGATGCAACCAGATCAAAAGCTGCACGCACGCTGTTTGATTTCATTCGGGTGGGAAGAGAACCTGCCGAGCTCTTGGCGGGCGGACTTACGATGTCAGGCAGTTTCAATTCGCCGGTCGTTCCGTGGCCTTCAATTTCGTGCAAGATAGCCGGCAACTGCGCAGCCTTATCTGCAATCGCACGAAAACCCATCCGTTTCAAGGTGACCCCATCGAGGTTTCGCCAATTCTGTACCTGGTAGCCAGTTAGCTGACGCCGACAGGCAATCAGCGGTGTTCCGGGCCAAGACGTTGTTGCATGTTCGATAGCGGCATGGAGTTCGACTACGTCAGCGCCGGCAATAACTTCGTAGAGGACCGCCAGGGGCTGCTCCTCCCATCTTTCCTCTACACTTTCAGGGTCACGACGCCGGACGGCTGGCTCAAGGCCGGGCTCGCGAAGGCCTTCAATCAGCGTCTTCACGCCCGCCAGGCGCAAGGCTTCGATCAATTCGAAGGCAGGCGCTTCATGGGCGTCGGTTAGAAGTATTACGTGCGGTGACATTGAAATTAGTGGACTCCGGCATCCAAGGCTAGTGTTCGCCAAATCCGACTCTGCCGAGCTCATTCATTTCCGGAGCCTGCGCGCCCGGGAAGCGATAGGTGGTATGAAGTGCTATTACCGCGCGGATCTTCTGCGTCGATATCTATGTCCTGTGAATTCTGGGGTGCAGTGATCTGCAGTTGAAAAGAACCCTCAGCGGGTACAATGGCCTCACGGCCCACAATGTGAATCGTGGTCCCAGGTTCCGAGCGTCCGCGAACCAGGTAGATGCGGCCACCTAAATACTCGGCCGCAAGGTTTGAAACAGGAACGCGCACGCCGGTGCCCCTTGTGGCAATGATAAACTTTCGGGGCTCATTCCAATCGCTGGTCTGTCCACTCGCAGCGATGGCGCGCACACGCCAAAAGTATGTACCGGGCCTGAGATCGCTAGCAGTGAACTCTGTCGAGACCAATTGATCGCGTTCAATTACTTTGCCTTCGGCAACAAAGAACGGAGAGGTTGCGACTTCTACCCGATAAAATGAGGGGGTCCCTGACTGCGGTCGCTGCCACTTCAAAGGGACATTTGCTGCACCATTCCCTCCCACAAAAACTTTTGCCAGGTCCCGCGGCTCAGCCGCAAGAGGAACTTCTAGAAGGTTCTGAGGCTTTGACAGCACCCCGGAGCGATTCACCTGGAAATACTCGCCACCATGTAAGGTGGTCTTTTCGCCACTGCGACTAGTGCTGTCGATCGCACCCACCGAAACGCGAATCTCTTCCGTGCCTTCCACGTTGTTGACGCTGAAGCTCGCTGCAGCCTGCTCGCCCATCTTGTTCGTCGTCTTAGGCGTCTCGACAACGTTGGTGGCGCCCTGTGGTTGTAGCTCAGTGCGGACGTACATTTGTCCGCTGTCGACAACCACGTGCACGTTGGTCTTCTTTCCATCATCTCCGCTGGCGTTGTCGCGCACAATGATCGTGCTGTTGGGCCGCACAACCAGCGTCGACCCGTCGGCCATGCTGACGCGCGCGCGTCCGCTGGCCTGGGTTTGTACCGTGTCACCAGGATAAAGTTCTGTCTCGGCGGTGGGAGCGATAGTCTCGCGCGTGGCCGAGCGGATGACGCGCACATCTCCTTCAAACGATGTGAACCGTGCGCCCGAGGGTGGTTTGGTGCCCACGCTCGATTTTTTCAGCGGATTGCCATATTTCCACACATAGAGCGCACCGCCCACAGCCACGCCGCTAAGGACTACAAGACCGATCAGCAGGTAGATACTGCGCTTCTCTACTACCCACCAATCAAAAACAAAACGATTGGTTTTTGTGCTCATTTCTGGTTGAAGCTAGGTACTCTGGGGTCCCGACCGGTAGTTCGGTTGGGTTGGACGACTGAGGGGCAACCGCAAATCACTACTGCTCGAGCGCCAATCAATCTGCCGGAAGACGAATGATTGGCCGTCTTTTTAGGCATGAAGTCAGGCAGCCGTGTAGGCAGCCAGGTTCCGTTTGTCCGGGGAGCCGTCAACGGCAACTGCTGCCAACCCGAATCTAGCACAGCCGCAAGAGTACCTTCAAGCAAATTAAAGGCACCGATGCCGTTGAAATGCGGGCCGACGGAGGGGGCCAGTCGCCCGCCCCTCAGACATTTATGCGGAATTTGGTCCGGCTAACAAGTCAAGCGTCTCCAGCCTTCTGAAGAACTCAGAATTCAAGCTCTAGGACAATTTCCAGGAAACTGGGCTTTTCAGGGCGAGTCAGGCTTTCCCGTCGGCAGCGTCGTCGTTGGCCGAGTTCTCCTCAAAAGGCGAGTCGAAACCCTCAGGCAAGTCCAGCTTGATATCCATTTCGGCGGCCTTTGGCCAAAGAATCGAGGCGGCGACGGATGTGAGCAGCACCGTCGCAACCACGATAAGCGAAATCCAGACAGGAATAACAAAATGGAATACTTCAATCAGCATCTTCACGCCGATGAAGGTAAGCACGATTGCGAGTCCCATTCTCAGGTACTGAAACTTCTCGACCACTCCGGCCAATAAGAAATACATGGAGCGCAGTCCAAGAATGGCAAAGACGTTGGAAGTGTAAACAATGAACGTGTTGGTGGTGATGGCAAAGATTGCCGGGATGGAATCGACCGCAAAAACGAGGTCGGTAACTTCGACAATCACCAGCACGAGCAGTAGTAACGTTCCGGTCAGCTTACCATTCACCCGCGTAAAGAATTTTTCATCTTCATAGTGACGAGTGATCGGTATGTGGCGCGTAACCGCGCGCACGATCGGATTCTCTTCAGGCTGGATATCGGTATCTTCCTGCGCAAACATCTTGATGCCGGTATATACAAGGAAGGCGCCGAAGATATAAATGATCCAGTGGAAGCGATTAATCAATGCGGCGCCGATGAAGATCATCGTGAGACGCATCACCAGGGCCCCCAATACACCCCAGAAGAGCACGCGGTGCTGCACCTTCGCCGGCACCTTAAAGAAGGAAAAAATCAAAAGAAAGACAAAGAGGTTGTCAACAGATAGCGAGAGCTCTATGACGTATCCGGTGAGGAACTTAAGGCCCAGATCAGTGCCTTGGTACCAGAAGACAATACCGGCGAAGATTAATGCCAGCGTGATCCAGACAGCGCTCCAGATCGTCGCTTCCCGATATTTGATTGTGTGGGCTTTACGATTGAAGAGTCCGAGGTCGAGGCTCAGCATCAAGAGGATGAACAGAGAAAAACCAATCCATAGCGCAGCTGAGTTGCCAAGAGGGTCCATTCGTGTCAGTAAAATACCATCCGGATCGGAAAGCGGCAATCGGGGGCCAATTTACGAACACGACCTGAGCTTGCTGACCATGAAACGATTGATCCAAGGCTGAAGCGTGAACGGCCGGCCCGGTTGCACGCATACCCGGTCTCCTTTACAATCCGCGATTTCTAGGAAGGTAAAAGTAATGCTCAAACAACTGTCGCGGCTAAAACACACTCGCAGAATCATAATCGTCGGCTTTGCAGTCTTAATGGCAGTCAGTCTAATTGTCTTTTATGCTCCGGGCAGGAATTCCAGCAATGTTGAACCTGGCAGAAGCACCGAAGTAGTAGCCAAAGTTGGCGGAGAAGAAATCACAGTGGCCGAGGTCACTCGGCTAAAAGAGAATTACCTGCAAATGTTCGGCGGCCGGGTGAGCATAAGTCAGTTAGGGGGCTACAAACGTTTTGTTGAGGGACTGATTCGCGACCGCGTGGTCGCGCAGGAGGCGGCCCGGCTAGGGCTATCTGCGAGCGACGCTGAGGTTGCCGACAAGATTCGTAAACAGTTTACAGATGCGTCGGGCCAATTTGTCGGCATGCAACGTTATAAGGATTCAGTTACGTCTCGTTATGGCGGCATGGAATCCTTTGAGCGAACTGTGCGTGATGAGATCGCGCAGGAGAAACTGAGAGCCTTCATCACTGCAGCTGTCAAAGTTTCCGATCAAGAAGTGGAGGAAGACTACAAACGTAAGAACACTACCTTTGACGTTACCTACGCAGTGATCTCCGCAGACAAGCTTGCCGAGAAGATCCAACCTTCGGAAGACGAGCTGAAGAGTTATTACGAACAGCACAAAGCTGACTTCAATATCACCGAGCCGCAGAAAAAGATTCGCTATGTCTACATCGACCAGGCCAAGGCTGGCGAGAAGCTCCAGATTACAGACAAGGACCTACGCGATGAGTTTGACAGACTTCCGGAGGAGAGCAAGCAGGCAGGAGTAAAGGTGCAGCAGATCCTCTTGAAAGTCGCGCGTAAAGATCTTGATGCGCAACAGGAACAGAAAGCGAAAGATCTTATTCAGAAAATCCACGCCGCCAGCCCCGATACGCGCGAGAAAGTTTTCGCAGATCTCGCCCGTGGAAACTCTGAGGACCCCGCAACAGCAAAGGAAGGTGGGTATCTCGCGCGGCCCTACAAGAAGGACCCAAATAAGATCAACGGGCTTTACGATCGCGTTGTAGATATGCAGCCGGGAGATGTTTCCGATATCCCGATCAGGTACGCCGGTAACTGGTACATACTGCGCCGGGGAGAGTCAGTGCCAAAGACCTTCGAGCAAGCAAAGCCGGAGCTGTTGGCATCGCTTCGCAACCGTAAGGGATATGCCGTGGCGGCCAAACTTGCCGACCGGGCAAAGAATCGCTTGAAGGAAACCAAGGACCCTCAAAAAGTCGCGCAGGAGTTGTCCGCGGAGGCCAACATGAAACCCGGCGAGATGGTCAAAGAGACGCCATTTGTTAAGCCGGAGGACGATGTTCCGGGAATCGGAAGCAGTCAGCAGTTCGAGGCTGCAATTGCTCCTCTAAACAATCCGAACGACGTTGGTGAGCAAACCGGAGTGAAGGGTGGCTTCGCGATCCCGATGCTCATCGAGAAGAAAGATCCGCGCACTCCCGACCTTGAAGAAATCAAAACCAAGGTGGCCGAAAAGGTCAAACAGGAGCGTGCTAAGGAGCAGTTGGAAGGGAAAACCAACGAGGTTGCGTCTTCCGCTACCGGCGTAGCAGAGTTAAAAGCGGCAGCGGAGAAAGCTGGGTTCGAAGTCGCAACAGCGCCTGGGTACAAACTTGGCTCGGCTTTGGGAACAATTGGAACGAGTCCAGCGCTCGACGAAGCGATCTACAGCTTAAAGGCAAGTGAAGTAACAAAGAGTCCTTTGAAAGTCGGCGAGAACCTGGTTTTGCTGGGTGTGACAGATCGCCATGAGGCTGACCTGGCAGAATTTGCCAAGCAGCGAGAGCAGTTGAACCAGGCAATGCTCTCGGGCAGGCAAAGCCAAGTCTACGAGGATTACATTAATGCGGTTCAACGGCGCATGAAGCAGGCCGGAACCATAAAGCTCTACCCGGACGTGCTGGCCAACCTTGAAGAAAGCGAACCTGAAATTGCCCCGCCACCACGCCCGCAGTTTCCGATTCCAACAAAATGACGGCCGACGGCCGACCGACGACGGTCGACGCGTGATGGTCGTGGCGTCGTCGGTCCGTCGTCGATCGTCGGTCGTCCGTCGTCGGTCTAATTCCCACGCATCAAAGGCAAAACTTGCGATTGCGCAACAGCGGTGCGGATCTGAAGCTCATTGCCTACCGTTGTAATCTTCAGATTGTCCAACGCGGTTCGCGCCAGCGTGCCCTTGGCGGCCGAAAGCCGGTTGATGAACAGCGCCCCAAACTGCTTCAGTCCTTCAACGGTGTCCCCGAGATTCTTCGCCGAGTAAGTGTCAACCGTACGGGCGGCGAGCATCAATTCTAAATCCGTGCTCGTCATACCCAGCGTGCCGTAAACCTGACGCACTGCCGTCAGCTCTCTGGCAACACTGTCGTTACTGAGCCTCAGGTTCTCCATCAGGGCAGGAGAAATGTTGCCACCAAACCCGAGGATGGCATTAGGGTCACGGCTCGCAAGCGCAATCAACTCAGGGTTAGCACGCTTGCCGGTCCTAATCGCATCGATCGTGCCGCGCACTGCATCGAGAGCGCCGAGCGCAAGCGTGTTGCCATCAAGTGCTGTGACAGCAAGATCCCGGACTTTCACGTCCCATAAACCAAACAACCTTATTTGCCGGTCGAATGTGAAGACATGAATTGTTTTTCCCTGATACTTCTGTTCGACGTATTTTCCGTTTGCTGCCAACCGGCCGGCCGCAACCATTGCGCCTGCGTTGAAAGTGCCATGCGCAAGCACTGCTGTGGAGATCTTGGTAATACCTTCTCTTGGATACTTGTAACTTAGACCTAATGCAATTTGGTCGAATGATCGAGGATCGAGACCGGTTTGAGTCTTGAACTTCTCCAGTTCAGCAGTGACATCGGCGAGCTTTGCAGGATTCTCGGCCAGGAGTTTCGGCAGCGCTTCGTCGAGCACCCGGTTTACGTTAACAAGGGCAACTGCGTCAGACGGTGGCAGCGATGACAGTAAAGTTGGGGCTGGCCTGGATGTGGTACGACCCCTTTGCGCAAAGCCGATAGACGCAATGCTTAGGCTAAGCACCAGCGCAGCGATAAGCTTCTTGGAGCATTCAGGATTTGAGATCCGAGATCCGAGATTTGAAATAATTTTCTTCACGATAGAAAAAACCCTTTCTGAAATTGGCATTCCAGCCATTTGTCATCACTGCATAGATGGGGATAAATCCATGGGGACCAAGTGTAAGGCAGTACAAGGCTGCCTTCTTCGGATGCCGGCTAGCTACCTCGAGGTTGGCCTCCAACCCCCACAATCAAACTGCTTCCACAAGTAGTGCGAGTCCCATTCCCCCGCTTACGCAAAGAGTTGCTAAGCCAAGCCTGGCCTGTCGCTTCTTCATTTCATGTAGCAGGGTGGTGGTGATTCGGACGCCAGTGCAGCCGATAGGATGGCCTAATGCAATCGCACCGCCGTTTGGGTTTAATCGATCCGGATCGAAATCAAGTTCACGGTCGCACGCAATCACTTGCGCAGCGAACGCTTCGTTAAGTTCGACTAGATCAATGTCCTTCAGCCCAAGTCTTTGTCTGGCTAACAACGATCGAATAGCCGGCACAGGACCAATCCCCATAATCTCCGGGGCGACGCCGGTTACTTCATAGTCAACGATTCTTCCTTCAGCGTCCGCGCCCGATTCTTTCAACGCTTCTTCACTCATTACAACTATCGCCGCCGCGCCATCAGTTATTCCTGATGAGTTTCCCGCAGTCACAGTCCCCTCTTTGGAGAACACCGGCGCTAACTTTGCCATGTCCTGTAATGTGGTTCCGGCCCTCGGGTGCTCGTCGCGTGCAAAGTTTACTATTTCACCCTTGCGACCTTTGATTTCAAGTGGAACAATCTCTGAGTTGAAACGCCCTGACTCAATGGCAGCTTGCGTGCGCTGCTGCGATCTTTGTGCGTACTCGTCTTGATCGTTGCGAGAAATCTCGTATTGACACGCAAGGTTCTCCGCTGTTTCGCCCATCACCAGTCCCGACAATGGATCGTTAAAGCCATCGCGATACATACCGTCGACGAGTTCAGTATTACCCATGCGCATGCCCCAACGCGCTCCCTCGGCGAAATAAGGCACTCGCGACATGCTCTCTGTACCACCCGCAAGCACTATTTCGGCGCGCCCGAGCATGATCTGCTGGGTAGCTAGAATGATTGCCTGCAGTCCGGAGCCACAGGCCTGGTTGACTGTAAATGCCGGCACTGCCTCCGGCGCTCCGGCTCGATAGGTGATCTGTCGCGCCACATTTGGTCCGCCGCCGGCTTGCCGCGCGCAGCCCCATATTGATTGCTGAACTTGGTCGGGGCGCAATCGAGTGCGCTCCAGACTAGCCTTTGCCGCCGCTACGCCGAGGTCAGCGGCACTCCACGATGCGAGTGTGCCGCCAAATCGCCCGATGGGCGTGCGCACGGATCCTGCAAGATAGACGTTCTTCATTGGGGATTTGTTAGCGAGATGTTTATGCGAATTCTATTGACTAAAAATGGTAGCACACGCATCAGTCCTAACCGCAACGAATCTGAATGAACTGGCATCGATTTGGTCTTTGCAACTCATGATGCCACCATTGCGGTCCTGCACGCATAGGCGTCAAAAGCCGCCCGCTTTGTTGCCAGAACTCTTTCATCGCGCGCAGAACAATGAGTCCGTCATCAATCGTTACCAACTCTAAAGCAATGACCTAGAATATCATCCGAGGAACTGATATCTGGTCCCGATAGATTTATAGAAGTTGATTGAAGTCACACAGTAACTTCACCCAGTCGCAACACCATCCATTTTAGGCCGCTCTTAGGATCCGTTTGGACTCGTCTGGCTCGAATGTTCGAACGCGTCAACACACCGGGTCGCCTGGAGGTCGCAAGATCAAAAATTGCCGAACTGCTGGCTGCGCATGCGGAGTGGTTCTGCACGCTAGATGATGCAAACACTCAGGCACTAAACCGAAGAGAGTTAGACGTCGCTGTTGCCCACGGACGATTGATTCTCAACTGCTGGACCGAAAAAGGAAGCCGCACGTGGAAGATCTTTGCCTGGGAATGGACAGGCGATAAGTTATTGCTGCAAGCGTCGCGTCGGATGGGTGCTGAGCGGCCGCAGATTGAACTGGTACCACGGGCGGCCGCGCGCGCGATTGCGCTGACAGTGAAAGCGGCGCGCCAGTCGCGTTGCGAACAACTCGGCCATCTGGCTTGCTCGCTTCAACCCGGCACAAAGGTCGAACGTGCAAGGCTAAGTCCTGGAGCGCGTCGCGGCCAGCCGGGACGCTATGCGCGAATTCTTTTGCGACAGAAGCATCAACGCATTGCAGTTACCGGCTCTGTGGCTTCAAGTAAAGCGAGCGACGCGGATGCCTTTCTCTCCGCCGCGCTGATCTGGTTTAAGGGAGCCAGTGAGCGCGTGCGACCTCCCTATATTCAACAACTGTGGTTGGTCGTTGAGAGTGATTTGGTTAAGCCAACGGTTCAGCGCGTTGCTTTGCTGCGCCAGAGTCTGCGAGAGGCCATTTCCGTTTGCGAAGTGGATCAACAGCTGACAGAGATCAAGTCGATCGAGGTTCCCGCCCGCGATGAGCTTTGGAAGCGGAGGCTAGCGCGTTTTCCACCAGTTGTTGCGTCGGAGGCGAGCGAAATAGCGCAGCGACTCGTAGCCATCGCGCCTGAAGCCATTGATGTGGTTAGCGCACGCCATGGAGCAACCCTGCGTTATTTTGGTTTGCCGTTCGCGCGTGTGCGTCAGGTGATGGGAAACGAGCGGCTTTGGTTTGGAGTCGAAGGCTCGCGACGACGGCTGTTAGAGGAGAAAACCGAAAACGAATGGACAAACCTGTTGGCCGAATTATTGGAACACCGATCTGCGAGTGCTTCTGATCATCACCATGCCCTTTACCGAAATGCAGCTGAAGCATGGCTTGAATCGATTCTGCGTCGCGATATCACGCGCCTCGATCCCGGTCTAATAATCGCGCCACTTCACGCACAGTTTAGGACGGCACGTGGCAGCGCACTCAGTGTTCGCCCTGTCGACCTGCTGGCTCTCAGGCGCGATGGAAGGTTAGCGGTTATCGAGTTGAAGGTTTCAGAGGCTCGCGAGCACGTGCTTCAGGGAGTCGATTACTGGCAGCGAGTTGAGGCACACCGTCGTCGCGGACATATTGCCCGCGCCAAACTCTTTGGCGACAGGAAAATTAGAAACGAATCTCCACTGATTTATCTCGTTGCACCCACCCTCAGGGTTCATCCATCCTTTAACATACTGGCGCGCTCGATCGCTCCGGATATCGAAATCTATCGGTTCGACCTCAATGAAGATTGGCGGACCGAAGTGCGCGTGATGCGCCGTCTAAAAGTGAACTAGAAAATTCAAACGCCGACGGTTATCTTGATACGTGACGGGTAGCGTAATGAAAAGAGCTAATCACCTAATGCTGGCGGTTTTGGTTCTTGTTTCTTTCGGTTTGGGCTC